>NZ_FOXC01000040.1 GCF_900115605.1 Halolactibacillus halophilus
ATTCCGAAGGAATGGCACGATGTTGTTTGATTTTAACCATTTTTAATTTAGGCAATTTGATATAACCATCCAATAATTGTATGTTTCCATTGACGACATTTGTTGTGTAGCTTTGTTTATGTCGTTTACTTTTGAATTTTGGGAACTTGGTATGCCCCTTGAAAAAGGCTTTATAAGCTTTCTCTAGGATTACTTGAGCATTTGCCAGTGCAAGACTATCCACTTCTTTCAACCACTCAAACTCCGTCTTATATTTAGCAGGTGTAGGGTGTTTCACCTTTCTCAAGGCTTCTTTATCATCTTTCAACTTTGCATATGTTTCTATGCGTTCGGCTAACATCTTGTTGTAGACAAAACGCACACAACCAAAGGTCTTATGTATCATCACGACCTGTTCATCTGTTGGATATATTCTGAATTTGTACGCTTTATTTTGTTTAGCCATATCAAATCACTTCACTTTATCCCTTGAGTTTCAATATATTTTTTCACCACGTCAATAGATGAATCGCCAGACGTTAACAAACAAAAACTTCTCGACCAAAACATGTCTTTCCATAACTTTTTACGAACATAAGGGAAATCCTTTTTGATCAGTCTTGAACTGGCACTTTTATAGGCATTGATGAATTTGGATAATTCACTGTTTGGTTGTGCTTTGAACAGAATATGAACATGGTCAATATCGTGGTTCCATTCAACTAATGTGATATTATATTTTTCACTCAATGACACAAATTTATCTTTGGCATAATCCGAAATCATATCATCTATTACTTCTCTTCGATCCTTCACGACTAACACAAGATGGTAATGCATCAAAAATACTGAATGGTTATTACTGTCTAGTTTCACTATTACATCAGTCCTTATATTTTATAAGACTGATTATAACATATTGAGAATAAAGACAAAACAAAAAACTTTGGACTATCGCCCAACCGACATTCATCTCCCCCTTACCGTTGGGCTACGCCCTTCACACGCTTGAAGAGGGAGACTTCTTTCGGAAGTACGTTAAATTGTTTATAAGCGTTATTATTTAAAATAGCTTGATCGCTCTCATTATAAGAGCATCCTATAATTGGTATAATTAATAACAGCCATATGAAATGTAAATATTTTACCATTTGCTTCGACGCCCCGTTTATCATTAATATATTTTTCCCTCGGCCAAGGTTAATTACAGATTAACATTAAGAGAAACAAATGTGTATTGGGAAATAACCGTGTTTAAAAGCTTGAAAATGTAAGGTTTTCTTAACATTGTTTCCTGTTGTCACTGTTAAACTGACTACTGCCAATGATATTTACCAGGCTTGCCAAGTTTATGGCCAGTGATTGTCAACAATTGTACCACTGTTTGCCAAGCTATTTACCATTATGTGAGTGGAGCTAGGCTTTATATCGAGCAGTGGGCATGGTAGCCTTGTTCGGCAGAGCCAGCATGTGTTCAACTGGTTCTATGGCGTAATAACCACGCCCGCAGAGGCTCGATGTCAAGCCACGCTAAATTCCTAGAGAACTCAATGGTAAATGAGTATTTTAGCATGTTGGTAAATAGGTTGGCACTGTGTGGTAAATACCTTGGCATTAGGTGGTTAAAAACTTGTCACTAGTGGTACATTCCTTTGGCGGTAGTCAGTTAAATTTATATCAATCATGTTCATGTGTGATGACGTATCTATTTAAGATAATGTTTCACATTATCACGCACGGAATATTTTCTTTCTTTATACTATGACTCGTTCTTTGTTAAAATAGTCATACAAGCACAAATAGATTCATCATTAAAATATCTTAACCCAAGGAGGTGCTTCTATTGTCCAGTGGTCGCCAAATTAAATTCCATCGCCAAGCTAAACATATGACCCAACAACAGTTAGCTACCGGCATTTGTTCCATTCCGTATTTGAGCAAAATTGAAAATAACCTTGTTACTCCGAGTAAAGAAATATATATATTGTTGGCTGAACGATTAAATTTAGATATCTCATTATCTGAAGGTGATAAAGAAGAACAAGTTATATTTGAAAAAATAAATTTGTGGAACACTTCTATGATTATGCGAAAAGATGAAGAGAGCAAAAAAATATACAGTGAATTATCAACGGAAATAAAGTATGTTGATGATTATAATGTGATTATACAGTATAAGGTTTTTTTGTTTAGGTATTTTATGGTTATAGCAGAAATTAAGTGTGCAGAAAATGTATTTTTTGATTTGCAAAAAAACGCACCTTTTTTCACAAAGACACAAAAGTATTATTATTATAAATTTACAGGTATATTCTATAATATTAAGGGCCAATTGAATGATGCAATAAAATGCTTAAATAATGCTGTAAATATAAGTACTGATTTAAATATAATAGATCCGGAGTTAGATTATTATCTTGCGATTGTTTACAGTAGATTAGATAAAATCCCAAATTCGATTATATGTTCTAATAAAGCTCTAGATATTTATCAAAAAGATTTTAACCATACACGTGTGGCCGATTGTTGTATGATTCTGGGGATTAATTTCAATTTGATAGGTGACTATGACAAAGCAGAATATTTTTTTAAAAAAGTATTAACATTAGACTCATTGACTATTGGAAATAATCGAGGATTAGTGTATCATAATCTCGCTTATACGAGTTTCAACCAAAAAAATTATCAAGAAGCTTTGAATTTTATTAATAAATCGTTAGAACTGAAAAAAGATAATCTAAGAAAAATACCCTCCTTACATTTGAAATCTTTGATATTATTAGAGAGTGAAGAAAATAAAAAAACAATACTTTTGGTAGATGAAGGTTATGATTTATCGGTTAAGTACAAAAATAAAAAGTTTGAATATAAATTTTTTATGCTAAAGCTTCGATTGAATTCATCAAAGTTTGAACAGGATAAGATAGATAAAGTAGAAAATGAGATTATCCCCTATTTTAGACAGCAAGGTGATTATCATGAATATAAGAGTGCTTTAAATTTAGTGGGTGATCTTTATTATAATTTCAGACTATATAAGTCAGCTGCTAATGCTTATAAAAAGGCCATCAAAAAATGAAAAGAGGAATGATTATTAATGAGAATGTTACGAAATTATGTAATGGTTATTAGTTTATCTGTTTTTATTTTCTTTGGATATAATAACTCAGAAGATACAGACTTAAACGACAAATATACTGATCAACTCTCGGTTAATATGATTGAACCACTACAAAATGAGTCTGAATATCCGTCATAATTTTTAAAAAAAATAATGTTAAAGGCTTGCACGTGATCATTGAACTACCCCCACCTAACATTCTCAGGAATGTTTGAGGAAGGGGATTCCGTAAGGACACCCTAAAGGCGACCCATGCTCGTTCAACTAAGCATAGGTTTTTCTACTTTCCAACCGACGCAAACCTATTTTCTCAACATCTATTAAAGCATGTTGGGGAAATAGTGCGCTCCAGGAGCACAACTTGCTTGGGTCGAATCGTTCTGTCTGATAGAACGTATAGGTTCTGACAAAAGACAGGGTACGCGTCAAATACGCCCACCCGGCCCAATGATGTAGACCTTGTTTCTGCTCTGGAACAAGTGAATACAATACCGGTGGGAGTTTTTCTTTAAAGCCCATTGCCCGACGGGCAATGACATAAGCGGCTGATGTGCTCGTAGAAAAAGGGCTAGCGCTTGCTGCACGGTATAACAATCAAAAATTCGAGTACAAGTTCTTTATGTTGATGCTGCGTCTCCATCCTAACCGAGACGAAAAAATCACCCTCGCAAAAGTCGAACACGACATTATTCCTTACTTTAAAGAGCACGGTGATTTTCATGAGTACCGCAAAGCCCTAAACTTAGTTGGTGATTACTATTATAAATATCGGGCTTATAAATCCGCCGCTGAATTCTATAAAGAAGCGTCACTCACACTGATCAATAACCATGATACGTTTAAAGAAGTCTAGACCAAGCCATTGGTTTAGACTTTTGTTGTTTTAAGTAGATAAAGAACAAAAGTCATCAAAACCTTTTTCAACTGTGCTTATATCAAACATGAGTGTTTTCAACAAGCCTTTTTAACAGATAAGTTAATTAGGCAAGTTGTTAAACTATTTTCGCACTCAACGAGATAAAATCATCGTAAGTTTCCCAATACCATGAATGTAACGGTCGTGCTATCCTTAAAGCAATAGCGCTAAAGCCATACTCACTAAATAGCTAAGGCGCAAAAACAACAGAAAAGGTGAGAGAAACATGCCCACTATGAAGACTTACCGACCAAACACACCTATACCTATGATTCATTTAAATGTTCGTCCATACAGATCAACGTCTCTTATCTCTAAAGTTAAAGTTATTGATTATCATGAATAAAGAACCATCGACAAAAAGTGCGTCAATCATCACCATGACTGTCATTTTAATTGTTTACGCGTGTTCATTTATCGCTATTTTTATTAAGGCCTTTATCACCGGTCACTTTATTATGATTGTACCGGTTCTATTGTTAAGTATAGCGTTTAGTGCCACATGGTTAACGATGAAGACGTCCACGCATCTTTCTACCAAACGTCATAAACCTTACGGATATACAGCACGTAAGCGGCGACATAAATGGCATCAGTCATTAGATTCATGACCAGTGTTACTAACCGACTGGTTTAATCATTACCTATCATGTGGAAGTGAATAAAAAATAGTTCTCAAGTGTTCTAGACAGAAATAGAGAGCGCCTCTTTTCTAGTGTATACACCAATACAATAGAAAAGCTCGGCTAAGCCTCACCCTTTTTGGGCTAGAGATTAGCCGATCTTTTCAACTCTGGATTTTTATAAGTGATACCATGAAGGCTTGTATAATACACAGGAAGCATTTCTCCCCCACATTTTTCGCGTTCGCTCCAGCTGAACCGATTCTCTTTGATGGCTGCTTCTGTTTTTCTTTTTGTACTTTTTTGTACACTTCTGACTCAATTCTTTCAATCTTCAGATTAATATAATCTCTGGCTTCATTATCATTCGCATATTGCACTTCTAGTTGTCCATTTTCGCGCACAGCTATCCCTCTGAATTCCAATACATTGCCACATTCCGAACACTTTAATGGGTGAAATGATGCTTCATACAGCACCAGCCACTTACGGGATGGTATAACGAAACAAGTGTTTCTAAGCTTTCATGGGGCGGCCCCCGAACCCACCCCATGAATCATTAAGAAACAGTCCCACAATCAAGGACAAGCAGATGCGCTGTGCCTGAGCGTTTATATATATTTTAAATTTATACAGTAACTCTGGAACTACAATAGAGAGGTTTACACAAAATTCTTGACACTACTACAATTGACTTTTACCATTAATTTGTTTAAAATGGATATATTAATACATTTTATATAATAAGGAGAAAATTATTTTGAAAAAAATAACGAAAGAATTATTAATCGTGTCTATGGTGTTAACTTTATTTATAGGAGGATTTTCTACAAGTGTAAGTGCATCTGTATCAATTAATAAACAACAAAAAGAAATTCCACAACAAGTTACTAATAATGAAATTTCTTTAATACTTTCTGATGATCTTATAAAACAAGTTAATCAGTACATTGAGGTGAAAAATAAAAGATTTAAAATCTCTAACCAACAAAAATTAAAAGAAGAGATTGGAACAAAACAATTTCAAATTGTAAAAAGCCAGGTGAAAATAGCAAACAAACAATTATCGGATTTTCATAAAAATGATTTAACTGTTGAAGGTAATGTGGTTTCAAATAAGTTTAGCATTGATGTAAAAGATAATACTATTTTTTATAGAGCTTCTGCAATAGAAGGTAAAGATGATATAAAGGTTTATTGGTGGGGATGTAAAATCTGGTTAAGTAAAACAACTGTTAGAAAAATTCTTAATGTAGGATCAGCAGGAGGAAGTGCAGCACTTGGAGCTAAAATAGGTGCTGTACCAGGAGCGGTAGCGGGAGCGGTAGTTGGATCAGTTTTATCAGAATTCGTTACTCCTTCAGCAGCAAGAGCAATTTGGATTAGACATAATTGGGTTATTGTAAGTGGATTTGGTTTTCAATAGAAAGTAAATAAAAGCGTGGTGATATAAAACTATGAAAAATAAATTTATGAATATTATTTATGCAGCAATTTCAGCAATGATATTAACCTCAATTTTATTTTTCCTTACTGATAATGAAGTCGTGGAAAAAATAGGAATGTTTATTATTGTATTTATATCTGTATTGTTTTTTAGTAATTACAAAAAAACAAATTGAAAATAAAAAGAATTAATACTGTTAAAAGCAAAACACTTACTAAGGCTCTAACCCTTGGTATATCAGCAAAAATTTTATACTTTCCTATATTATTAGAAAAGTGACGCTCTCTCATGAGATAAATTGTATCAGATAACCTTTAGAATCATTATTATCATAGTGTAACTGCTAAAATAAAGTATACAGACACTTATTCTCATATAGAATCATTTTCATGTTTATTTTTATACTTTTTTATTTCCAGATAGGAAATGATGGTTAAAAACACGAAAAACAAAGCTAATAAAAAGTAAGGTGGATTTTCTAAAGTAGTCATCGACACTACTAGTAAGATGACGCCCGATATAGCACCAGCAATAACACCACTCATTTCTTTAGAGAAATGATAGACTTTTTTAAGCAAAAAGTAACCTATATAAAAGAAGAGAATGCAAGCCGCTAGTGTTGGAATCAATATAATGAAACGCTCCATAATACTCTGCCTCCTCTCGTTATTTTTATACATGCATCAAGTCACTGACGACTAAAATTTATACATATTTTTACAAACATTTTATCGAACATCAAGTTCTTTACTAATTCTAACAAATGGTAAGGTCATTTTCAAGTGACTTCGATTAAAAAGAAAAAGTTAAACAGGTAAAACCACTTTAACAAGAGCGGAAACAGATCAATAACTAGCAAGTATGTTATATTACTAAGAACAACTTGACACAAACGAGAGAGATACATCTTTTTAATTTTCCAAAAAAACATGTTATGATAGGAAGGCAGGTATATGTCTACCTAGCGATACACTCCGTGTATTAATACGAGGTATCATCCTAAGGAGGAAGTTCACATGAAAAAAACTTTAACACTTGCAGGATCAGATTCTAGCGGTGGCGCTGGTATCCAAGCGGACTTAAAAACGTTTCAAGAACATAATGTTTATGGCATGACTGCCATTACGTCTATTGTGGCGATGAAACCTGAAACTTGGGCACATGACGTTACCGCGATTGATGTCACTATCGTTGAAAAACAATTAGATACGATTTTATCTGTCGGTATCGATGCGATGAAGACAGGAATGTTAGGTTCTGTTGATATAATTGAACTTGGAGCGAAAAAAATCAAGGAACACGGTATTGACCGTGTCGTTATTGATCCAGTAATGGTATGTAAGGGTGAGAACGAAGTATTACAGCCTGAAAATACTGACGCCATGCGGGAATTATTATTGCCTCTTGCAACAGTGACAACACCAAACTTATTTGAAGCAAGTCAACTGGCACAAATGGATCCGATCCAAACACTAGATGAGATGAAAGAAGCCGCTCAAAAAATTGTTGACCTAGGGGCAAAAAGTGTCGTTATTAAAGGTGGAAAAGCCTTTATGAATAAAGAAGCGATTGACCTATTCTATGATGGTCAAGAATTTGTTGTGTTAGAAAAAGAAAAGCTTCAAACAAGCTATAACCACGGGGCGGGTTGTACGTTTGCTGCAGCCATCACCTCAAACTTAGCCAATGGTGACTCAGTAAAAGAAGCTGTCACAAAAGCAAAAGATTTCGTTTATGCGGCGATTAAGCATGGCTTTAAACTAAATGACTTTGTCGGTCCTGTTATGCACGGGGCTTACAATCAAGAATAAAATCAAATATAATTAATCTAGCTAAAAGTCACTGCCTCGCAGTGGCTTTTTTCTTGTCTAACCTGACAACTATTTGTATATGTTCTATTAAAGGCCGTTCTTTGTAAGTGACATATCTGTGTTTCAATGAGGTATCAAGGGGTATGAGTATAGAAAAGACAATTTTATCATTATAAATTACTTAAGAAAGGAGTGGTTTGATTGCCTTATACAAAAAATGATTATCCCTCTGCATTTAAGAACTTTGATGAGCCGAAAAAGTTAAAAGCTGTTGAAATTACGAACCAATTACTTGCGGATGGTTACGACAAAGACGAAGCGATTCCAATTGCCATCAGTCAAGCAAAAGAATGGACCAATCAGGCATCAGCAAAAGAAAAGAAAGACATGATAGATATCAGTTCAAAAACACTTGATAAGTCTCCATCAACTGATTCACGTCCTGAACTAACGGATCATGCCGTTGATATTCTACCAGACGGCAATCAGTGGCAAGTAAAAACGCGTGGCGCAAAACAAGCAAGTGATGTGTTTGATATAAAAGAAGACGCTATTGTTCGCGGAAAAACAATCGCTAAAAATAAACGAACGTCGCTTGTCATCCACCGGGAAGATGGCACGATTGAAAGAACTCACTCATACAAGGACGCTTAGGCCATTTAATATGATTAATTCATTGAAAAACCAAGTCAAATGTGACTTGGTTTTTTATCTATCTAAACAGGAATACTCACTTTGAACTTCCCCTACCTGACATTCTAACGCATGTTTGAGGAAGGGGAGCGGGATCCATACTCGTTTACCTTGTGTTGCTACCTGAGGATGCATACCTTATAAAACAACATATGAAATGATATAATGTTTTTGCTTGTGACACCATTTATAATTATAAATTCTATTGTTTTAACAAGGTATGTTTGCTATAGTTAGGCGGTGTGAATAATTACTGCCTATGAGGTAAACGTATGTGAAGCGCTAAAGACATGCGTCTAAATAAATTAATAAAATTCAAGGAGGCATTTATTTGATGTTAGACAGATTGAGGCAAGACTATTTAAGTAATATAAAGGGTGACATTTTGTCCGGGGTTGTTGTCGCACTCGCGCTTATTCCAGAATCCATTGCCTTTTCCATTATCGCTGGCGTCGACCCAATGGTTGGTTTATACGCCGCGTTTATTATTTCTATTATGACTGGGGTATTCGGTGGCAGACCTGGGATGATTTCTGGTGCGACGGGAGCGATGGCTTTATTAATGGGGCCACTAATTAGAGATTACGGTCTTGATTACTTGCTCGCGGCCACGATTTTAACAGGTGTCATTCAGTATGTGTTCGGTGCGCTGAAGATTGCTCGCTTAATGAAGTTTATTCCCCGCGCTGTGATGATTGGTTTTGTTAATGCATTGGCCATTTTGATCTTTACCTCACAGATCCCGCATTTTATTGGGATTTCTAATCTGACATATATCTTTGTTGGGGTAACTTTAGCCATTATTTATATTTTACCGCGTTTTACAACCGCTGTTCCAGCGCCGCTTGTCGCTATTATTATTTTAACTGGCATTGCATTATTTTATAATCTAGATTTAAATACGGTAGGTGACTTAGGGACAATTTCAAATACCTTACCATCTTTCATTATTCCAAATGTACCATTTACCTTTGAAACATTGACCATCATTTTCCCTTATGCCATCGCACTAGCAATTGTTGGATTGTTAGAGTCTCTATTAACAGCAACAATTGTCGATGACTTAACCGATACTGATAGCAATAAAAATAAAGAGTCTCGTGGCCAAGGCCTAGCTAACATTGTGACTGGTTTCTTCGGTGGTATGGCCGGTTGTGCGATGATTGGCCAATCTATCATCAATATTAAGTCAGGTGGACGTTCTCGCCTATCAAGCGTTGTTGCAGGTGTCTTTCTTATCTTTTTAGTCCTTGTACTAAGTAGCTTAGTCGTTCAAATACCGATGCCCATTTTAGTTGGGATTATGATTATGGTGTCCATTGGCACATTCGATTGGGGCACGTTTAAATATTTAAAGAAAGCACCCAAATCAGATGCGCTTGTTATGTTAGTCACGGTAGGGATTGTTGTTTATACCCATGACTTATCACAAGGTGTGATTGCTGGTGTAGTCTTGAGTGCCATTTTATTTGTAGCTAAAATTTCTGTAGTTCATGTTGAAAAAAGCGCAACGAACCAAGGACAATTGTATCAAGTCAAAGGACAGTTATTCTTCGCTTCTGTTGACAGCTTTAAAAACGGTTTTGATTATACGTTAGAAAATCAAACAATTGAGATTGAATTTAAAAATGCACATATCTGGGATGATTCTGCCGTTTTTGCGATTGATCAAGTTATTTTAAAGCTCCGTCAAAATCAAAATACCGTGATGGTAAAACATTTAAACGAGGATAGCCAAGCTTTAGTTGACCAACTGGCTGTCTTTGATGACCCTAACGCAAAATTAAGTGCTCATTAACATTTAATCTATACCCAAACGAGGAGTGATTCCATGTACAAAAAGATTTTACTCGCAGTAGACGGTTCAGACCATTCCATTCAAGCGGCAAAAGATGCCGTTAGACTCCATGATTTAATTCCTGAGAGTGTCATTGATGTTGTTTTTGTCGCTGATTTTGAAAAGTCAAAATATGATATTTTGCATTCTCACGATAAAGAAAAATTAGATCTTGATCGTCGTAAACAATTACTACCGATTGAACAGTTATTAACTGAACATGAGGTAAATCACCATTATCATCTACTCCACGGAAAACCAGGTGAAACGATTGTTTCATTTCAAAAAAAAGGACAGTATGAGATCATCATTCTTGGTAGTAGCGGCCTAGGTGCTTTAAAAGAAATGGTCATGGGCAGTGTCAGTAAGTATGTTGTTAAACATGCTTCGTGTCCTGTGCTCGTTATTAAATAAGGACAGTGACTATAGCAGACTCTTTAATGCTGATGTATATTCATCATTTATATGACAAAACAGCCTTTACTTCTAGTTAGGAGTAAAGGCTGTTTTTTAAAATAGACTTTTTATTGTTAATTAATAATCAGAATCTGCCTTGCCGCCAGATACGATTTCTTTCCCGCTACTTGCGCCAATTCGTGTCGCACCAGCTTCAATCATAGCTAAAGCACCCGCGCGGTCACGTACACCACCACTTGCTTTTACGCCAATATCAGGTCCGACTGTTTTACGCATCAATTTGATATCTTCGACTGTTGCACCACCAGTTGAGAATCCAGTTGATGTTTTAACAAAATCAGCACCTGCTGCTACCGCAAAATCACAGGCTTTAACTTTTTCAGCATCGGTTAATAGGCATGTTTCAATAATCACTTTGACTAACGCCTTACCTTTAGCAGCTTCAACAACGTGACGAATATCGTCTTCAACTAAATCATCGTTACCATCTTTTAAGGCTCCAATATTGATTACCATATCAATTTCGGTTGCGCCATTTTCAATCGCGTTGGTTGTTTCAAATGCTTTGACTTTTGATGTTGTTGCTCCTAATGGAAAGCCAATCACGGTACAAACGTCAACATCTGATTCTTTTAATTCTTTTGCGGCTGTTTCTACCCACGTTGGGTTCACACAAACAGAATAAAAGTTATATTCCTTTGCTTCATTACATAACGTAACAATTTGTTCTTTTGTTGTGTCCGCTTTTAAAGCGGTATGATCAATATATTGTGCTGCATCTTTATTCATTCTTTTTTGCCTCCTCATCACTAAATAAATCATCTGATAAAAATGCACCTGGTAAGAGGGCATCTACGGTTGTTTCTAATACATCGCCGTGTAAGTTAGTTAACGTTACTGGCATTTTTGCTTCACATAACTCACTGATGACTTGTCGGCAAACACCACAAGGTGATACCGGACGATCCGTATCTGCCACAACCGTCAGTGATTCAAAATCACGTTCGCCATCGCTATAAGCTGAAAAGAGCGCGCTGCGCTCGGCACAGTTACAAGCTGAGTAAGCGGCGTTTTCAATGTTGCAGCCGTGATAAACTTTACCTGATTTTGTTTTCAGTGCTGCACCTACTTTAAACTTTGAATAAGGTACATAAGCTTTATCTCTTGCTTTTTGTGCTTCTTGAATCAACGTTTGATCAGTCATAAACCGTTAGCTCCTTTATCATATCCTTAACCGCATGTCCCCCGAATATACAAGAGCACGTAGCATTAACTCGCCCTTAGAAAATGTTAGACATTCACTTTACTTAAAATTGTTTTAACAAATCGTAAGAAGTCTTCTCGAACTTTTTCCGTTGTCTCAATCACTTCTTCATGATTTAATGGTTGATCTAAAATACCAGCAGCCATATTTGAAATACATGAGATACCTAGGACATCTAAACCAACGTGACGGGCAACAATCACTTCCGGTACGGTTGACATACCAACAGCATCGCCACCTACTTTTTGTAGCATATTAATTTCAGCTGGTGTTTCATATGAAGGACCGGTATTCCATACATAGACACCTGCTTTTAAGTCTAATGACAATTCTGACGCAACATCTTTAGCTAAGGCTTGAAGCTTGCGATCATAAGCTTGTGAAAGATCAGGGAAACGTACCCCTTGCTCATTATCATTAGGTCCCATTAATGGATTTTGACCTGTATTATTAATATGATCTGTGATTAACATTAAGTTACCAGGTTCAAAGGTTTCATTCACACCACCCGCGGCATTGGTAACGAATAATTTTTCAACACCAAGTTGTTTCATCACTCGAACTGGGAAAGTTACCGCATCAAGACCGTAGCCTTCATAGAAGTGGAAACGCCCTTGCATCGCAATCACGTTCACGCCTTCTAATTCACCAATCACAAGTTGGCCGGCATGGCCTTCAACGGTTGAAACTGGAAATCCTGGAATGACATCATATTTAATTTTAACGGGATTTTCAATTTCATCTGCCAGCATACCTAAACCTGAACCGAGAATAAGTCCTACATACGGCTTTTCACTTAATTGTTTTTGAATAAACGCTGTTGCTTCTTGTAGTTGTGTCATTTTGCTCCTCCTTAACAATTTGTTACTATTTTATCTCATTTAAGAAACTCTTACCATACTTCGGCATATCAACACCAAAGTTTTCAGCAACGGTTGCCCCAATATCAGCAAATGTTTCACGGATAGGTAAGGCTTTACCTGATGTCACACCTTTATGGTGAACGATAAGCGGAACATATTCACGTGTGTGATCAGTACCGTGATGGACCGGATCATTTCCGTGGTCTGCGGTTATAATGAGTAAGTCATCTTCATTAAGTTTTTCTAATACTTCTGGCAAACGTTCATCGAACGTTTCAAGTGCTTTTCCGTATCCTTCAGGATCCCGGCGGTGACCGTACTTCGCGTCAAAGTCAACAAGGTTTAAGAAGTTTAGACCATGGAAATCTTCATCAATAGATTGGATGAATTTCTCCATTCCATCATCATTATCTTTCGTACGAATTGCTTTTGTAACACCTTCTCCATCATAAATATCAGAGATTTTTCCTAAAGCAACCACATCAAGCCCATCATCTTCTAACGCATTCATCACTGTGCGACCAAAAGGTTTCAAAGCATAGTCATGGCGGTTAGATGTACGTTCAAACGCACCTGGTTCACCAGTAAATGGACGTGCAATAATTCGACCAATCATATACTTATCATTCATTGTCATTTTACGAGCAGTTTCACAAATTTCATATAACTCATCGATTGGTACAACATCTTCATGGGCTGCAATCTGTAACACAGAGTCCGCTGATGTATAGACAATTAAGTCGCCTGTTTTCATGTGTTCTTCACCAAGTTCAACAAGAATTTCTGTTCCTGATGCTGGCTTATTACCGATAATACCACGGCCTGTTTTCTCTTTTAGTTCGTCTAATAAATCATCAGGAAAACCGTCAGGAAATGTTTGGAATGGCTGATCGATATGAAGACCCATTATTTCCCAGTGTCCCGTCATCGTATCTTTTCCATTAGATGCTTCTTGCATTTTTGTATAATGTGCGATTGGTTGATCGACTTTTTCAATACCTTTAATTTCTCTAATATTACTTAAACCTAGTTTTCCCATTGTTGGCATATTTAATCCGTTCATACGCTCAGCAATATGCCCGAGTGTATCAGCACCTAAATCATCAAATTGTTCAGCATCGGGTGCTTCACCAATTCCTACAGAGTCCATAACAACTAAAAAGATTCGCTTGAATTTCTCTCCCATGTTCTTTCATCCTTTCTATCATTCATAAATTATATTTTGTTCAAAACACATGCGCTTCACATAAACCCGTCAGTTATGTTTAACCGGTCATCACACCGATTAAACAACGGATTAACAATTAACTAAAAAATGCACGTAAATATTCTGCGACAACGCCGCCAAAGAAAACACCGAACACACCGACTACGGCTGAAAATACGGGTGGTGCTGGTAAAGGTAACTTTAGGAATTTAAATAATATTCCTACAAGCATCCCTGCAATTAACGCTAAAATAACTTCTTTCATAATTGATCTCCTTATCTTAAATTATGTTTTTATTTTCTTTATTGATTGATTCTTGCTGTTTTGGTTAGAATTTTATTCGCATCTACTATTTCGTAATGACATCATAAATAAGGACGCGTGCTTCTGGTTTTTCATCGTATAAACGATACGCTTTTTTCACTTTTTCCTCTACTTCCGATATTTCATCGGTATTCGTATGAAGCGTTACAAGCACATCACCTTTTTCAACGTAATCACCGACTTTTTTGTTTAAAACAAGTCCTACAGATAAATCAATTTCTGATTCTTTTGTCATTCGGCCAGCACCTAACATACCAGCTGCAATCCCGATTTCATCCGCTATAATTTCTTGTACGTAACCTGAAGTGTCCGCAATGATCGCTTTAGTCATTTTCGCTTGTGGTAATAGATCAGGTTGATCAATCACAGAACTATCTCCGTCTTGTCCTTCAACAAAGATTTTAAACGTATCAAGCGCTCGGCCAGATTCAATCGCTTCAATGAGCATCGCACGCGCTTCATCAATTGAGTCTGCTTTTTTCGCTAAATGTACCATATGACTACCTAATGTTAAGCATAGTTCGGTCAAATCCTCTGGTCCGTGACCATTTAACGTATCAATGGCTTCTTTTACTTCTAATGCATTTCCTACCGCAAAACCAAGCGGCTGATTCATGTCAGAAATAACACCAATCGTTTGACGTCCAGCGCCATTACCGATACCGACCATCGCTTTGGCAAGTGCTCTTGCATCCTCTAAGTTTTCCATAAAAGCACCTGAACCTGTTTTAACATCTAATACAATTGCATCCGCGCCTGAGGCAATCTTCTTGCTCATAATAGAGCTTGCGATTAAGGGAATTGAATTAACGGTGGCGGTCACATCACGCAAGGCATACAACTTTTTATCTGCCGGTGTTAAGTTCCCACTTTGACCAACGACGGCGACTTTGTTTTTATTCACAAGATCATTAAAGGTTTGACCATCGAGTTCAACTTGGAACCCTTTGATTGATTCTAATTTATCAATCGTACCTCCCGTATGACCAAGTCCTCGACCAGACATTTTTGCGACCGGCACACCAACACTTGCGACAAGTGGCGCAAGAATTAATGTCGTCGTATCACCCACACCGCCCGTCGAGTGTTTATCAACTTTAATACCATCGATTCCTGATAGATCAATCGTATCACCACTATTAACCATAGCCATTGTTAAGTTGACCCGCTCTTCAGTCGTCATATCCTGAAAATACAAAGCCATCGCCATCGCTGACATTTGATAATCTGGGATTTCACCTTCGGTATAACCTTCAACCATAAAGTTAATTTCTTCTTTAGTTAACGTTTCTCCATCTCGTTTTTTCGCGATTAAATCTACCATTCGCATTGTTTCATCCATCCTTTCATATCGTTACATTTTTTATTTTTTCGTTCTATTTTAAGCTTACTGAGAGAGTTGGCAGACCACATTAACGGTATACCCTAATTTCAGCCTATTTTATCGTGAAATATTTGATATCACTTAAGGTGATTGCTATTTTATCTATTTTTATTGTTCTACGCCTTTTGATAGGACGTCCAACCTTTAAATTAGATTTGAAATCCCTTACATACGTCCTACCTCTTCATTATATTAGTAAGACGTCCTACAAGTCAATGATTATGCGCAAACTTCTAAAAAAATATCCTCTCTTTCTATTGGTTGTCGAACATTTTTATAGCACTTCTGTGATGTAACGTATTCAGCTTACGAAAATATTAATATTAATCCCGCTCTTTACTATTTTTCACTTCGAGTTTTTTTATGTTGTTCCAAACACATATCCTAGGACCGGTAGATACCTATAGATTAAATCAGATCACTGCACTCGCTTGGTTATTGAATACCGTTCACATGACTATCAATGATTAAAAGTACCATATAATTAGAAGTGGAAAAAATATCCTAATATGACTTTTAATACTTCATATCTAAACGCTAACAGGCGTAAAATATGACTTTTTACGCCTTCTTTTATGATTGATGGAGGACCATCCTCTGACGTCCTACCAGTTAAGCGTGGTTAAACCATCCGCTTTCTAAAGACGTTAAAACTAACCTGATCTGAACGGAAGAAATTAAGTGAATATAAAATTGGGTGATCATCCAAATCGTAATGCATTTGTTTTAACACGAGTAATGGTATGTCACGATCACAGCCCAGTATTTTGGATA
Source organism: Halolactibacillus halophilus (assembly GCF_900115605.1). Taxonomy (GTDB): domain Bacteria; phylum Bacillota; class Bacilli; order Bacillales; family Amphibacillaceae; genus Halolactibacillus; species Halolactibacillus halophilus. The sequence continues at coordinate 16,662 of NZ_FOXC01000040.1, forward strand.
TTTCTTGATGATACGCAATCGTATTAATATCTGCTTTTGCGTAGCTAATCGTAATACCCGCATCTTTCTGCAAGGCATCAAATATTGATTCACCTTTAATCTCGAAATCATTTGACAGTTTATGTTCTGGCATTTTATCAATACAGTAAACGAGCGGTTCACCGTCAGCTTTACGTAACCGCTTTACTAAATAGACACGTTCGTCTTGTTTGAGTTCTAACTCTTCACGGTCATCGCTATGTGGTTCGGCATAACCAGTTGATAGCCACTCTGTGCTTGGTTCTTTTCCTTCTCGTTTAATCATATCAGTAATACTAAACAACTCTTCTAGCCCGCCTTTAAATTGCGGTTTACGGTTGACAAACGTGCCGACACCATGTTTTCTTAAAATGATATTTTCTTCTTCTAATATGCGTAATGCTTCTCTTAAAGTATTGCGAGACACACGTAATTGTTTTGAAAATTCCATTTCAGAAGGCAATCTTTCTCCTGGTTCCAGTTCTCCACTTTGTATTTTTTCTTTAATCTGTTCAATCACGAGAAGATAGCGCGGGGTTTGGTAATTATACTCCATTAAAATGCCTCCTTTTCTCTCCATTAGCTATTCGTATATTGATGGCGCTTTCACGACATCATCACTATTATTATAGCATGAACTTTCAATCAACTGAACAATAGATTTTACGACTTAGTGAATTATTTTTATCGTTCTTCATCTTAAATACATGATTAAATCAATCAGAAGGCCGATTGACTTTGATTATCTCCAGCCTTACTATTAAATGAAAGCTTATCATTAGATAATATATAGGAAATGAGGCGTTAGAGAATGAAAAAACATATCACCATCATCTTAGTTTTGGGTCTATTGTTAACGGCTTGTAGTAACGATAACGCCGAGCCTGTTGATGATTCGGATGCGACAGAACAAGACGCGTCAACCGCAACAGAATCACCTGAGGTTGATTCATCCGGGAATGAAGATTCAGATGTCAGTGATGAAACAGATGATGAGACAAATCAAGCAGATGACCCATCAAATGACAACAATGAAATGACTGATGACTCAAATCAAGCTGACACAACAGACGATTCTGAGACATCAACAGGCACTGAGACAAGTGAATCAGGTGGGCAATATAGTTCAGATGACGCCATCCGCCTAGTTAAGGACTACTTAGAAACAGAAGGTCTTAATACGGACATGAACTACCTCTATGACGGTAAAGACGATAATGGCCATTACCGCATCCAAGTGTTTGAGGTTACCGATCTTGGGGACGGCGAAACACATACAGCCACATTTAATTGGTTTTTTGTTGACCCTGAAACAGGCGATATCACTATATTATTTGATCTACAATAATTCAAAAACAAGCACATCGTCATTTGGCTATGTGCTTGTTTTTTTATATGTCTTCCCTCTCTTTGTTTGCCTGCTTATAGTTATACATGAGTTCGATTACAGTCCCAACACTTATCACAAATACATACCCCATTTGAACGAATATCGGGACATAATCAAGTAATAATATAACGATTATTGATACAATGATAAGTGGTAATGTCCATAGATTGCGTTTAAACCGACGACGATAACTTAAGCGATAATAAGCCAGCACAAAGCCCCGATCTTTTTTCTTTCGGTGACGATAGTAAAGCCAATATAACACGTTGAAAAGTAAAATTGGGATGAAAAATGAGACATAATTAAAAGGCATATCAACACTCCAATTCACATAGTTACCTTCATTATAACATTATTAGTAAAAAACGGAACAAAAAAACGATCCCGGTCTTGTTACTGGTTGCGATACATCAATACAAGGTTACGTCCGTTTCTGTCATAGTTGTTTCATTGATAATGACTAAGGACACATAATCAAACTCCGTTGCCATAATGGCTAAGGCTTCAATGAAGGCAGCATCATCTTTTTCAGCAGTTACGGTTACTGTTACCCTGTCAAGACTGTCTGTTACATTTAATAGCTCAACACCATTAAAGATATTACTAAAGCTTTCTGGCGCTTCAAAGGCATGCGTTTTATTCAGTGTTTCTTCAAATGCGTCTAATTGGAGTGGAACCATCTCTCGAATAGGCCGGTAAGCAGGTGGCGTCACATTTTCTAAAAGACTGTCATCTGTGACTTGCACAACACCTGTGACGTCTAGTGTTTCTACTGTGAAATCCTCAATAAAGCCAACTTGACCATAATCTATACCCGCTTCGTCATCAACGATAAAGTTAAAGGTGTCAATGTTGTAGAAAGCTCCGATTTGATTAAACATTTGGTCAAGAATCATATGTTCAGCCGAAGCAAGTGACACAAACGGTTGTGGACCGTCGAAGTGAAGCGTCGCCTCGCTTTCTTCAATCTCAACCGTCTGAAGTTGACTAAATGCCTCGCTTGTCGTTTGATCACTCATTTGTAAGCTCATCATTAGTGCATCATTTGGTTCTAATAATTCAGGTGATGTCTCCATATGAATAAACATCATCTCATCATTTTCATCAAATACGTGAGTCACAACCGGGACAATCGTCTCATAACTAACCGCTTGGTAGCCATCGTCCTCTTCTGAAACATCGTCAGATTCTACCTCTGTATCATCCTCAGGTTCTTCATCTGTTGGTTGTTCTATATCTGTATCAGCTGGTATGTCAGAGTCAGTAGGCTCCTCTGGCGTATTACATGCAACAATCGTAACTAAAACAATAAGCAATAAAGCTAATAGTTTTTTCATTATCTTATCCCCCTCGTATAATAAGTTTATAGTTAAGATCTTGGTTTTGATCTTAACTCTTCAATCACTCATAAGTGATTGAAGGTCACCCCCATGGGGGTGATAAAATTGGAATTTAATTCTTTTTGTTCCTTGACAAATTCATATAATAACACTGTTTTGCTTTGTCACTCCGGGCTATCCCCGTGTAAAATAGAACTAGATGGAAGTAGGTTCTAAATGGGAAAAGGCT
>NZ_FOXC01000004.1 GCF_900115605.1 Halolactibacillus halophilus
ACTATTATCTTAACCCTTTTCCTCAATAAATTTCAACTCTTCATAACGTTCCAACCCTTGGTATATCAACGAAAATTTTATACTTTCCTATACTATTATAAAAAGTTAATAACGCTTGTTTATCTCGTTCTTCAAATATTTTTGCATTGCCAATATAACGGTCTTTTAAAGGTGTTGTTCCGCGTTCAATAAAACTTTTACCCTTGACTCCCTCAGGAATAATTTTAGCGACTTGGCTTAGTGCGGACTTTAACATTGTCGGTACCGACTCAAACAGTTTTAATGATGACGGTTCACGATAAATATTATAGCCACCAAATAGCTCATCTGCCCCTTCGCCTGAGAGCACAACAGTGACATGCTTACTCGCTTCACGCGCGACAAAGTAAAGTGGAATAGCCGCTGGGTCCGCAAGAGGATCATCTAAGTGATAGATGATTTTTGGAATTTTACTTACGAACTCTTCCGGTGAAATCATATATTCATAATTTTGTACACCCAGAGCTTCAGCTGTTTCTTTAGCCACATCTACTTCAGAGTAACCGTGTTGTTCAAATCCGACCGAGAACGTTTTAATATCCGGATGAATTTCTCTTGCGATTGAAGCAATGATCGTTGAATCAATGCCTCCTGATAAAAATGAACCGACCGGTACATCACTACGCATGTGGACATTAACCGAATCATACATGACTGACCGAATTCTCTCAATAAACGCCGACTTTTCATAATTAACGGGTTGGAAAGTCGCATGGAAATACCGTTTAAAATCAAGTGGTTGATCAGTTTTTTTTGTAAAATAATAGCCTGGTTCTATCTTTTTAATCTCCTGACTAAGCGTACAAGGTTCTGGTGCATATTGAAAACTCAAATAGTGTTGCAGCGCGTCATGACTAACTGATTCAGTAAACGGTTCAATAATACTCTTTTTCTCTGAGGCAAAATAAAGACCACGCTCGGTTTCACGATAATATAATGGCTTAATACCAAAGGGGTCACGGGCACCGAATAATGTTTGTTCCTTAGTATCCCAAATTAAGATTGCAAACATGCCTCTTAACTTCTCAAATGCCTCTTCTCGGTAATAATCAAATAACGCAATAATCACCTCTGTATCAGAATCCGTCGAAAATACATAACCCTTCTCTAGCAAATCCTTGCGTAATTCAATATAGTTATATACTTCACCATTGAACACCATCCAATACCGTTCATCTAAATAACTAAATGGTTGATGACCACTCTCAATATCGATAATACTTAACCGTCTAAAGCCAAATAAGACCTGATCATCTTCAAAATACCCTTCATCATCTGGCCCGCGATGAAAAATCATTCTATTGCTGTTTTTAAATTGTTCTTGAGCTGTCTCTTCCCAAATACCTGCCTTATTTTTTAACACACCCACAAATCCGCACATATGACGTCTTTCCCCTTCCGAATATCATTATTATATTATTCATTTCAATATTATGTATCCATCTATTTTTCAAGACGTTAATCACCTCATTTTTGTTACATTTTAATGACAAAACAGGACTTTTGACCTTTCTATTTTAATTCTTTTGAAATAAAAAAACAATATTTTTACAAATTATTTGTTTTTAATTATTTCAGAAGTAGGGTTTGATGAAATGCGTACGACTGAAGCAAATACAAATAGACACGCCCTTATCGTAGAGACGTGTCGGCTAACTATTACTTATATAGCGGGAAACAATCAGCAAGACGTTTGCTTGCTTCTTCTTTCATTACTTTGTCATCTCTTAGTACAAATGAAATGATTTTAGCATATGTCATCATTAATAAAACTGTTAAATTGATTCTAACTTTAAAAGTACATCAAAAAGACACGCCCCATATAGGACGTGCCTTACAAATTATTTATATAGTGGGAAACGATCAGTAAGAGCTTTCACGCGTTTGCGTGCTTCTTCTTTCACTGCTTCATTTTCAATATCTTTTAGTACAAGCGCAATGATTTGACCCACTTCTTTAAGTTCATCTTCTTTAAAGCCTCGTGTTGTCACAGCCGCTGTTCCTACTCGGACACCACTTGTCACAAATGGTGATTCAGTATCAAATGGAATAGTATTTTTATTCGTCGTAATACCAATATCATCTAATGCTTCTTCTGCGACTTTACCTGTTAAGCCTAAGCTTTTAACATCGAGTAACAATAAGTGGTTATCAGTACCATTAGAGACAAGACGCACACCTTCAGCTGTTAGTGAGTCAGCAAAAGCTTTGGCGTTTGATTTAATTTGTTTCGCATAATCTTTAAAGGATGGATCAAGCGCTTCTTTAAACGCTGCTGCTTTGGCCGCAATCACATGCATCAGTGGGCCACCTTGAATACCAGGAAAGACCGCTTTATCGATTTGTTTGGCATATTTTTCCTTTGTAAGAATCATCCCGCCACGAGGACCGCGTAATGTTTTGTGTGTGGTTGTGGTGACAAAATCACTAAAGGGAACAGGATCTGGATGCTCGCCCACCGCGACAAGACCCGCAATGTGTGCCATATCAACCATTAAATAAGCACCGACTTCATCAGCAATCTCCCGGAACTTACTAAAATCAATCTCACGTGGATACGCACTCGCACCAGCAACGATTAATTTAGGTTTTACCGCTAATGCTTTTTCGCGGACAACGTCATAATCTAATATTTCTGTTTCTTTATTTACACCATACTCTTCGAAGTTATACAGCTTACCACTAAAGTTCACCGGACTTCCGTGGGTTAAGTGACCACCGTGTGATAGATTCATGCCAAGGACCGTATCGCCTGGTTCTAAGAATGCATGATACACAGCCATATTCGCTTGTGCGCCTGAGTGTGGTTGAACATTCGCATGTTCTGCCCCGAAGATTTCTTTCGCCCGGTCGCGCGCTAAGTTTTCTGCGATATCCACATACTCACAACCACCATAGTAGCGCTTCTCTGGGTAACCTTCGGCATATTTATTTGTTAAGACCGACCCCTGCGCTTCCATTACTGTTTCTGTGACAAAGTTCTCTGAGGCAATCAACTCAATCTTATCATTTTGACGACCACGCTCTAATTCAATCGCTTCGAATAACTCTACATCATTTGCTTGTACATGTTTCATCCACATCGTTCCCCCTAAAGTATTGGTTTTATTTTTTATAAGAAAGACTAGACAGTCAACTTATTCATACTTTGCGCGCACACCGCCAATGAGTTTTGGACGGCTATAAGCACCCGCTAAACGTGCTTGATTTAAAAACTTCGTCTGAAATCTAAGCGGTACCGCGACCGGTAAAAGATGCATCCCAATCATCGTCTCGCCTATATCTATTCCTGCGTCAGCTTCAATTGTTTCAATCACAACCGCTTCGTCCATGTGTTGATAACTATACGTCGCCATTGACCCACCCGCATGTGGATGCGGAATGACCGTGACAGGACGTTTGCCTAAACTTTTCTGGGTTGTTTTCTCTACCACTAGGGCACGATTTAAATGTTCGCAACACTGAAAAGCAAGTTTAACACCCGTTTCAGCTTTTAGACGTTGTAATGAAGTAAAAATCACTTCCGCAACATCCATACTACCAACCGTCCCAATTTTTTCACCGAGCACTTCACTTGTTGATGTCCCGATAACAAAAATATCACCTGGATTTAAGATATCAAGTTGAACCCATTCATCGACAAACTGATCCATGGTTTCCGTTAAGACCGCTTGATCAACTAAATGCGTCATTATTTTGTCTCGTAATCGTGAATTTTGTTGATGCGACGCTCATGACGTCCACCTTCAAACTCTCCGCCAATCCATGTTTTAACGATTTCTTTCGCAAGATCGACACCGATAACACGGGCGCCTAGTGCTAATACGTTTGAATCGTTATGTTCACGTGTCACGCGTGCAGTATACACATCATGCGTTAAAGCACAACGAATCCCTTTGACTTTATTAGCTGAAATCGACATACCAATCCCGGTCCCACAAATAACAATCCCGCGGTCATATTCACCCGCAGCAACTTTTTCAGCAGCTGGAATACCGTAATCTGAGTAATCACATGACTCTTTTGAATCGCAGCCAATATTATTGACCTCTACACCGAGTTCTCCTAAAAATGCTTCAATTTCCTTTGCTAGTTCAAAACCACCGTGATCTGATGCTAAAACGACTTTCATTATTCAAACACTCCCATCGATTATTATCTTGCGTTTTTATTACTTACTTCATATTGTAACTGATTTTTATTAAATGTGAAGTATTACGGATGTTTTTTTAGAAAATTCTTTCTTCGTTCGGTTTATAAGTTGTTTTGCTTGATTAATTCGGCGATACCTTGATTAATTTCATCAAAAGTAGCAAGATACACGGCTTCATCTTGCCCGAACGGATCTTGAATTTGACGTTTCTTATCAGTTAATGACGGATAAACGTAGCCATTTAACGTATGGATTTTATCACCTTGTTCCGGATTAAAGGAACGAAGTGCCTCTTGATGACTGTCCGTCATTGTTAAAATCAGGTCAGCCCAATCGAGTAAATCTTCAGTAATTTGGCTCGACTCACCATCAAAATCAATCTGATGTTGCATCAGCGCATACCGAGTCCCAGCAGATGTTTTAATACCATCCGTTGTATAAAGTCCAGCGGACTTTACAAAGATCCGGTCCGTTTGATTTGTTTTCTTCACATGATCGAGTAAAATAGCTTCGGCCATCGGCGAACGACACGTATTTCCGGTACAAACAAATAAGATATTCACTACACTCTCGTCCTTTCTCCAAATGACGTGTTACCTTCATTTTATCATATCTACCCTTGTTGTTGCTAAGTATAAGCAGATTAACACATTAGAAGAAAAGGACTACCGAACCACAGCCAATGAAAATCACACCACGTAACAGATCAAAAAACGGTCCCATAATTTTTTCCACTTGCTTGCCTATGTAAAAACCGGTCACACAAAAACTTAAACTCATCACACTAAACATTAGCGCAAGTCGTAAAGTACGTTCATAGACGACAAACCCAACAATTAAAAGAAATCCTAAAAAACACTTCTTAAACGATATGGAATTAACCATATTCAATAAAGAAGTGTTCATTTAAGTCTATTGCTTACTGACTTTTTATATTCATTTTCTATTTCAACTTGGCTCCAACATCAATATACGTAGCCGCTTTTTTCATCCGGTTCATTACGGCTTGACCGACCCCATCTTCAATAAATGTTTCCGCTAAGATCACATCGACATCGGTCTTTTTAAACGACCGAAGCGCGTGATAGAGTTGATTGGCGACAGTCGCAATATCTTCTCTTGTCCCAACAGTGATCACCACATCACCTTGAGCTTGTCTTGCTAGTTCTTCACTGACTAATAAGCCCACCTTTTTCCCTTCCGATTGATACTGTTTGATTTTTTTTCTGAAGTAGTCATCGTCCCCGTCAATCAGAATCATCGGTACTTCAGGTTCATAGTGGGTATATTTCATCCCAGGTGACTTTGGTTTATCTTTTGTCTCTAAGATCGTCGCATCTTCAACTGGCGTCTGTAACACGTGTTCAATATCTTGTTTTGTGATGCCACCAGGCCTAAGAATCACCGCATGACTTCCAGTACAGTCAACGACCGTTGATTCGACCCCAACCCCGGTTGGTCCTCCGTCTAAAATCGCTGAGATTTTATCTTTTAAATCTTGATACACGTGCACCGCACTTGTTGGTGAAGGTTTACCAGAAAGGTTCGCACTTGGTGCGGCTACCGGTAAATCAGATGCTTTAATCAGCTCCCGCGCCGCAAAATGATCTGGTATTCTTAAGCCAACCGTATCTAAACCCGCGGTGACATTTTTCGCGATTTTTCCATTACTCTTTAAAATGACTGTCAGCGGTCCAGGCATAAACGCATCAATTAATTGTTTCGCTAACGGTGTGATTTCTGTTACATAACGTGACATCTGTTCAACATCACTTAAGTGAACAATAAGTGGATTATCACTCGGCCGACCTTTCGCTTCAAATATTTTTTTAATAGCCGCTTCATTTGTCGCATCGGCCCCTAAACCATAGACAGTTTCAGTTGGAAAGGCAACGACTTCTCCCTGCTTTAACCATTCGCTCGCTTTTTGTATATTCTCATCATTCCATAGTAAAAATGATGTTGACATATTAACACCTCATTTTAAAAATTAACAACTTATTCACAGGTTATCCACGATATGTGGACAACGTTTACATTCACGTCTTATCCCACCTGGCTATCTTTATCCACTTATCCACATGTTCATGATTTTGTTTCTCATTCTGATTATACACAGCCTTATCCACTATTTCTAGTCTGAATGTGGGTAAGTTGCCCTGTTATCCACAAACTTATCCACTAACCCTGTGGATAGCCATAGCTATCATACAGTTTTAGCTAAATCATATGTTTTTACCGTATGCCACTGTCAGGCTGTCTCTATTAACGTTGAAGTAAAAAAAGATAAATTTAAACGTCTTGATACATAAAGACCATCCGATCTCGTCCAAACATATCTTGTTTTGTTTCGACGATGGCGTCTGGAAAAGCACTTCTGATAAGGGCGGTAACTGCTTCTTGTTGATTGTAGCCAATTTCAAATGCCAAGAGACCGTGAGGTCTGAGCACCTGTTTAGCTTCATTAATAATGGTGCGGTAACTATATAACCCGTCCTCTTCACTAAAAAGGGCCAAGTGCGGGTCGAAATTTTTAACCGTATCACTGAGCGAATCTAAGTCACTGTAAGGAATATAGGGCGGATTCGATACAATCACATCGACCGACTGCCCCGTTTCTATAAGTGCCGATAAGAAGTCACTAGACCAGAAGGTAACATCAGCCGCTAACCTTTTGGCATTAGCTTTTGCGACACCAAGGGCCGCATCAGAAATGTCAACCGCACTGACATTAAGGTTTGGTCGTTCTAACTTTAAGGTAATACCTAAGACTCCTGTCCCTGTTCCAACATCGACAACATCAGTAAGATGCGGGCGCTTATTTAAGTCTTCTAATAAATAATAGATCAACTCTTCTGTTTCTTGGCGCGGAATAAGCGTGTCTTTAGTCACAGTAAACGTCCGGTCATAAAACTGTTCTTCTCCGGTTAAATGCTGCAGCGGAATACCCGTTGTTGCGTGTGACTCCACCATCTGTTTAAACATATCATATTTTTCAGGTGCCATTGGGTCTTGTAGCCGCATTAAAAACTCTAAGCGCGAAAGGCCTAACACGTGGATGAGTAAAAGCTCACCCACTTTTTCTTCGCGGTTATGTCGTTTTAAAAAAAGAGAAGCCCAGTTAAGGGCTTCTTGTATAGTCGGTTTCATCTTACTCACCTAGCTGGTCCATCTTGCTTGTTTGTTCTTCCATAATCAGCGCATCAACAAATTCATCAAGCTTCCCTTGAAGAATTTGATCGAGCTTTTGAATCGTCAAACCAATACGGTGGTCAGTCACCCGGTTTTGCGGGAAGTTATAGGTTCTAATTCGCTCCGAACGGTCACCTGTCCCGACGGCTGATTTACGGTTTGAGTCAAACTCGGCTTGCGCTTCTTGTTGGAACTTATCATAGACACGGGCACGTAAAATCTTCATCGCTTTTTCTTTGTTTTTAATTTGTGATTTCTCATCTTGCATCGACACAACAATCCCGGTTGGTTCGTGTGTTAATCGAACGGCTGACATCGTTGTATTTACACTCTGTCCACCCGGTCCACTTGAAGTGAACGTATCGACACGAATATCTTTATCATGAATATCGACTTCTACTTCTTCTGCTTCAGGTAAGGCAACGACGGTTGCAGTTGATGTATGGATCCGGCCACCTGATTCGGTCTCAGGTACACGTTGCACTCGGTGCGCACCGTTTTCAAATTTTAATTTTGAATATGCTCCGCGACCATTAATCATCATAATGACTTCTTTATAGCCACCAACACCATTGACGCTACTTTCCATTACATCAACTTTCCAGCCTTGGGCTTCAGCGTATCGGGTATACATTCTAAATAAGTCTCCCGCAAATAGCGCTGCTTCATCGCCACCTGCTGCCCCGCGGATTTCCATAATAACGTTTTTATCATCGTTCGGGTCTTTTGGCAACATTAAGACTTTTAGTTTTTCTTCATATTCCGGGATTTGTGGTGCAAGTTCATCAATTTCCATCTGAACCATTTCACGCATATCCGGATCTTTTTCGCCGTCCAACATCTCTTTTGCATCCGCTAATTGTTCACTAACGTCGCGATACTCACGGTACGTTGCCACAATGTCTGAGAGGTCTGATTGTTCTTTTGAATACTCACGGAGTTTGTTTGTGTCTGAAATTACGTCTGGGTCACTCAATAATTCATTCAACTTTTCATAACGTGCTTCTAATGCTTGTAATTTATCTAACATGGTGATTCACCTCATTTATATTTATGTCCGTCATTTAGTCCACCCCTTATTATATAACACGATCGTATCCCCGTCAAAAAACGTTGCCTGTTTTTTCGTCCCACAACACCTAAGGTCGTTAACTTATTAAAAAACTAACTCCCCCTATCTGTATCATATCTCCATCCGGAATAATAGACACCACCTATCGCCCGTGTGATGTCACGGGATAAGAATCTTAACTCGGCACAGTCGTGTCAAAAAAAGGAGTCTATTATGCCATTACTATTTTTAGCTATTATTTTCTTCCCTGATTTTCTTTTTTGGTACACTTGTCAGCGGAACCTAGGCGATGGGCGTAATCGGCATTCCGCTTGTCTTTCTATCAATGCCAGAGGCCGGGTTACCACTCTTTATTCTCCTCATAGGGATGGGCTATATCAGCAATATGTCGACAGCGACCCATGTTTGTTTACCGATTATTTCAGAGTACTATCAGATTGATTTTAGTCAGCTAATCAAACAGTCCTTACAGATTTTCAGCTTACTAGCCTTGTTTCTATTCGGATATTTAGGAATCACTTAGAAAAGTTAGCGTGTCTAGTATAACTTTTGAGGGACCTTCCTTATCATTCATAAAGGTTTTTTGTCCTGAATTGTAACGTCCCATCAATAATAGAAAATGACTTTAAGTGAAAATTAATCACCTAAAGTCATTTTTTAATATTATTAACGATATTTTATAGTATATATATATCGTTAATGTTTACTTTTTCTTAAATTAGATTATAATATAAGTATATTATAACTTAAATGAGGTGTTAAAATGAGAAAGTCATATACGTTACCTCCTCTTCCTATCACATTTGATGCAGAAACTGAACTTAGTTTTTATAAGTTGGTCGTTGAAGCTTCATCGATGTTAGAAAAACTAAAACAAAAAATGCGTTATTCATTAGTCAGTGAATCATTTCTACAACTGATCACACTAAAGGAGTCTGTTCAATCAACAAGAATCGAAGGAACACAAGTTACTTTTAGCGAGATGCTTGAAGATGAGATCGATCAAAAAGAAGATTGGGAAAAGATAGAAGTGAGAAATTATCAAAAAGCTTTAACAATCGGAATAGAAACGATTCAGGCAGGCTATCCCTTATCTGAACGCTTAATTCGTGACATGCATAACACCCTAATGAATGACGGTCGTGGTTCTACAAGTGCTAGAGGAGAATATCGGATGATCCAGAACTTTATCGGACCTACAAATGACATAAAAGACGCTTCATACGTTCCGCCTGAACCACAATTAATGGGCGAATATATGGCCAATTTAGAACGATATATTAATGGCCATCCATACATGGATGAAGACAAAGACAATCTTCATCCTTTAATTAAAGCAGCCATCATTCATGCACAATTTGAATCTATTCATCCTTTTTTAGACGGGAATGGACGATTAGGTAGAATCCTCATCGTCCTTTATATGCTTCATTCAAACATCATCGATTCGCCATCTTTTTTCCTAAGTGAAGAACTCGAAAAAGAAAAATTCAAATACTATAGTATGCTAAACGGTATCCGCGCGATAAATAGACATGAGCCGGATTGGCATAGTTGGATCACTTTTTTTCTTGAAGCGACTATTCGGATGGCTAAAAGACAAATCAACAAACTGGAACAAGCTGAACGATTATTTGAAGAAGGATTAAACAAGATACAGCAACCCTCTACAGAAAAAGTCTGGGGTGCTCTATTTAAATATCCGATCGCAACTGTTCATCAAATAGAAAAGGAGACACAATTAGCACCAGTAACCATCCGAAAAAGTCTCAATCAACTCATTGAATTATCCTTCATTTATGGAGATGATAAAAAAAGAAATCGACGATTCTTTCATTACGACCTTATTCGAATTATCAACGACTAAAAAATACCACCAACACGTTTTAATACAAAAAACACCGCTAAATGAAGGATCCCGACCCTCAAGATTTAGCGGTGTTTTTATGATGTTTTTCAAAATGACTAAGTTTAGTTAGACATCAAGCATCAGCAATACATCTTACTTGGATTTTGTTTCTTCCCTCATGATTTTATGTTCAACCGGCTTATTAGGCACCTCGTGACAGTGTCGACAACGTGGTTCATAAGATTCACTTGCACCGACTAAGATGATCGGATCATCATATGAGGCAGGTTCGCCGTCAATTAAGCGCTGAGTACGCGAGGCCGGTGACCCGCACCGGGGACAGATCGCATTTAGTTTTGTGACCATTTCACTCATCGCCATAAGTTCTGGCATCACGCCGAATGGTTCACCGCGAAAATCAGTATCAAGACCCGCGACAATGACGCGGTGACCGAGGTCTGCTAGTTGGTCAACAATCGAGACAATCGCCTCATCAAAGAACTGAATTTCATCAATCCCAATCACATCAATATCATCGGTGATATGGTCTAAAATATCGGTTGCTTTTTCAACAGGACGGGCAAGGATTGAGTTACCATTATGGGAAACGACCGACTCCTCATGGTAGCGATTATCGATTGCAGGTTTAAACACACGCACCGTTAAATTACCATACGTCGCCCGTTTAATTCGGCGAATGAGTTCTTCTGATTTTCCTGAAAACATACTGCCACAAATAAGTTCTACCCAACCACTTTGTTTCATAATATACATACCGGATGCCTCCTAAAGTCGTGTTGATTGTCAGCTATTTCTTGCCTTTATTTATTCATTATTTCACTATTTAACAATTAAGTCATGACGCGTTTACTTTTTAAAGATGCAGCGTCATCCCAAAATAAAAACAGGCAAAAGTCGTTCTGCCTGTTTATACGTTACCTTTAAGTTAAGAGAAGCCATCCAAAAAGGATGGCTCTTCTTTAGCGAACACGTCGCTTGATTAGTTAAGGTTATATTTTTTCTTGAAGCGATCCACACGGCCGCCAGCTTTGTCAGCTTTTTGCTTGCCTGTGTAGAATGGGTGAGAATCTGAACTGATCTCAACACGGATTAATGGGTAAGTGTTACCATCTTCCCACTCAATAGTCTCTTCTGAGTACTTTGTTGATCCTGTTAAGAACTTGTAATCAGAGCTTGTATCAAGAAATACAACTTTACGGTATTCTGGGTGAATGCCTTGTCTCATGTCTCTTACACTCCTTCTGCCCTGAATCCTTAGAAACAGAGTTAAATTTTCGCTCGCTTACAACACAACAGTGCTCCAAACGGCATTTTTTCATACGTTAAGATTATAACAGCCTAAGGAAGCCAATGCAATAAAAAAACTAAAAAGATTAGTTTTTGTTTTTGCGTTTCAGTTCTTCAAAAATACTGTCATACAGTTCTTCATTCGTTTTCGTCTGTTTAAAGCGACGAATAAAGCGCTCGACGAAATCCGGTGAATCTTGAATCGCTTTGCGGATCATCCACATGGCTTCAAGTTGATCTTCTGTTAACAACAGCTCTTCCTTACGTGTACTTGAGCGAGCCAAGTCAATCGCAGGGAAAATTCGGCGCTGAGCTAAGTTACGATCGAGGTGAAGTTCCATATTACCGGTACCTTTAAACTCCTCATAGATAACGTCATCCATCCGTGAACCTGTTTCTACAAGTGCGGTCGCAAGAATCGTTAAACTACCACCGTCTTCAATATTACGAGCCGCTCCAAAGAAACGCTTTGGACGGTGGAAAGCCGCTGGGTCAATCCCACCTGAGAGCGTTCGACCACTTGGGGGAATCACTAAGTTATACGCCCGTGCTAGCCGGGTAATACTATCCATTAAAATCACAACATCTTTTTTATGTTCAACGAGACGCATCGCACGTTCTAGTACGAGTTCTGATACTTTGATATGATTTTCTGGCACTTCATCAAATGTTGAAGCAACAACATCCACACCCGGAGCGACGGAACGTTCGATATCCGTTACTTCTTCTGGACGTTCATCAATTAGTAACACAATCAGTTTAACATCAGGGTGATTAGCAGAAATACTATTGGCGATTTCTTTTAATAACACCGTCTTACCTGCTTTTGGCGGTGCGACAACGAGACCACGTTGACCGAAGCCAACCGGAGTGGCTACATCCATAATCCGGGTTGATAATTGTTTGGGTTCAAGTTCTAAATGCATCAGACGATCGGGATAGAGCGGAGTTAACGCTGGGAAATGGACCCGTTCTTTCGCCATCTCAGGATCTTCACCATTGACCGCATCAACATGAAGCAGACCATAGTAGCGTTCGTTTTCTTTTGGTGGACGGACTTTTCCAGAGACTTTATCACCGTTACGTAGGTCAAAGCGGCGAATTTGTGAGGCTGAAATATAAATGTCTTCAGCACTTGGAGAGTAGTTAATTGGACGTAAGAAACCAAAGCCTTCTGATGGAATAATTTCTAATACCCCATCCATAAATAAAAAGCCACTTTTTTCAGCTTGGGCTTTTAAAATTGCAAAAATTAATTCGCGTTTTGTTAATTTTGCATAATAAGACACTTTAAACTCTCGCGCATGGGCGTATAAGTCTTTTAGTGTCATTGTTTCTAATTCTGAAATCGTTACTTCAGACACATTGATCATCACCTATTCTACTTATTTTTTATATGGATGTTTCGTCGCAACACATTTAATATTCCTTGTTCAATCAATCATGTTGCTGAAGATGACACCGGTTTATCACTGTCTTCCTTTAAAGGGACTATATGTATCAATTAACACCGATGTTACATGAAATATCACGTATCATGCATTTAAATGAAATGAATAACGAGAAGAGTAGTCTTATAAGAGGCTGTTAATCCGTTGATACATAGCGAAGCTATCTCTTTTTCTCTATATTGTAGAGAATCACACGATGTTTGTAAAGCATAAATAAGTAAAACGCCCTGAGAATGGACGTCTTACTTATACAACTTTAACATCTATTAATTTTCTTGATAGGCATGTATTTCATCTTTTGACATCTTTTCACGCCAAATGTTTGCGCCTAATGATTTAAGCTTTTCAATCAGGTTTTCATAGCCACGATCAATATGCTCTAGGCCCGTAATTTCGGTCACACCATCGGCAATTAATCCCGCCACGACCAGAGCGGCCCCTGCGCGTAAATCAGTTGCACGTACTTTTGCACCTTGTAACAGAATCGGACCTTGGATAATTGCCGAGGCACCTTCAACTTTAATTTTGGCATTCATCCGACGTAATTCATCAATATGCTTAAATCGGGCAGAATAAATCGTATCCGTCACAATCGCTGTACCTTCTGCTTTTGTGAGCAGCGACGTAAATGGTTGTTGTAAATCAGTCGGGAATCCTGGGTGCACAAGCGTTTTTATATCCACCGCTGATAAGTTTTGTTTTGGTCTGATAATAAGGGATTCTTCACCTTCTGTAATATCAATACCCATTTCGCGTAATTTTGCGATTAAAGGCTCTAAGTGCTGAGGAATGACGTTATCAATATACACTTCTTCCCCTTGCGCTGCTGCCATAATCGTATAGGTTCCCGCTTCAATCCGGTCAGGAATAATCGTATGCACACAACCAGAAAGTTGGTCGACCCCTTCAATGCGAATCACATCGGTACCGGCGCCTTTAATCTTAGCGCCCATACTTGTAAGAAGCGTGGCAACATCAATAATCTCCGGTTCCTTAGCCGCGTTTTCAATCACGGTTTTTCCTTTCGCCCGAACAGCGGCAAGCATGATGTTAATCGTTGCACCGACACTGACGACATCTAAATAAATCCGTGCACCATGCAGTTCATCGGCACGTAAATAAATTGCCCCTTGTTCATTGGTCACTTCGGCTCCAAGCGCTTCAAAGCCTTTAATATGCTGATCAATCGGACGCGGTCCTAAATGACAACCGCCCGGTAAGCCAACAACTGCTTTTTTAAATCGCCCTAGCATGGCGCCCATAAAATAATACGACGCGCGGAGTGTTTTCACTTTCCCGTTCGGTAATGGCATCGAAACCATTTGACTTGGATCAATTGTCACCGCATGATCGGTCTTTGTTACGACGCCGCCGATATCTTCAAGTAAAGCACTTAGTGTATCGACATCTGAAATATTCGGTAATCCTTCAATTGTAACTTCAGAATCTGCCAAGATCGTGGCTGGAAGGAGAGCAACGGCACTATTTTTTGCCCCACCAATATGCACACGACCTTTTAGCTTCTTCCCACCTTCAACAAATAATTTTTCCATCTGTATATTCCCCTTTACGTTCCATTGTATCGTTAATGTTTATATTGTTCGTTAGTAGTTTTTAAGGTTTTATTTATATCATACGACACAGAAAAATCCATGACATTTTCATTATACAAATAAACAGGGGAAGTTGCTAGTGATTATGGCTTTTCTCATAACATTTTAATGATTTGTCTAGGCAAACTGCTGTTTTTTCAGAAAAACAACGTGGTTTTCATTTTAACTAACACTTAGATAAACAACTTATCTAAGAAAGTTTCCGTTAATTGATATTGTTTCGGCTGTTGATTCACTCAACGAACATCACCCAATTGTTCCAGCTTTTTCATCGCTAGTATACGTGTCATTCTCATGTAATACTCAATCAATACTTAAAAGGCCTCATACAATTTATCAATCAGGCCATGTAAAAAGCCGACTAACTCCTCATCAGCTAACACATGCGTCGTTTGGTAAACCCCGTCTGTACTAACCTTGCAATGAATCCCGCCTTCTTTGAAATGGAGAAGATAATACTCCGTCATCTCAGCTGTTGGGTCTTCTTCTATTGTTTCTTTAAAAATGTACCTTAATACAATCGATGACGTGGCCATTTGTTTTGTTCGTTTGATTACGGCTTCTGTTAACCGAAGTGAATCAATCGGGTCATCTAGACGCACCAGGATGTCGTGTTTAATTTGTTCATAAAATGGTTGATGACGATTTTCACCAATGATTTCTATTTCAAAACAATCTAACATATCTATGTCCCCCTCATTTTAAGCCTTTACTATAGTGAAAGTCTGATCATTATTCACTCTAAGTCTACTATATCTCTACCTTCCTGACTAGCAAGACGTATTTTTAATACGTTGATTATGTATTTCGTTTCTTAAGATGCAAAAAGCACTTACCCCGGAAGGATAAGTGCTTTTTTATATACAAACTATTATGCTTTGTTTGAAGAACCGAATTCACGCATTTTACCAATAACAGTGTCTTTAATTGCATCGCGAGATGGTCCTAAGTATTTACGAGGATCAATCATATCAGGATTAGCCGCTAATACTTCACGAACTTTTTTCGTTTGTTGGATTTGGTTTTCAGTGTTCACGTTAATCTTAGAAGTTCCGAAAGAAATCGCTTTTTGGATATCTTTAGTTGGGATACCAGTACCACCATGAAGAACTAAAGGAACACCTGCAATTGTGTTGATTTCTTCCATTTCTTTGAATCCTAAGTTTGGCTCACCTTTGTAAGGACCGTGTACTGAACCAAGCGCTGGTGCTAATGTATCGATACCTGTACGCTCAACCATTTCTTTACACTCTTCAGGATTTGCATAGATGATGTCACCTACAACGTCATCTTCTTGTCCACCGACAGTTCCAAGCTCAGCTTCTACTGATACACCGTTTAAGTGTGCTAATTCAACAACTTTTGCAGTTGTCGCGATGTTTTCATCAAATGGATCGTGAGAAGCATCGATCATAACTGATGTGAAACCAGCATGGATGGCTTTCGCACATTGTTCAAAGCTTGAACCGTGGTCTAAGTGAATTGCAACTGGTACTGTTGTACCTTGTGCTTCCATTACTGCTTTAACCATAGCGACTACGACACCGTAACCACCCATATATTTTCCTGCACCTTCTGAAACACCTAAAATAACTGGTGATTTCTCAGCTTCAGCTGCTTGAAGGATTGCTTGGATATACTCAAGGTTGTTGATGTTGAATTGTCCTACTGCGTACCCGTCTTTGTTTGCATCTTGCAACATTTTTGTCATTGATACTAATGGCATGAATTGTTCCTCCTTAAAATAGTTAAGAAATTAATTTAGTATAAAGCATATCTAAAACAAATTAAACATACTTGTATAGCCAGTCAATTACAACGTTTGATTGGTTACACTCTAAGCATACCAATTTCAAGCCAAAGGTGCAAGACAAAGCTTGTCGTTGTAAACGTTTACTCTTTAAAAATTCATCAAATAGACGATAATTTTATACCATTTCCGAACATTTCTCTTACGCATTCTTTTTACCAACCGACAGTAACGTGACTATGAGATACTTAAGGCACGGTCCTCACACACTTTCTATTCACCTAAAAACACTGACGACTTTGTCTTGTCGGCAGTGTTTTTAGTCATCATTCTTTTAGGTTCTCAGATTTTCTAACTCCGTTGTTGATACACCATCGCATGATCAATAAATCCTTTAAATAATGGATGTGCATGGGTTGGTCGTGATTTAAATTCAGGATGGAACTGAGAAGCGACAAACCACGGGTGATTCTTTAGTTCAATCGTCTCAACAAGACGTCCATCAGGGCTCGTTCCTGAAAACACAAAGCCTGCTTGTTCCATCTCAGTCCGGTAGGTGTTATTAAACTCATAACGGTGACGGTGACGCTCATAAATTAAATCTTCCCCGTAGGCCGCTTTCACTTTTGTCTCTGGCTGTAGTTGACATGGATAAAGACCGAGTCGTAACGTGCCACCTAAATCTTCGATATCTTTTTGCTCTGGCAGTAAATCAATCAATGGATGCGTCGTTTGCGGATTGATCTCGGCTGAGTGAGCATCCGCATGACCTAATACATGACGCGCATATTCAACGGTCGCCAACTGCATCCCAAGACAAATCCCAAGAAACGGCACCTGTTGTTCACGTGCGTAGCGAATCGCTTCAATTTTCCCTTCAATCCCCCGGTCACCAAAGCCACCTGGGACAAGGATGCCGTCCGCTGATGTAAGCAAGTTACTGGCATTGTCTTTTGTGACGGTATCTGCATTAATCCAGTCAATCTCAACATCCACATCATTTGGATATCCCGCATGTTTTAGTGCCTCAACAACAGATAAATACGCATCAGGTAATTCAACATACTTACCGACTAAGGCAATCCGCACTGTGTTCGTTAACCCCGCTACTGTTTCAGCTAATTGGATCCACTCGGTCATATCCGGTTCTTCTGTCGTTAATTTAAAATGCTCACATGTAATATCATCTAATCCTTGGTCTTTTAACATAAGGGGAATATGATACAGCGTTTTCGCATCGCGTGACTCAATCACGTTTTTAACGTTAATATCACAAAACAGAGCAATCTTTTCTTTCATATCGGCAGTGACTTCATGTTCTGAGCGCAAGACAATCACATCTGGCTGAATCCCAAGGGATCGAAGTTCTTTTACCGAGTGCTGGGTCGGCTTTGTTTTTAATTCACCAGCTGCTTTAATATAAGGGACGAGCGTCGTATGAATATATAACACATCATCTTTTCCGACATCTGATTTAATTTGACGGATTGCTTCTAAAAATGGCAACGACTCGATATCCCCTACCGTGCCCCCAATTTCTGTAATAACAATATCAGCCCCCGTTTGTTTACCTGTTCTAAACACCTGGTCTTTAATTTCATTTGTAATATGTGGAATAACTTGTACGGTTCCACCAAGATAATCGCCGCGACGTTCTTTTCTAATCACACTCGAGTAGACGCGTCCGGTCGTAATATTTGAAAGTTTGGATAGATTAATGTCAATAAAACGTTCATAGTGGCCTAAGTCTAAATCCGTCTCTGCTCCGTCATCAGTCACAAAAACCTCACCGTGTTGATAAGGACTCATCGTACCTGGGTCAACGTTAATATACGGGTCAAATTTTTGAATTGTCACGCTAAGCCCGCGATTTTTTAGTAGGCGGCCGAGTGAGGCAGCAACAATTCCTTTCCCAATTGATGACACAACGCCACCGGTTACAAAAATATACTTTGTCATTGTTTTTCCCTCCATGTTGTTAGTCTGTCTATTTAAGAGGCAATTAAACAAAAAAATCGCCCCCCAAAACTGCGGGAGACGAAAATATAGATCTTGATTGAGCCCAAGTAAAATTCTACGGTGAAACACGAATGAAATCAAGGTTTCCGTTATACCTTTTTTGGCTTAAAACAATCTCAAAATGCGCTAGGACATTTTATCTTCATATTGTTTATCGATTCTTTCTTTTCTAAACAAAATCAATTAAAAAAACAGATACAGCAATCATTGCTGTATCTGTCGTTTAATTAATTTCATGACCCTTATTTTTCTTGCTCATCATCTGATGCTTCGTCTTCATCTTCATTTTCATCGTCATCTTCATCTTCTTCGTCTTCATCGTCGTCAAAGAGATCATCATCATCCAACTCATCAAGTCCGAGGTCATCATCGTCATCGTCATCCCCATCATCTTTTTTCGCAATAAAGTCGATTGGGATTTCTGTTAGATCTTCTTCCTCTTCTTCCGCTGGATGATCAATTGATGGTTCAACTTCTTTTTTCTTCGCTTTTTTCTTTTTCTTTTTTTTCTTTTTCGGTTCTTCTGTAATCTCTTCATCAATCTGATCGACTGGGTACCATACTTTTAATCCCCAGATGCCTTGACCTAGATAAAGAAAACGACCGTCTAAGTTTAAGTCTGTGTAGAACTGGGCAAAAGCTTCATCTCGCTCTGCACCATTTAATTGTTTGAGTTCAGTAATTTCTTCAAAGATATCACGATAGTTCACCGCTTTTTTCTCTTGTTTTAATAAAGCGACCGCCATTTCAATCATTGAATATTTCTCTAGTTGCTCACGGTTGATATTTAGTTCACTCACCGTCGTACACTCCCTTTATTTCAAATAGTCATTACAATTTTAAATACCCTAAAATTTGTGTTTTGTTTTACCACCAGTACATTATAGGGGTAGTATTAGCAAAAAGCAACCGTTCTACCTAATTGATTGATGAAAAAAGG
This sequence comes from Halolactibacillus halophilus, assembly GCF_900115605.1. Lineage (GTDB taxonomy): Bacteria > Bacillota > Bacilli > Bacillales > Amphibacillaceae > Halolactibacillus > Halolactibacillus halophilus. Next base: position 19,387 of record NZ_FOXC01000004.1, read on the forward strand.
GAGTTTTTTTAACGCCGGATAAATTCAACGACAGATTTCACCTTTTTATCCGTTAAATCACCAGAATTGTCGAAGATCAAGATGTTTTCATCACTAATATCCCAGTTGATTTCTGGCACGAAATTGACGCGATTCTCATAACTTGTCCAGTTTTCTAATTTCCACGAGTCTCTTTCTGTTCCACGTCCTTTAATACGAGACTTTTGTTGGTCAATATCGTCAAGTGTCACAACAATAACTTTCACATCGACGTCCGCTTTTGTTTTATCTGCCTTATTTAATAAGTCTTCCATCCACTGATTACTTTTTAGTTCTTTTGTGAACGGTGAGATCATAAAGACATTTTGACCAACACGAATATTTTCCACACAAATATCTTTGGCCGTATCATATTCTAAATCGCGTAAATTTTCTTTATAGAACCCTGAATCTCTATCATCTGGGTCTAAGCCTTCCTTGTTTAAAAACGCTTCAACGAAGCGTCCGCCTATCGTATCACGATCTAGGAAAGCTGCGGGAATATGCTTGACCGTTTTTTCTGCGACCGTTGTTTTACCTGTTCCTGCCACTCCAACAAAAAACACTACTTTCTGCATTCTTCTTCCCTCACTTCTTCATTTATTGTCTTCTATGTTAACGCATACAGGATAAGAATGCATCATTTTTTTCAAAAAACTGAGCTAACCGTTGCCTCTTTATCCAGCATGTTGAACTATTCTCAATGAACGAAACATTTCTTTTTTAGGTCGTCATCATCTTTTTAATTTTATGTTCTAACATATCTAGTGAGAAAGGTTTTGTCAAAAAATCATCTGCCCCAAGTTGTAATGCTTCTGTCTTAATAGCTGCATGAGCATTCCCTGTAAGAATAATCGTTTTTTGATCGTCATTAAATCGCCGGTTCTTGATTTGTTTAAGTACATCAATTCCTGTTACTTTTGGCAACGTAAGATCAAGTAAGATAAGATCATATCGTGTCTCAGCCATTTTATCAATGGCCATCTGTCCATCGCTTGCATAATCTATCGTATATCCCAAATAACCTAGCCTCGTCTCAATAATCTTTCTCAACATCGGTTCCTCATCTACAACGAGAATCTTATCTTTTGTAATTGATGCATTTATTTCTTTTATATATGTTTGATTCTTGCCTTTTTCTTTCGCTATATACAATGCTTTATCTGCTTTTTCAAGTAGGATTGTTTTTGTCTCTGACTTATCACCAAATTCTGCGATACCAGCACTAAAAGAAAGAACCACTTGGTCATTTTGTTCAGTTACAAAAGGCTTTGACTGAATTTCCGTTCTGATTTCTTCAATAAGTTCCTTGGCTGCTTTTGCTTTTAGATTTCGGAAAATGACTAAAAACTCATCACCACCAAATCGATAAAGATCGCCCGTTTCATTCAAATGATGGCGAATAGTACTTGTGAATTCAATTAGCATCTTATCACCAAAAAGATGGCCATACGTATCATTAATAGTTTTGAAATAATCTAAATCTAAGAAAGCGACCGAAAAAACTTCTCCTTCATTTAAATACTTAGTCTTAGTCAGTTCAAATTGTTGTGAAAAACGTTTTCTCGTATAGGCTCCTGTTAGTTCATCCACGTAGTACAATTCATTTTTAGCTTCTACTTTCTTTAATGTCCCTTTAATTTGAGCTAGTAGCTCGTCAACATCGACAGGTTTTCGTAAAATATTCGTTGCTCCTAGTCTTAGTGCTTCATTTCTTATATGAGGTGTACCAACACCTGTTAAAAATACAATGGGTAGCTCTTTATTGATTTTTATGACATCATTAAACATGTCAAACCCGGATTTTTCTGGCATAACAATATCAATGATGGCTAAATCAACAGCTTCATTTTTAATAAAATCAATGGCATCGTTTGAGTTACTTGTAATGTATACCTGAAACCCCTCATTTTTCAAAACATCACTTAAATAATCAAGCAGCTGAACGTCATCATCTAGAACCATAATCTTGCCCTGAGACATTCCTTGAGGTTGGTCAATCTCAGTCGGATCTATTGAATCATGTTCATTTAGAACCCCCGCTTCTAAATGACGATTAATCAAACGAAACATCTCTCCTGTATTGAAAATTAATTGAAGAAATGCAGCTTCCTCCGTTTGATCATCGTTTAATTGATTAACTAATAAGGCTTCATTATCAGCGGCTACTTTTTCTATAGCCGGGAGTTCAATCGTTCCTGCTGTGCCTTTGGCGCTATGAAAAAATCTGTATAATTCATCATATAACTTTTTATCTCTCGTGGAGATAAACATAATGACTTGCTTGGCTATATGTCCCATAACCTTGTTTTTTTCAACTAAGAAAGCTTTTTGAGCTTTTAATATCAATGCGCTCATTTTATTTACATCCACAAAACACCCCTCCTATTTAAGCTCAAATTGTGAATTACTCTAGCGAATTCCTCGTTTAATGCAGCTTCCTCCATCTTTTTTGATGTTCACTAAAATCAAAGCAATAACCAACCACTTAGCTACTCGCCGCTATCATTTTCAACCAGCGTTAATAACACGTCCGCTAAGACATTGGGTGAATAAGGCTTCAAGAGATAATCAAACACCTGTTGACTCTCTATAATTTCTGAGGATTTATCTACCGCCGAGGAGACAATCAACGGAATACCTGCCGTCTGTTGATTTGCCTTTAATTCTTTTATTAAATCCCAGCCACTTACATCCTCTGCTAAAACCAAGTCAACAACAATCGCTAAGACATTTGTTTCCTTTGCTAGTTTAACAATATTTTTACCACTTGGATCATGAATAACACTAAAACCTGTTAATTTTAATGTTTCAGATAATAGCATAGCAAAGCTAATATCATCTTCAATGATAATGATTGTTCCTTTAGTCAGATTATTTGGCACTGAAACGCTCAAGTCTGTTAATGACTCAACAGTATTTGAGTCCGCTAACGGAAGCGAAATATTCACTGTTGTTCCTACGCCTTCTTCCGATTCAATCCAGATATCACCATCATGAGCTTCTACAATGCCCTTACTAATCGCTAATCCTAAACCTGTTCCACCTATTTTTTTACTCGCACTATTATCAATACGTTTAAACTTAGTAAACATGTTCGGCAATTCTGATGACGGAATACCTATTCCTTCATCTTTAATGCTGATTCTAGCTATTTCTTTGTCGTTCATCATTTTTATGGCGACATTCCCTCCATCTGGCGAGAATTTCAGCGCGTTGCTAATGAGGTTCGTAAGTAATTGAACTAAACGATCTTGATCTGCCAATACTTTTGTATGAACAGCTTGATCTTCAAAATATATTGGATGACGCACATCGTGATTAAATAGCTCGATTACTTGCATAATTATCTCGCTAAGATCTAGTTTTTCCATATTATACTCTTGCTTTCCTGACTCAATTCTTTGCACATCTAAAAAATCATTGATTAATGTTGTTAAGCGCTTAGCCTCTTTAAATATTGTTTTTAAATAGCGTTTTTGTTTATCAGGTGGCAATTGCTTGGCTAATAGCATTTCGGTAAATCCTAGTACACTTGAAAGCGGCGTACGTAGTTCGTGACTGACAGTACTCACCAGTTCCGATTTCATCTCGTCAATTTCATATTCTTTTGTTATATCACGGTAAACAAAGAGCGTCCCTTTCTTTATGTCGTTTAAAAATATCGGTGAACTGTATATTTTGATATATCTTGGCTGTTCACCAATGAGTTGACCGCGTTTTTCGAGCACCGTTATCTGATCAGGCGATGTCCCTTTTTCAAAAAACGCTTGTATACTTTCAGCATCTTTAAATTGTATTGAAATATCAGTTAGCCACTGCTCACGCTTATGTTTTTCTTTAAGCGATTGCGGGAAAAATTCAACAAACTTATGGTTAGTTTGCAATAATTCACCGTCTAGTGAAACTAATTGCAGTCCTTCATCGATATTTTGAATAATACTTTCATTTAAGCCCCGTTCGCGTTGAACTTCTTCATATATATCAATTCTACTCAATGCAATATTTAGCTGGCTCATTAGCACGTGTATTTTTTCTGTTTCTTCCGGACTAAAAGGTTGACCAACGCGTGTAGCTGCAAATACTAAATCGACATATTCCGCTTCATTTAAAACAGCTGCATATAAGTCGTAACTATAGACTGTTCCCTCAGCAATGCCTACTTCTTTTTCATTCGCCAAACGTTTAATTACATAATACGGCTTTTCTTTTAAGCGTTCCAACACTTCTTTTAGCACACTGTCTGAGAAAAGTGACGTTATTTTTTCTTTTGATAAGTGCTTATGCACATATTGCTTGTTTTGCGGACTAAATAAAATACCTTTATCAAAGGTGAATACAAAATCCAAATAATTGAAAACACGGTGCAAGAATTGTTCTCGGTCGACAGTAACCGTTAATTCTTTATTTAAATCACTGTAAATTTCCGTTTTTTCTTTCGCGTCTTGCGCTTCTACTAATAACTTTTGTAGCATTGCCTCATTTTGCTTATTTTCAGTAATATCTATACCAATCAGAATATATCGATAAACTTTCCCTGCATCAGTTAAAAACGGCACAATCGTCGCATTAATCCAATAAGTTTCCCCGTCTTTTGTGGTATTCATTAGTTTCTCCGTCCAGATTTTACCTTTAGAAATTGTCCCCCACATGTCTGAATAGAAAGCTTCATCGTGTTGTCCACTTTTTAATATCCGTGTCGTATTCCCAATCAAATCTGCTTCTTCAAACTTCGACACCTGACAAAACATCTTATTAACACTAATGATCATACCATCACTGTTTGTAATACACATTAAGGCTGATTGATTAAGTGCTTTATTAATATGCTCTATATCTGTTATATAAGCTTGTAGTTGCTCTTGACTGTTTTCAAGTTCATCTTGTTGAGAAAGTAATTCCTCATTTTGCGCTATCAACTCTGCCTCTTTCTCTTGAACCTTCACAGCCATCTTATTAAATGAGCGTTCGAGTAGATTTAATTCATCTAATTGGTAATCGGCATCTAACACCAAATTTTCCCCTTCTGAAAAATCATTTGTTGCTTTAATGAAGAATTCTAATGGTTTCACAATTTCTTTTAACAATCGGTTAACCATTAAAATTATAAGTGAGAAACTCACAATTCCAAGTATAATAAATCCAACAGTGAATTGTGTATTAAGTTGTCTCGTCTCCTCATAAATGCGATCTCTATTTTCAGTGGTTTCAGCATTAAACTGTTGCGTATAATCTAAAAATCGATTAACATCTGTATGCGCTCCACTATTTGCGAGTGCTCTTAACGATACGTAGTCATCATTATTCACATGCTCTATCGCTAAAGGCAATATATTATCCCTGTAATCATTATAAAAATCTAATAGAACCACCTGTAACTCCTTTTCCTCCTTGGTTAAGTCCAGTGTGGAAAAATAAGTAATACTGTTATCTAATTTTGTTAAGTTTTTATACAATAAATCAAGTTCTATTTGGCTTTGAAAGGCATAATAGCCCCTTGCTCGGAATAATACTGCCGTTAAATCGTTATCTAACTGATTAATGGCATTATATTTGATATTACTTTCTTCGTACTCATTGTTAATGTTTGCTTGAGACCTGATTAAAGTCAGTGTAAAAACTGATATAATGGTAACGATAAGCGCTAACAAAGTTAACGTTATTAAATAAAATTTACGCTTTATTTTTATTGTTTTACCCGTCGCTTTCATATGAGTAATCCCTCTACAACACTACAAAGTTCCATTGGACTAAAAGGCTTTTTCATAAAGAAATCTACGCCTACTTCGTGCGCCTGTTGCTGGTCCTTTTCCTGTGTCTTGGCTGTTAGCATGATGACAGTGGTCGTATTTAACCGATCTTTCTCTACTTTCTCTAAAAACTCAATCCCTGTCATTCCAGGCATCATATAATCTAACACGATAACATCATACATATGTTGATTCACTAACGCTAAAGCATCCTGTCCATTATCTGCTTCATCAATCGAGCAATCTAAATCTTCTAAGCTATCTACAATCAACATTCTTAAAACAGCTTCATCATCTACAACTAAAAGTCGGTTCATCATCAGCACTCCCTTTTTTATAGCTCAACGTTTCAAATACTATCCTGCGATTTTTTAAGTCTTTGTTCAAAAATCAAAGCATTCCAAGGTCTTTAGTCATAAAGAACAAAAGTACTGATATTTCCTAGAGACTAAGGTGATTATCAAAATCTATAAAGTGCTATAGTTACACTTTTTTACTGATACTTAACTATGTAAATTATAACATACATTTCCTTTTCATGACGCAACTACTCTCAAACCTTTTCTCTTAATATATGTAAAATTATTTTGGATTACATTATGCTGTCTGATAGGATGCAAACGTTCTGATCTACAGACCAAAAGCACGTGTTCTACGGTCATTACCTCCACACTATTTCTGCTCCGGAATACATGAATAGAAATACCAAAATATGGTACACCTCACGCAACTTTTCAGCACTAAGCGTTGGGACTGTTTAACAAGACTATCATGCCTTTTGTTATTATTTTTATTTACGCGTTGTTGCATGAACAATTAAAAAAGCATGCGTTTGATATGAATACGTTCATACAACACATGCTTTTTCATTTAAAACTACTTATTTGCTTACATTTGTTCTGGTGCGTTCACACCGATGATCGCCAATGCATTCTTAATGGTGATGCGTACCGCATCCATTAATGCAAGACGCGCCTCAGTTTTTTGTTTATTTGAATCATCCAATACTTTTTCTTGATTGTAGTAGCTGTGCAGTAGTTGGGCTAAATCAAACACGTAACTTGTCATACGGTGTGGTGTCCGGTTAGCTGCTGCTTCAGCGATGACTTCTTCGAAGTCACCTAGATGTTTCAATAAGTCAAAGCCTTTTTCTGACTGAATTTCTGCTTCAACGTTTGAAGCATCGATACTAAAACCTTTTTCTTCTGCTTGTTTTAGTAATGTACAAATACGCGCATGTGCATACTGGACATAATAGACTGGGTTTTCATTTGATTCCGATTTCGCCAAGTCCATATCAAAGTCTAAGTGCGCATCACTTGAACGCATAACGAAGAAATAGCGTACCGCATCAATACCGACTTCATCCATCAATTCACGCAACGTTACCGCTTTACCCGTCCGTTTACTCATTTTCACTTTTTCACCATTTTCAAATAGGTTGACCATTTGAATAATTTCTACTTCTAGTGTATCCGGTGTGTAACCTAGCGCTTCAATTGCTGCTTTCATTCTTGGGATATAACCATGGTGGTCAGCTCCCCAAATATTAATTAGTTTATTGAAACCACGATCGAGCTTGTTTTTATGGTAGCTAATATCTGGCGTTAAATACGTATAACTGCCATCGTTTTTAATTAAGACCCGGTCTTTATCGTCACCAAAGTCAGTCGTTCTAAACCATGTGGCACCATCTTCTTCATAGGTATGGCCTTTTTCTTTAAGCAAGGCTAATGTCGGTTTAATCTTTTCATCGGTGTAAAGCGACGTTTCACTAAACCAGTGATCAAAGTGTACTCTGAAATCCGCTAAGTCTTGTTCTAATTTTTTAAGTTCAACTTTAAGACCATAGTCTCTAAAGAAGACAAGACGTTCCTCGCGGTCCATTTTCACAAACTTATCGCCGTAAGCATCTTTAAGCTCATCACCAATCGTTAAAATATCTTTACCGTGATACCCATCTTCTGGCATTGGGAAGTCCTCACCGAGTGCTTGCATATATCGCGCTTCAACTGACAGTGCCAGGTTATTAATTTGGTTACCGGCATCATTAATATAGTATTCACGTTCAACATCATAACCAGCCCAGTCAAGTAAGTGACAGAGCGAATCACCCACACTCGCCCCGCGGGCGTGACCTAAGTGTAAGTCGCCGGTTGGATTGGCTGAGACAAACTCAACTTGAATTTTCTCGCCCTGTCCACTATTAGACCGACCGTAAGTTTCTTTTTGGTCTAACACTTCCGTAATGACTTGTGTTAAATAACGGTTATCCATAAAGAAGTTAATAAAACCAGGACCTGCAATCTCAATCTCGGTGACATACGCTTTTTCTTTATTCAGATGTTCCACGATCACTTCAGCAATTTGACGCGGCGCTTTTTTTGCCACTCGCGCTAGCTGCATTGCAACGTTTGTCGCATAATCCCCGTGATTCTTTTCTTTTGGTTTCTCTAGGACAATATTAGGAATCTGATCCTCTGTCGCAAGATTTGACTGAATGACGGCTTGTTTAATTTCTTCTTTTAACGTCTGTTTTACTTGTTGGCTAATACTCATACGTCTGATTCTCCTTTTATTTGTAGGTTTAATGTATGTCTTCGTTCGCCTTCTCCGGCAATTGCGGTACGATAACGCATCGCTAATGATAGAGTGGCATCTTTTTCTTTATAACGGTAATTAATTGTATCCGTATACGTCTCCATCCGAAATTGCATCAATGGGTGGTGATAATGGCTTTCGGTTCTTTTACTTTCAATAAATTGTTGTGACATATTGATTGCGCCGGTGCGTTTTAATGTCACTTTATCATCACCAAGCATCATTACCGTATCAATCGCTTCGTTTTGGTCGTTTATTTCTGTGAACTTGATCATCCGCTTCATCCCAAGACCCGTAACTTCACCCATTACCCGGACCGATTCCTTTTGGGTATGGCCATCTTCAGTAATCGTTGTATCAAGTATCACAGAAACCTGTTGTTTTGCCAAAGTCATAAAAGTCATCCTTCATAAATAATCAATAACCCTAAGTATAAAAAGAGTTGGCGATAAACTCAAGTAAAAATTAAAACTTTCCGCTTTTCTCGTTTCTTTAATCAACTTATTTAGCTTAAAAAAATGCTCCTAACATTATTTTTAAGCATAATGTTAGGAACATAGTTATAAACCGCTCGGGGAGCATGATGTCGTTCACACCTTTAAATTGTCTTGTTACTTGGTAAACCCAAGCAACATTTCTCTCACAAACTTACTTGCCGCAATCGCGGTTTGGTCGCTATTATCATACGGCGGTGACACCTCAACTAAATCACAACCGACAACATTGACCTTACTCCCTGCAATCGCATGAATCGCCGCGAGTAATTCATTCGACGTAATCCCACCGACTTCTTGTGTCCCTGTCCCCGGGGCACTGGCTGGGTCGAGTACGTCAATGTCAATCGTCACATACACGTTTTTACCACTGAGGGTTGGCAGGACTTGTTTAAGTGGTTCAATGACATGGTACTTATAAAGATGCATCCCACTCGTCTTGGCATAAATAAATTCTTCTTTCATACCGGAACGAATGCCGAAAGAGTACACATTCTCTGGTCCAATCAATTCACAAATCTTCTTTACTGGCGTTGAGTGTGAGTACACTTCACCTTCATAATCATCACGCAAGTCAGTATGTGCATCAATATGAATCAAGGTAAGGTCTTTGGTCTTGTCGTAAATTGCTTCAACGACAGGAAGTGTGACTAAATGTTCGCCGCCTAAACCAAAAGGTAATTTCCTATCTTTTGTCAATGTGGATACATAATCCTTGATCAACTTGAGGCTTTTTTCCGGATTACCGAACGGTAGCGGGATATCCCCGGCATCAAAGACGTTAATGTCGGTTAGCTCTCGGTCTAAGTACGGGCTGTATTCTTCTAAGCCAATCGAGACTTCACGAATTCGGTTTGGTCCAAACCGTGAGCCTGGTCTAAAGCTGACCGTCCAGTCCATCGGCATGCCGTATAAGACAACGTCTGCTTTATCATAATCATTTTGACTAGCAATAAACACTTTGCCAGAATAAGCTTCATCAAATCGCATCGCTTTCACCTCTATTATTTCGTTAAGTCTTCAACAAACTTCGGTAAGACAAAGCTTGCCACGTGAAGATCTTTTGTATAATACTTTGTATCAATCGCAGCTGTACGCTGGTTCTCTAATGGGTTATATGTTTTACTCCCTAAAGTAAAGGTCCATAAGCCACTTGGATATGTTGGAATGTTGGCGGTATAGAGTTTTGTGATCGGGAAGATTTCTTTTACATCACGGTGCACGGTTTGAATCAAATCGGCTTTAAACCAAGGGTTATCAGATTGTGCGACAAAAATACCATCTTCTTTTAATGCTTTACTAATGCCGGCATAAAAACCTTTCGTAAATAAGTTAACCGCTGGACCGACAGGTTCAGTTGAATCAACTAAGATCACATCATACATATTCTCACTCTTTGCGATATGCATAAAGCCATCGCCTACTTTCACTTCCACGCGCGGATCTTCTAACATCCCGGCAATTGACGGAAGAAATTTCTTTGAAGATTCAATCACATCGCCATCAATTTCAGCGAGTACGGCTTTTTCAACCGATGGGTGCTTTAATACTTCACGAATAACCCCACCATCACCCCCACCAACGACTAAGACGTGTTTTGGATTAGGGTGAGTAAAAAGTGGTACATGACTAATCATTTCATGATAAACAAATTCATCACGCTCAGACGTCATCACCATGTCGTCAAGCAGCAACATGTTGCCCCATTCTTCTGTTTCAACCATATCTAACTTTTGAAAATCCGTTTGTTTTGTTTCTAATGTTTGTTTGACTTTCATTGTAATGCCAAATGCATCGGTTTGTTTTTCGGTAAACCATAAACTCATGTATATCGACTCCTTTTGTCATTTAAGCACGTAGGCTCTCATTATTTATTGTTGTATTCTTACTGCTATTCTTAATCAATCACTTTTAGGTTATCATAAATACAGGGAAACAAGATAATTTTAGAGTTTTTTTCGGAAAAAGCAAGTGTTTTTTTCTCACGTATTTAAATACTTTCTACAACTACTAACTTATATGCTTGCTACTAGCAATCATGTATTTTTAAAAATTATAACTATTAAGCACCCTAACATATGAAACTGTTAAAATATTAGCAAGATAAACCAACAAAAAAAGCCGCACAACAATAGCAGTGTGCGGCTTTTTTCTACCTAACATATTTACCATCTAAAAGCTTCTTTAAGTACTCAATCTCTTGAATCAATTTCTCACCAATATTTGTCTCACGGACTTTTTTACGACGTAATTCTTTATCGACCAATCGCTTTTTCGATAGCACATCAGTCCCGTTTTTAATGACGTCTTGTTTTGAATGGAAGTAGTGATGGGCAACGAGTTCAATGCCGTATGAATTATAAACAAGCGTATACCCAGCAATCCCAGTCGTCTTTTGATACGCCTTAGAAAAGCCGCCGTCAATTACGATCATTTTTCCATTCGCTTTAATTGGATTCTCTCCTTCAATTTCTTTCACCGGAGTATGGCCATTAATAATGTGTCCCGTCTCCGGATCAAGTCCAAAGGCCGCTAAGATATTCCTTACTACTTGTTCATCTTCTCTTAAATAATAATAAGCATTTTTACGTTCCTTATGGGTTGCTTTATCTTCGATAAAGTAGCGCTCAAACGTTGTCATCTCCTTTTTACCAAACAGCGATGAATGTTCACCGGTCCACATATACCACGCCATATCAGTAGCAAGGTCATCAGTGATGTGTTTATTCTGATAACTGTCACGTAGTAACGATTCGAATTGATCAAGTAATGCTTTCCCCCTATAAGTCTTCCCTTCAATCTCAAATGAAGCGAAACGACCATCATCATTAAGAGGAATACAGCCATGAATGAGTAAATTCCCATTGTAACGCAAATAAAAGTTACCTTTTTTCATTAGGAATTCCATATGACGCGTGAGCTTTTCTGAGTGTTGTACATTAAATAATAGTTGATTAATCACTCGTTCTTCTTCTTCAAGTAAAGCACTTGGGTTCTCTGGGTCCACCGTCTGGAAGCAGGGTGATTTTAAAGGATACGTCTTACCATCTAATTCAATCGTCTCCTTCTCATAATCAATAAACTCTAGCACCCGTCGATGTTCAAGATTAAATGATGGCCGGCGTTTAATAATCGGCAGCTCCAATTTGAACTGAATCATAGTAATCGCTTGGTGCATCTTCGTTATTTCTAAAATTTCATCATCCGTTAATTCTTCTCCCGGCTGCAATTTTGGTCGAAAGGCTGGATGATCATCGAAATAGCGATTCGCTAACATCTGTAGGGGGCGTAAGTTAATGCCGTACCGGTCTTCGATAATATCTAAATTATTGTAGCGGGCACAAATTCGAATAATATTAGCCAGGTTCACTTTCGATCCACTATAAGCACCAAGCCATAACACATCATGATTGCCCCACTGCACATCAACCGAATGGTGATCAATTAATGTTTCCATAATCTTATCCGGTTTTGGTCCTCGGTCATAAATGTCTCCGACGACGTGGAGATGATCAACGACAAGTTGTTGAATGGTGTAACATAAGCCAACAATCAATTTATCGGCTTGATTAAGTGAAATAATCTGTTGGATAATCTTTCGATAATACTCCTTCTTATTCTCAAGTAAATCGACCTTGTACAATAGTTCTTCAATAATATAGATAAACGCTTTTGGTAAAGCTTTTCTCAGTTTTGAACGGGTGTATTTACTCGATGTATACGAGGTAAGACTGATTAACTTCTCAATCACATCCTCATACCACTGATACAACTCTTGTTGGTCATCAAATTGTTGTTTCATCATCTTTAGCTTTTGTTCCGGATAATAGACAAACGCTGCTAAATCATTCATCGCTTCTTTCGATAATTGATCTTTGAACAATTCTTCGATCTTATCCTTCACTTTCCCTGATCCGTTACGAAGGACGTGACTAAACGCTTGAAACTCTCCGTGCAAATCACTGACAAAGTGCTCAGTTCCTTTAGGTAAATTTAAAATTGCTTCTAAATTAATAATCTCCGTTGCCACTTTTTCTTCGGTGTCATACTTTTCTGCGAGTAATTCTAAATACTTCCGTTCCATTGTTTTCCCCCTTTATAAAACTATCCGCGTGTTTCCCCCCTTGTTTATTTCTTTATGTTTCGTTAAATATTACCTTCTATTTTACCGGCTATTTACCATTATGGCTAGTTGATTTATGATTTTTCTAAAAATTAAAACAAAAAGTCTCTTAACTGTAACAAGTGTCTTAATCTATTTGTTGTTCAAGTAGATAAAGAGAGATCTTTATGATTGGCAGTTAGGGCAAAGTTATAAGGTTAAAGGTGGACACCGTTATTTTCATTTAATGTGTATGGCAATATACGCAGTAAAGTGTAATATTTCAAAAAGTGAAGTTCGAGAAGATATGTATAAAACATTTGATGAATTAAGTGAAATAGAGCATTCTAATCTATTAGAAGAAGATGATATCAAATCGACTTTAGAAGCTTATGATCGACAATATTATAATTTTACGATTTTCCGAAAAAATATATGATATTACAAAATACCCGTTTGTCTTAATGCTAATTATGACAAACTCAAAAAAGAGCACAAAGACGATTAAATCAAGGCGCCGCTCACTTTTGGAGCTGCGCCTTATTCTTTGAACCATTTAAAATTTTCATAAGCCCTATCCTAACTAACTTCTGTCTAACTGCTAAAAGAGAGAATTAAAAAATCATTCTTGCCATTTGAAAATGATAAGAATGATTTTCATCGATAAATTTCTCTTCGGTGACCAATATGGATAATAATAATCTTGATTTCTTCGTCATTAATATCCGCTAATAAACGGTAATTTCCAACACGATAGCGCCAATAATCTTTCAATTCGCCCTTTAGTGCTTTGCCATGTCTTTTAGGATCATCTGTCTGCACTAAGTTTTTTTCGATCCAAGCCGCAATCATACGCTGTTGCCCTTTATCTAATTTTTTTAAACTTTTTACAGCCTTTTTTTCATAAACGAGGTCATATTTCATCTTATAGATCCAACATTTTCATCACAGTATCATGGTCGTAACTTTCGCTAGTTCCATCTTCAAGATCTGCTTCATATTCCTTAATACGTTTGAGATCCATTTCATCTTCCATTTTTTCTTCTAAGGTTTTTTTTAATAAAGTAGATAAAGGCAGATCATGTAATTTTGCATACTCATTAAAAGATTTTTGTTCTTCATCATTCAATCGAACAGTAATTGTCGTCATTTTGATCACTCCTTAGTTAGATTGTAGCACATTGTGTTACAAAAATAAAGAAATCCCCTATAAATTTAAACTGCTATAAAGGTCATTGATATCCTCTTGTTGAAACCTTATATAACATTTTGTCACAGTTAAATTACTTGGATAGGTTACACTAAACTAGACAGTTTAGTGTAACCTATCCACTAGCACGTGCGTCACTTTATGATGTGGCGAACCGCTCTTTTTTTTGCGTTTTAAATGCAGCGTGCTAGCTTTATCTCGATTATCACGTTTGGTTGTGACGTAGTAATACGTCGATCGAGGGACTTGTGAAAACGTACACATCACTGATATCAAATACTTGCGACGGTTGTTTCTTATCATATTTATTTTCGTCCCATAATCGGTGTACTCTTTTTTCCATGATTGGTCTCTCCCCGAGTGATTAATCCCACTAAGCTTTACACACCTGAGTATGCGTGGAACCCACCGTCAATTGGTAAAACAACACCTGAGACAAAGCTTGAATATTTCGCATCGGCTAAAAATAGCACCGCACCAACAAGTTCTTCAGGGTTACCAAAGCGCTCCATCGGTGTTGCATTAAGGATTTTTTGTGAACGAGCTGTATATGAACCATCTTCATTGAGTAATAATTTTTCATTTTGTTTAGTAACTAAGAAACCTGGAGCAATCGCATTAACGCGTACGCCTGCTTTTGACATATAGGTTGCTAACCACTCAGTAAAGTTGCTAACTGCTGCTTTACCACCAGAGTAAGCTGGAATTTTAGTCAGTGGTGTGAAAGCGTTCATTGATGAGACGTTAATAATTGTTGCATCTTTACGCTCAGCCATATCTTTACCGAATACTTGTGATGGGAGTAATGTACCTAAGTAGTTTAAATCCATCACAAAGCCAATGCCTTTTGGATCTAAATCAAAGAAGGTTTTAAGGTCTGGATTCGCTTTTGCTGCTTCTGAATCATAGAACTCATCGTCTGATGTCCCTTTTGGATTGTTTCCTCCGGCACCGTTTAGAAGAATATCAACCCCGCCGTAAACCTCGTCAACCTTTACTTTCGCTGCTTTAAGTGACTCAACGTCAAGTACGTTAGCCGCTACCCCAATCGCTTTACCACCTTCTGTGACAATTTCTTCAGCAATATTGTTGGCTGCATCTTTTTGTAAATCCATGACGACAACGCTAGCACCCGCTTCAGCTAATGCTTTACAGAAATAGCTGCCGAGGACTCCAGCACCGCCAGTTACTGCTGCGACTTTACCAGATAAATCAAATTTGTGTTCTTTCATCTTCATTTCCTCCCTTGTTGATACATGTACACAGTATTAATATTTTCTGCGCTTGTTTTCTGCTTCCCACAGACCATTCAAGTAAGTTGCACCTAGTGCACGGTCATGTAAGCCGTAGCCTGGTTTACCTGTTTCACCCCAAATCATCCGACCGTGATCTGGACGAATCGGTCCAGTATAATTAAAATCTTTCATGGCACGAATGACTTCATACATATCAATTGAACCGGTTTCTGAAAGGTGTGGTGATTCTTGGAATGAACGGGTGCCTGATAATTTTACGTTGCGCGCATGAATGAAGTTTACACGATTTTTCTTACCGAAGTAGCGCAACATTTCCGGAAAATCATTCTCCGGCACTGCACCAAGCGAACCACTACACATCGTCAATCCATTATTAGGTGAATCGTATAGCTTAATAAAACGTTCTAAATTCAGCTTATTTGTAATAATACGTGGTAAGCCGAAGATATCAAATGGCGGATCATCTGGGTGAATGGCCATCTTCACACCACTTGCTTCAGCTACTGGCATAATGGCTTTTATAAAGTATTCAAGATTTGACCATAATTTTTCATGGTCTACTTTTTTATAGTGATCAAACAGCGTTTGGAGTTCTGCTTTTTCATAGCTTGAATCCCATCCTGGTAATGATAATTCACCTGTTAAAGGATCCATCTTATCCACAACATCCTCTTCAAAGATTAGTGCTGTTGAACCGTCTGCTAATTCATAATCAAGTGATGAGCGTGTCCAGTCAAAGATGGGCATAAAATTATAGCAAATAACCGGAATACCTGCTTCACCTAAGTTTTTAATGGTTGTTTTATAGTTTTCGATATACTTATCACGCGTAGCTAAACCAATTTTAATATCTTCGTGCACCGGTACGCTTTCAATCACCGATAATTCTAAGCTGTGCTTTGCGATTTCTGCTTTTAATTCTTTGATTTTATCTAGTGGCCATGCTTCCCCAACTGGAATATCATAAATAGCTGACACAATCCCTTTCATACCAGGAATTTGGCGTATCTTTTCTAATGTGACTGGATCTTCTTTACCGTACCAACGAAATGTCATTTCCATAGTTATTTACCCCTTTGTTTTATAAGATAAGTGTCTTTCACTTCGTTTATAAATTAAAATACCGTTTCGCATTGTAGTAACAAATATTTTCAATTAATGGTTGAACAAGTGTATCATCATTTGGTACTTCTCCAGCTTCTATCCATTCGCCGACTAGATTACAGAGAATGCGACGGAAATACTCGTGCCGACTATACGAGATGAAACTACGTGAATCGGTCAACATTCCGACAAAGTGCATCAACAGCCCTGCTTCACTTAGTGATTTCAATTGGCGTTCCATGCCGTATCTCGTATCGTTAAACCACCAGCCCGAACCAAATTGAATCTTACCTTTAATGCCGGCTTCTGTTTGGAAGTTTTGCATCGTCGTCCCAACGATGTCGTTATATATTGGATTTAAATTGTATAGAATGGTTTTCGGTAAATGCCCTGTGACTTCACAACTATTTAATAAGCCATTTAATTTAGCGGCGATATTCGCTTGGTCATTAATCGAATCAAAGCCACTATCTGGTCCGAGTTTGTCATACATTTTTGTATTGTTGTTACGGATTGCCCCAAAATGAATTTGCATCACCCAACCACGTGCAGTGTAGGCTTGAGCTAGTCGGTTAATCACCGCCGTTTTAAATTGTTCTTCTTCAAATGAAGAAACTTCTTCATTCGCTAATGCTTTTTTAAATACCACATCGACTGCTTCTTCGGTATATTCCGCGTAAGGTACTTCTCCTAGTCCGTGGTCAGCTAAACGACCACCTATGTCATGAAAGTATGCCACACGTTCAAGTAACGCTGTGATAAAGGTGTCGTAGTCACTGATTGTTTTATTGGTTACTTCTTCAAGCAATTCAACAAACGGAAGAAAGGTAGGTTTATTAATTTCTACCCCTTTATCTGGACGGAAGGTTGGTAGCACCGTTACGTCAAAGCCGTCTGTTTGAAGTTGTTTATGATACTTAAGATCATCGGTCGGATCGTCGGTTGTGTTGATTAAAATCACATTCGAACGTTTGATTAAGTTTTTTGTGCTATAGTCCGATTGACTAAGTAACGTATTCGCTTTTTCCCAAATCATTTCCGCGGTCTCAGGTCCAAGTAAATCTTCTATGCCAAAATATTTCTTAAGCTCTAAATGTGTCCAGTGGTAAAGAGGATTACCTAATGTTTGAGGTACAACCTCTGCCCATTTTAAAAACTTATCTTTATCGGATGCGTCACCAGTAATATAATATTCGTCGATACCACTTGCACGTAAAGCACGCCATTTATAGTGATCACCTGCGAGCCATAACTCGGTTATATTCTTAAATTGTTTATCTGTCGCAATCTCTTCTGGGGATAAGTGACAGTGATAATCGATAATTGGTAAATCTTTTGCAAAGTTATGATATAAATGTTTTGCCGCCTCATTTTTCAACATAAAGTCATTATGGATAAATACCATCTGTTACATCCTTTCTTATATGACTAACGCATTAATTACTCATATTTAATTGTTAATATTCTCTATTTTTATTGTTTTACTTCAGTTAAAGGATACTATATCTCTTACAAACTATCACAATATCCTTATTAAAATGCGAGCTAATGATATGTTGCATCGTCTTCTGACAAGCATAGCATCAACACCTAAAACGAAGGGGTGTTCAATCACGCATTCAGTATCAAGCATTGAAAATGCGTCATCAGCTGACCCCTTTTCATTTGGCTATATTTACATGCTATTTAACTCTTATTACACTTGTATACTAGCATACACGTAAAACGTTTTCAATAGATTTTACTCACTTTACCTTGAAACGCTGATTTCTTTTTTAGCTTTTGTAACCTATATTCAAAAAATAGGATCGAGTTGATATGTCCCGCATATTATTGTAGAATACTAGTATTACTGTAAAATCCATAAAAAACCATCTATTTGTATACTACCTAAATTGAAAGAGGGAAACCATTATGATGACTATCTTAAAACGTTATACTAGCGAAAATAACCGTGATTTCGCTTATCGTACGGTAAAACGCGCCATTATGACATTAGAGCTAGAACCTGGCCAACCAATCAGTGAAATTGACATTGCCGAACAACTAGGTATTTCCCGTACTCCGATTCGGGAAGTGATTGCTAGACTTAAAGAAGAATATCTTGTTGAAGTGACACCTCAAGTCGGCACCTACGTGACTAAGATTCAACCACAACTCGTTGAAGAGGCCGTCTTTACCCGGGCGACACTGGAGCGTGAGTTATTAAAGCTTGCTTGTGAGGACTTTCCAGACGATATTTTAACCGAGCTAAAAATTAGTTTGATGCGCCAAGAACAGTTATTTAAACAACAAGGCACTGAACAACAATTTCATGAATTAGACAAAGCGTTCCACTACCTTATTTTTAAAGGGGCACAAAAGGAGCACGTTTGGGGAGCTATTACTCGTTTGAGTACCCACTATAACCGAATTCGATTATTATCAGAGATTGAATTTAGTTTTGAAAATGCGTTAAAACAACATAAACGGATTGTCGAGATTATTGATACAAAAGCGCTTAGTCTCGTCAACCCAATGATTGATGAGCACATTTTAGCACCGACAAAACAATGGTATAAATTATATCAAGATGACAGCGAGTTTAATCATTACTTTGATAACGCTTATAAGTCGCCTGACTATTTGTAAAAATAACCCGTTGACTCGTTTATCGCTTGATTTTAAATAGCACCAAGCGAAGCATTGACGCTTCACTTGGTGCTATTTTTTCATTTTACTATTCTAAGTTAAATAATATTTTCCCCTGTACGTTCTTCCATTTTAAGAATTGAGCAAATTTGTTTTTTCTCTTTAGACTCAGGTAGCGCTTCAATCAGATCTCTCGGATAAAACAGTTTATGATCTGACCGGGTTTTGCCTGTAATTGCATCGACAATCGTCGACAGCTGGGACAGCTCGATCAGTTCATCATCTGGAGTCAACAAGTAAATTGGCACCCGGTCATTCATCTCGCCGGGGCGATAGAAATCATAGGGTAAATCGGACGTTGAGTCTTCGACTAAATAATAGGTTGGATCGAGTCCAACAGCTTGAAAGGCATCACGCAACGCTTGCCAATCTTCCGCCTCAAAGTCCGTGTGGTGAGATACAAATTTAAATAAGCGACGATTGACAAACCGGTCACATAAATCACTTAACACTTCATCTGTTTCTTCCATCCATTGCTGGAAGTAATACATAACAATCGTCTCATCTAAACGAATATAATCCGTTAAGGATACCTCGTTTTTAAACAAGTATAAGAAATGATCCGGTGTTTGTTTAAAGTGATACCCCGCTTGATACAGTTCTTTTACCCGGTGAAAAATACGCGATAAAATCACTTCAGCCGACCGGCTAACCGGGTGGAAATACACTTGCCAATGCATTTGGTAACGACTTAAGATATAATCTTCAACTGCGTGCATGCCGGTTTGTTTAACCACAACTTGTTCTTTTTTTGGTCGCATCACACGCAGTAGACGTTCTAAGTCGAATTGACCGTAACTCACACCGGTGAAATACGCATCACGCAACAGATAATCCATCCGGTCAGCATCAATTTGGCTTGAGATTAAGCTCACAACCAATTGATCGTCATGGGTTTTATTAATCACAGCGGCCACTTCTTCTGGGAAAGTATCTGACACCTTTCTTAATACCGCATTCACTTGGGTGTCGCCTAAAATAATCGCTTTTGTGAAAGCTTCATGATCTAAATCAAACACCTTTTCAAACGAATGTGAAAACGGTCCGTGACCTAAATCATGCAATAAGCTAGCTGTCAGCGCTAATAAGCGCTGATCTTCACTCCACGCCTCTCTTCCAGTAAAGTTCTCCGTGATTCGCCGGACAAGCTCATACACACCAAGCGAATGGTTAAACCGAGAATGTTCCGCACCATGAAACGTTAAGTAACTCGTGCCAAGTTGTTTAATTCGGCGCAGGCGTTGAAACTCTTTTGTTCCGATCAAATCCCATATCACTTGATACCTGACATGGATATAGCGGTGGACTGGGTCCTTGAACACTTTTTCTTCCGGTAGTTGTTCACAGCGATAGCTCATCTTTATTGCCTCCTTTTTTAAGCTCTTTATATCTAATCATTTTGCCTGTACGCTAAATCTTTTATTTGTCCTTCTATTATACCCGTCTTCTTTTGCAAATTTTATGAAGCACATTTTAAATTCAATGGGATATATTCCTTAATTATAGCATACCCCTATCCTTTTAGGCGAAAACAAAGCGAACCGGTCGCTTATTTTGTTAGTTTTTTGTATAATGAAACAGACGAATTTAGAGGTGATAAAATGAAACATTGGACAACGATTTTCCCATCTGAAACTGTGCGGTTTCTTGATGATACCCACAGTGAACTAAAACCGTATCAATCTTTTGCGGTTGATGATGCGCTCATTGAAACAATTGATCACTCACAACCAGTGATCCGGTTATGGCGCCATCACCCCTATGTTATTTTAGGGATTGCCGATACAAAGCTGCCCTTTCTAACTGACGGGGTAACCTTTTTAAATGACAATAGCTACAATGTTGTCGTTAGAAATTCCGGAGGCTTAGCAGTTATCGCTGACAACGGTGTTTTAAGCTTGTCGTTGATTTTACCCGAAGCAAAGACAACGTCAATCAATGAAGGTTACGAAAAAATGGTCGCCTTTATAAAGGAAGTACTTAAGCCGTGGACAGACAATATTGAAGCTTTTGAAGTTGTCGGTTCTTATTGTCCGGGTGACTATGATTTAAGCATTGGTGGTAAAAAATTTGCCGGTATTTCACAACGCCGGGTAAAAAGTGGCCTCAGTGTTCAAATTTATTTAGCTCTTTCTGCCGATCACGGGCAGCGAGCCACATTGATTCAACAGTTTTACCAGCACGCAAAACAAGGAGAAACGACCCGTATTACGTATCCTGACGTTGACCCTAACACGATGGAATCATTGACAACAATCGTAGGTGAGCCGCTCGACACCGACCAATTGGTCGACCGGATTAAAACTGTGCTCAGTGAACATTTCACAATCAGTGACACACCCCTCACCAAGGAAGAACAACAAATTTTTGATAAGCGCGAACAACAAATGATTGACCGCAACAAAAAAGCACTGGGACCCTTATTTTAGTCTCAGTGCTTTTTCTTTGTGTTATTATATTGAACTTTCAGGAGAAATTCATCAAATGAGAAGCAAAGTAGCCAGCTTTACTTCTTGTATCATTTATAATGCTTGAGCTGCCGTAATAATTGCTAACTTATACACGTCATCAGCATTACAACCACGTGATAAATCATTTACTGGTGCATTTAACCCTTGCAAGATTGGACCAACCGCATCGTAATTACCAAGACGTTGAGCAATCTTATAGCCAATGTTACCCGCTTCTAAGCTAGGGAATACAAATACGTTTGCATCACCTTGGATGTCAGAATCCGGTGCTTTTTTCTGAGCAACACTTGGTACAAACGCCGCATCAAATTGGAATTCCCCGTCTAGGACAAGGTCAGGCGCTAAGCCTTTCGCAATTTTAACCGCTTCTGATACTTTTTCGGTTTCTTCTGATTTAGCTGAACCTTTAGTTGAGAAACTTAACATTGCCACACGTGGGTCAATATCAAATAGTCCCGCTGTTTCAGCTGAAGCGATTGCAATTTCTGCTAAGTCTTGGCTGTTTGGCGCAATATTAATCGCGCAGTCAGCAAATACATACTTTTCTTCTTCACGTACCATCACAAACACACCTGATGTTTTCTTAATACCTGGTTTTGTTTTAATGATTTGTAACGCTGGACGTACGGTATCCGCTGTTGAGTGAGCAGCTCCACTAACTAAGCCGTCTGCTTTTCCCATATAAACGAGCATCGTGCCGAAGTAATTTTCATCTTTTAACATTTCACGTGCTTGTTCAACTGTTGCTTTGCCTTTACGACGTTCCACAAAGCTGTCGACCATCGCATCAAAATCAGCGTAATCTTCCGGATTTACCACTTCAACATTGTTTAATGTTGAGTTTAAATCTGCCGCTTTCTGTTCTAGTTCTTCACGTTTACCTACTAATACAGGTGTGATAATTCCTTCAGCTGCTAATTTACTCGCTGCTTCTAAGATTCGGTCGTCAGAACCTTCAGGAAAGACGATTTTCTTAGCACCACCTGCCAATTGATCTTGCAATGTATCAAATAAGTTGCTCATGTGTATTCCCTCCAACTATTATTCTGTTATATATATTACGCCATTTTTGTTATATTTTAAAGTGTTTCGGCTTATTTCTTGAAATTCTTTTTATTTACGTAAAAGATTGTTCACAATTACGTCTAAAATCACTAGTATATCCAGTCGTTTTTAGGGAATCTCCTACTCATTTTTCAAGTTCGTTTAATATGTTTTTTAAAACCTATAGCTGAATGTTAGCACACGAGAAAAATCCGCCACTTATTAAAGCTTAATGACGAGTAACCGGTTCGTTAGCTATTAATAGTGTCTTTAACTCACCCTGTTTTTTATGCAAAATGAAAAGAAGCCTACCAATACAGCAACAACACTCGGAAAACTTCCGCTACGTTGCGTTGTTTGGTAGGCTTTTTTATTATTTTTGACTTTGTGCGATGAAATCATCAAACCATTCAGCGGCTGACTTAAAAATCAAGTAACGACCCACTACCTTGCTCAAATTGATCATCTTCATTCGTTTTAACCGAAGAAGAGGGGTTCGGCTGATACGTATCCCCCATCATCATCTGTAATTCTAGCGCTTCTGCTTGTGCGTTCGTTACATTTGGGGTTTGATTTGGTTGTGGCTGACTATTTACTTGAGTAGTTCCACTATCACCATCACTGGCCAGTTCAGCTAGCGTCTGAATCGAGTAAAGATAGGCTACTTTTTTCTTTTCGTTTGTTTCGTTTAATGCTGATTGTGCTTGCGTGATAATTTTACGAATCACATCGTCTGTATTAATCATTTGCTTCACCCTTATACGTTTATTTCTGTTTAGATAATGCTATTCTAACACAAACTTTAAAAATCAAACGGGTTCCTAAAGACAGAAATTATTCTTTGACTACTTAAAAGATGAAATGAGCTACAGTCACTGTAAAATCAGTCATAAAACAAGTAAGACCACGCTCATGATTATAATCATGAGCGCGGTCAATGGAACTTATAAATATGGCTCCCTGTTAATTACAAAAAGCCATACTTATAGCATGTTTTTTAAAAGCCCTTGATAACGGCTCCACATTATTAGTCTGGCTTCAAAAAGACTTAAGTTCGCTTATCAAAATATCAGTAGCGTATTCCGAATAACTATCATTGTTTCACTGCCTTAAATTCAAGCAAAGGTTTGAATAAAATTGTCACAACTCGACTGGATAATAAAAGAACCAGACCACCACTTATAACAATCGCGCCTATAAATGTCATTAACCCTTCTATTTGAAAGAGGTTTAAATGCCGCATTATTTGAATGAATAAGCCGTGTAGTAAATAAACATACAATGTTTTTTGGCCCATTTTTGAATACGTCACTGCTTGTTTAGGCACAATTGCCAGGAAAAGCAAACTTAACAGAATGGCCCCTAAATAAATAAAACCGCGGGAAACAACACCCATTACAGGTGAACCCATCGCCTCGTAAGAGGCTGAACCAAACAAAAGCTTAACGGGATAATCAAGAAACAAATGGATCCCAACAATACTAACAATCAGTATACCTGCGAGTTTGGCATGTGTTCTGTCAAGTAAATAAAAGAGCCATTGTTTGTTGACATGATACCCAAGTAAGAAAAATGGGAAGAAGACAAAAGTACGCGACAAACTATACTCATGGCCAATCATATCAAAATAACCAACACCTAATCCAATGCCAACAGCAAGTAATAACCCTAACGTTGTTGGCAATCGTTTAAATAACGCTAATAAAAGATGCCAACTGAAAAGACTCAACAAAAACCACAGTGACCAGTTAGGTTCCAACATCATTTTGACAGATTCACCTTCAAAATAATTCATAACATTATATAGCAGTTGAAATAGGACATAAGGAACAACTAATTTTTTTATTAGATTTTTGAGGTAGATCAGATTCCATTTCCCTTTCGCAAAAAAACCACTCACAAATATCATTGCGGGCATATGAAAAAGATAAATGGTTTGATATAACGCCATCACCAGCTGTGAATCACCTGTTGATGGTTGGATGACATGTCCGAAGACAACGAGGAAAATGAGTAACACTCTTGCATTATCAAAAAAGTAGTCACGTTTCATTGGTTTCACCCTTAATTAACAAATTAGTGTCATTATTCGTTCAGATAAGACATTTGGTAACTGTACTTTCACATTACCTATATTATAATACCTGTTTAGAGATCATTAAATGACCTTAGAAGGATTGTTAGTCAACTGTAACACCATTGTCGTCATTCAATTTGTTTTATTACTTCTTCGTCATATTCGTTATCAAATTGCATTAAACTACCTTACTTAATAGTCTAGCAATTGTTTAAGGAAGAAGATTTCATAAGAATATAACCGCAACGTAACTACCATTTGCTGGTGAGTGATGTTTAATATTTGATAGCAGCAATTCGGAGGAATTACTCATTCTATTATCTTTCTTGTCTGCCTGTTACCACATTGACTAATATCACTAACATTTATGGTATCGGTTAGAAAGCAAAAAAGGAGCTAAGCTCCTTTTTTGCTACCTCTGAATATAGATATCTATAACATTATCTTCTTTCATCAACAATGGTAGTAACGCTTGTTTATTTACTATTAATCCACCAGAGCGGTATGGACTTTGTTCTTTTTCAACAGCTACCGCATGATTGTTCACGATGATACCGGATTTATCCGCATGTAAGTGATAGTTAAAAACAACAGGCGTTCTATATACATTAAATTGAAACGCTAAACCATCTAAGTGATCTGGTAAGATAGGGTCAATAACTAATCTATCGTGCATTGGGCGAATGCCTAGTGCCTGAGAAATAAGTTGATTTAAATAAATTCCAGGTCCACTTGAATAAATTCTCCATCCACCTTTTACAGCACGTTTCCCATTTCTCAACTCAGCAAAGTTCGCTTGTGCTTCATAGCGATCATTAAACTTACCATCTGATGAACTAAAGTAGGCATTACTTTGTCGTAATTCAGCATTGGGCACAATTTTTTGAATCCCAATCGGATTAATTTTTTCTAAACTTGACCAAACTTCATCCTCTTTACCTAACTTCGCCATTGCTTCTGCGTAACGAATGTGAGCATGTACATACTGTAACCCGATTTCACGACCAAAGTTAGCGGCTGTTTCTGCACGTTGGAAATGAGTATTCACACCCCCTTGATAATTAGCTGGGCGATTCATTAATCTCACACCATCCGGACAAGCGAGATGCTCTTGAATTAATTGATAGTTTCTATTAGCCACTGTCTTTGGCACTAATTCACTTATGATACTTCGTTGCATCGGTAATAGGCGATAGTGGATCCCTGTTGCCTCATCATCTGGGTGGAGCATAGGTACCGGATTATTTGAATCTTCAAGGTATAAAAAGCCTGGTATGACATCTGTGTTTAACATGTATCGCTCAAAATCAGCTTTTATCTGATCAGCTAAACGCCCTAATTCAACTGCCTTTTCTTTATCACGGCTATCAAATACTTTCTCAAGTTTAGCAAGAACCTGATAGGTTAATGCCACCGTCCAACTTGACACCATGTACTGCTTTAATTGTTTATTAGCCGGTTGTAACGTATCATCCCAGTCACCATCACCATATGATGATAATGCTGTTTCATGTAAGAAATGCGTTTTGATATATGCAATTTCTTTTTCTAAATGATGCATAACTGAATAGGATTCTTCAGTGAAGTTATGAACCCCTCTTACTGTATACGGGACCTTTTCATCTAAAATTGAAAAATCACCTGTTTTTTCTAAATAGTCCCCCATAACTTTAAGTGGCCAAACTATAATATCACCATGACTTTCTCCCGCTTTGATATGGTGACACCGGTCAAACATAAACCATTGTGGCCAATTACCATCGTCTTCAAATTGATGCTTAAATATATTTAAAATAATTTCTTTTGTTGTTTTATAATTTTCAGTCGCAAGGAAATACTCTATCGGCCCTTGGCAAACGTCACGCGTGCCCCATGCAGCTCCGCTATATTGTTCTAACCCATGTGGGACAGAAAAGTGTACTAGCATATTATGTGTATACCAATAGGCGAGGGCATTAACTTTCTCAATCTCATCTAGTCGTTCACCCTTTAGCGTTAAATCAAAGTCATTTAATAAGTGTTTGTAATACGCTTTGTAGGTTGCTGTTTCCTGCTCGAACGTATCACTTGATACAGAGTCAAACGTGTCGTCTAACGTTCCTTGAACAGTAATGGTTAGAGCATCTGTTGCCGTTATTTCTAATACAACGAGTGAACTCTCATTTGCTGTACTGTTTTCTACAAAGAATCGACCATCATATACATCAAAATCTGCGCCTTTCACTCCAAGTTTGTATGATAGCTGCGGATAGACCGGCGCACTGTCACTGGTTTCTGTTGCTTTGAATATTAATTCTTTCTCCAGTGTTTTCATAATAAATGATTGATCATGTTCGTTTGTGTTCATTGTCACCTGGTTAGTCACTAAATATTTATAAGCTTTTCCTGATTCAGAAGTAACTTCTAGCTTAACGGTTTTATCATTTAGCGACGTATAAGCGGTGACAACAATGACATCTTCCTTAAATTTATAAGTCCAGCGAGTGAAATTCAAACCAATGTGATAACTGGATGGGACTGTCATTAAACGATAGTGTTCTCCATCATTTATATAAATCCTTTGTCCAGATGCCTTCATAACATTAAGTGCATTCCGTTGATTTGAAATCCATTTATTAAAACTCGTATTCCCTAATACAAGTTGGGCATTGAATAAACCATACATAAATGTTGTTGATGTTAGTGTCTCATCTGTTACATGATCATTCCGATTCCCCATAAGTATGTGACCGTGTGGGCGCTCTACTAACCGTTCTTTTGCTTTTAATACGACATGCTCATAATCTTTTGTGAAAAAAGCAAGAAGTTCTCCTTCATTAAATTCTTCTTCTATTCTATTTGGATACAGTTTATTGATTTCTTCTTTAGTTAATGACTCCCCTACAATCACTTTTCCTATTTGCTCATTTACTTTTGGTGAACTATCATATATTGCGGATGTGATTTGAGTGTTTCGTCGGTCGTAAATTGCTTGTACTTTATCAGATTGAAGTGGCTTAGTTACTGCATTAGGATGATCACCTTGAATGTGACCATAAAAAACAAATGCCGTCCTTTCGTTCGTTTTTGTTTTTTCAGTTTGTAGAGATGTATAAGCAAATTCATATTGATATATGTCGTTAGGTAAACTTTTCGTTAAAGCTATTGGAATATCTGTTTCCTTATAATCTAAGCCGAAAAACTGAAACCCATCTGTTGCATAACCAACAAGGTTATTCAATGATCCTTGTTCTAAATAAGGATGTCCTGTTGATTGACCTTGATTTTGACGAGAACAAACAACGTAACTATTGTCTACTTCATAAACAGAATGATCAATATACTGGGATACATAAGCTTCGTTATTTCTCACTGCTCCTGGGTCTCCAAGCCCTATATCTTGTCCATACATCATATCAATCGTGCGGCCATCGTTGTCCACATCAACTGTATAAAACCATGTATTTTCTTCACCTATTTCTAAAGTCACTTGATAATTTAGTCCTTCGACTTTACCTTTATAAGTTGCTTTCGTTTCGCTTAAGTTAAATGTTGCACCCGCTTTGACACCTAAAAGCGGATAACTTTTAATTTCATCATCATGAATACGAAGGTAAAGTTGATTTAAACTTCCATCCAAAGGATTACTAATCCATTGATTAATCATAATGGATTGGTATTGAACCTTCTTAATGTCACCCGTTGTTAAAAATTCAAAAGATATGTCACCTTTTTTTAATCGTAATGGTTGATGTGTCATATTATTTTTCCTCGCTTTCAATTTGATATTTAAATGAAGCTTCGATTGTGTTAGCTGATGAAGTTCCTACAAAGACCGTGAACTCTCCAGGGTCCGTATAGCACGTTAAGTCACTATGGGTATAGCGCAGCATTTCCTCTGTAACGGCAAAGGTTACCGTCTTTGATTCCTCTGACTCTAAGTGGATTTTCTTAAATGCTTTTAATTCTTTTAACGGGCGAACAACTTCACCGACATGGTCTCTCGTGTACAGCTGTACAATCTCATCACCCGATCTCTCTTTTGTATTTTTAACTTTAACTGAGACATAAAGTGTTTTGCTATCTCTTAACACAGATTGCGATAACTCAAGCTCACTATATTCGAATGAACTATAACTTAAGCCATATCCAAACGGATAACGCGGCATATTAGGTCCATCGATAAACTTAGAAACGTAACGATTGTGCGGATTGTTATGGTCCAAAGGCCGACCAGTATTATGATGATTATAATAAACAGGTATTTGCCCAACGGTATCCGGAAAACTCATTGTTAGTTTCGCTGATGGATTTTTATCTCCAGACAATATCCGGGCAATCGCAGTCCCACCAGATGACCCTGGGAACCAGGCTTCCACTATTGCTTTAGCAAACGGCGTGACATGTGTTAAATCGAGTGGACGACCATTAATTAACACGACAACAATATTGTTATTAACTTCATGTATTTTCTTTAATAACTCTAATTGAATTTCTGGTAAGTCAATCTTACTTCTTGATCCACCTTCACCACTCATATCAGAGCTTTCTCCTAAGGCTAAAATCACTGTATCAACTTTTTTTGCCACCTCGATGGCAGATACTAACTCCTCTTGTTCAATAGCGTGAACGGATTGAATTGAACTTATAGAAATGGGTTTTGAAAAGACTTTTTTTATTCCCATTGCTAAAGTTTCCACATCATTTTTATCACCAATCCATGACCACGGCCCAAGTAAATCTTGACTTTCTGCAAAAGGACCGATTAACCCCACATCATCCCCTTTATTTATTGGCAGGATCCCATCGTTCTCTAACAAAACGATAGATTCTTCTGCGGCTCGCCTTGCGACAAGACGGTGTTCTTCTGAAAAAATGACGTCTTTTGCCTTGTCTTCATCCAGGAAACGATAAGGATTTTCAAATAACCCTAATGTCTGCTTTAACTTCAATATGCGCCGAACACTTTCATCGATACGGGATTCCTCTATTGTTCCTTCTTTAATTAGTTCTTTCAGATGACTCACATACGTGCTAGTCATCATTTCAATATCCACACCAGCCTCAATTGCTAAAGCCGCCGCTTCCTTTTCATTTTCTGCTACGCCGTGCGGGATTAATTCTCGTATAGAACCCCAATCTGAAATGACCACACCATTAAATCCCCATTCATCTCTTAACAGATTGCGCATTAATGCTTTATTACCTGAACACGGCTTACCATCAATGGTATTAAATGCCGTCATGACCATTTGAGCATTTTCATCAAGAGCGGCTTTATAACCTGGCAAATACACCTCTCGCAATTCTCTTTCTGACATATTGACAGTATTATAATCACGTCCTGCTTCAATAGCGCCATACGCAGCAAAATGCTTGACACATGCAGCTACCGAGTCTTTAGACGTTTGGATATCTTGTCCTTGAAAGCCTCTGACAAACGCTCTAGCAAGCTCACTGTTTAAATAGGGGTCTTCTCCTGTTGATTCCATAACTCTTCCCCACCGGGGATCTCTCACCAAATCAACCATAGGGGCAAATGTTACATGTATACCTGAAACAGCCGCTTCTTTTGCTGCTATCCGAGCCGTTTCTTCTACTAATTCCGGATCAAAAGAACAGCTTAAGGCTAAGTTATGCGGAAAAATTGTTTTATACCCATGGATAATATCTGCCATTATAAGCAATGGAATATTTAGACGATTGGTTGTTAAATGTGCTTCTTGAATACGCTTAATCTCAGCTGCACCTGACCCACCTAAAACTGATCCACTATTGTGTATCGTTTGCGAGCTAATACCTAAATCACTTAGTGGACCAGTTATTTCTCCTTCATGACTGGCGCCATCAAATAAAAATGCAGCTAATTGCATCAATTGATCAATTTTTTCATCTAATGTCATTTGTTTAAGTAACGCGTCGATGTCCATCTTATCCCTCCTCTTTTTGAATCGTTTCAAATTTAATATCATGATAAACCTCCAAAGCTGTTCTTTAGAGGTTTGTTCATTTTACTCAAAATACACCGTCAATATTTCCGCATGATGATTGTTCTTTAACGTAAAAATATATACATTATCCGTTTGTTGCTTTTCCATTTCAGTACTCGTACTGACTTTATTCGTTGTTGTTATTTTTAGTTTTATATTTTTTGATTTAGTATCGAAGGTAACATGTTGTGAATCGTAGCTGATTATTTCACATGTACTATAATGAAGACATGTCGTCTCATCTATGTTGATCTCGACCG
This sequence comes from Halolactibacillus halophilus, assembly GCF_900115605.1. Classification (GTDB taxonomy): domain Bacteria; phylum Bacillota; class Bacilli; order Bacillales; family Amphibacillaceae; genus Halolactibacillus; species Halolactibacillus halophilus. The sequence continues at coordinate 50,434 of NZ_FOXC01000004.1, forward strand.
GTAACATGACCCCTTCATAACCTGCTAGATTTAACAATTCACCATCGAATAACATTTTTTCACGTTCTAATACATGACATGTCTTAGCGTATCCTTCAAGGTTTAATAGATGAATAAATCGTTCATCTCTATTTCTTACTGATGTTGTAAATAAACCATGATTGTCATAATCATGTGTTAGACCTGGTTTAACGCCCAAATCCGCTAACATACTGCGGTAAAAATCAAGATCTGTTTTGTAAGGTGTCGTAAGAACTGTTATAGCCCCTTTTTTTATTTTAGTTTTAAATCCAGCATAATGCTCAGTGCCAATTATTTTAATAAGCGGCGTTTGTCCATTAAGTGTGAAGCCTTGGGCAAAATACGTTCTTAACTCCTTCTGCTTTACATCGTCAACTCTTCTTACCGATAAATAAAACTGTTGATTCGCTTCATAATCTTTTTCATAAGTGACACCCAATGCTTGAATAAGTTGGGTGCAAGAATTGCCTTCCATATCATACTGCGGTAATTCTCCGTATAAGAGCACACGACCTCCCTCAGCGGTGAAATCAACCAACTTTTCTTGTATATCTCTGCTCATATACTTAGCACTAGGTACAACAAGTACGCCAACATTTTTAACATCAAGCGGCTTATTTTGGATGTCAATACCAGTAAATCTGTAACCGGCAAGCAACATACTTCTAGCTAGTAACTCCCAACTAGCATGGGCTCTATTACTCGTTAAATTACCGATAAACGCTCTTTCACTTTCTGAATCTGGATAATGATACTCTGTCATGTAGTAATCAGGAATAAAGGCAAAATGCAGATCATCATGTTCTTCGTTCATCACAGCTAACTTGTCCTTTACTGCTAACATACGTTTTATCGACGTAGCCATCCGATCGAAAGTATAATTTTTCTCGCCTTCAGGTGAAATCGGCGCCGCAAAACCATGACGCTCTCCTGTTGTCGCAATACGGTTATTTCCATCAGCTGTCGGTCGCTGTAATTGTCGGTTATAACCACCTGCCATCAAATAATAATTTAACAATCGATTCCCTTGGGCGATACTCATCCTTGTCTTTAGATCTGCAGCTGAAGGGTCATAGCGCCCAGTTAACGTCTCACCAAAATTACCGTCGCCACAATTAAACTCCGCTGATGTGAGTGGCTGATCCTCTGAATGAACGGCATCCATCATACCGTTAATCAAATATAAATCTTGAAACGTTGTCATATCTAAGTTACCAAAGTAATGATCTGACCCAGAAATATAGCCAGTATCTTGCGTATAACTTTCATATAATTGACTAATACCAATAGGATAAGTCAGCGCTCGACCACCACCTGTGCCGTGGATATTAACCATGAATGGTACGCCTGATACGCCACATGATTCCGCAAATGCTCTTAATACGCGAACATACTCACTAAAACGTTGACGCATATAATAACCTAAATCCTTATGTAAATCGAGAGGATTTACATTTTTTGGCGCTCTAATTTCTTGTTTGAATTGATCGAATGCGTCATCAATAAAAGGATAACGCTTAAGTAATGTTTGTTTATCATAGCTTTGATTTAAGTAACGTTTAAATTGCTCTAGCATCTGGTCCGTTAAATCAGGATTATTACTGACCCACGATAGCATACCGATTTCATTGTCAAGCTGTATGGCGATGACGTTGCCGCCATGGTCATGAAGTCGAGGAACAACAACTTTAAATACCGCTTCATACCAGCGCTTAACTTCTTTTAGAAAGTTAGGGGCAAGATAATCTACTGTCACTGTTGTTGCCTGGTTACCATTCCATGTTATTGGTGTGACTTCTGGATATTTTTCATATAGCCAATACGGAATACCATCATTTTTCATTTCAGCCATAATAAATGGACCCGGGCGAACAAAGAAGTATAAATTATGCTCTTTAGCTAAATCAATAAATGCGGCTAAATCATGTTCAGGGAATTGTCGGCCGTCTAAGTCAATATCTTCATAGAATTCTTCATGGACAACCCAAGGGATATAACTAGAAACAGCATTGCATCCACTTTCTTTTAATTGCTCCAACCGATTCTCCCACTGATCACGAGGTATTCTAAAATAATGGATTTCTCCTATCATCAGAAGTTCTGGTTTACCATCAATAATAATTTGTTTTTGTTTAATTTCAATCATGATTTAACCCTCACCTCTCTTTTTTGAAAGCCTAATTTAGTCACAGCTCTATTAATAATGGGGTGCTGCATATAATATTTCCATGTCGTTCCGTGCAAGTAGTTATCGATCATTAGTAAAGAAATACCTTTATCAATACCAATCACCATATCCGCATACCACGTGGGGCTAAGCTCTTCGTTATAAGCATCAAAAAAGCCATACTTACCAAACAGATCAGGATGCTGATGATAGTAATAATAAACAGCCTCTTTTACGACATCAGGGGTGAAAACGATCGAACCAATCGCACCACATGGCGGTACTGTTCCATCTAAGGTCATTTTTACTTCGTCATAATACGGCGGCGTACCCGGTACAATATAGCCATTTGGCCCTTCACACGCTGTTAAGCCCCATGCATTTTTATGGTACGTTTTAAAGTTAGTTTGTTGATCAATCGAAAAAGCTCGACTTGCTTTTGAAGCAACGGTAGCATTTTTGAACCAATCAATGCCATCCGGATCTAGATAGGATTTAAAATTAAACCATGCGTGGGAAAACTGGTGTGTGAATAACGCACCTCCCGGGCTGTTATAAAAAGTATAGGTTTTATACGTCATCAGCCGTCGTTCAAATCCCTGATAAATATCTGCCGGCACTGGATACGTAGGAGAAGCAACCCCTAAAAAATATTGCATCATCTGTTCTGCGTACATATCCCAGCGACCAAACCCACCCGTTTCTTTATGATAGCCCATGTAATACACATTTTCTTCTTGATTGTAATACTTGCTCCAATCGACTCTTTGATAAATTTTCTGGAAATAGTTTTCGACGTCTCCTCCGAAATAACTTGCTGCTGTCAAAGCGCCATTTAGAAAAATACTCGTATCAATGATAGACGCGCAATCGTGAAAGTCTCGGTGCCTTTTACCTGTAGTCATATTAACAAAATGATAAAAAAATCCATTTACGTGTTCGACATTGTGGTAAAAACTATGCAATGTTTTTTTTACACGATTGAAAGCCACTTCATGACTGATCCATCCTCGCTCAACACCAATAACAAAAGCGCTTAAACCAAAACCAACTGAAGCAATACTTGCAATATCTTCAGCTTTAGCACTCGTTTTATCTCGTATTAATCCGTAACCAGGACTCGCTAAATCTGTATTTGCTTCTTCATAAAAGAATCGAAAGCTGCGTCTCGCTTCTTCTTCCAATATTGCTCTTGCATCCATATATAAGCTCCTTTTTAATTACTCTCCGGTGATTCCTGAACGATCGACACCTTCTACGAACCAGCGCTGGGTAATGAAGTAAACAACTAACAGAGGTAAGATACTTAGCATCGTTCCTGCCATGCTAATCCCTTCATTAATATTTACATTAGAGCCCCCGAGGTTTTGAGCATTCATCTGTTCATATGAGGCATTAAAGCGTTGTAATTCTAAAGGTAAGGTTGTCAGTGCATTCCCAAAGAAAGTTGCCGCCATAGTTGTTTCATTCCAGTACCAAACAAATGAAAATAGAAATGAGATGATAAACGCTGGAATCGCCATTGGGACAGCAATTCGAATGAAGATTTTGTAATAACCAGCCCCATCTAAATACGCTGCTTCTTCCAATGATTTTGGTAACATTCTAAAGAATTGATAAAATATTAAAATAAAAATCGCACTGTTCAAACCTTGACCAAATGCTGCTGGCAATAGGAATGACTGTATATTACCAATAATGCCTAAGTCATTAAAAAATACATATCGCGGTATCATTAGGACCTGTGGTGGGATTACAAATGTTGCTAGTACTAAGCCAAATAATGTCCGTTTAAATGGTAAATCAAATCTGGCAAATCCATACCCGATTAAACTGGCCACTAACGTTTGAGCTAGCGCGGGCAGTACCGTAACATAAAGGGTTACACCCAATGTAGATGAGAAATTTAAAACGCGATAGGCCGTCTCATAGTTTTCAAGATAAAACTGTGAAGGTAACCACGTAATCAATGGGTTAAGTAAATCTTCTAAAGTCATAAAACTATATGACCCCATATGAATCATCGGATACAGATATACAAAACCAATGCCAATAAGCAAACTATAGATAAACAGCTGTGTGATAATGCCTGTCTTTACATTTGACCCGAAGAGGAGGTGTTTTATTCTTTGCTGCTTTTGTTTCTTCGGCATTCTTTGATTAACAACTGCATTTTTCTTCAAATCTCTCACTCCCTTAGCTATATTTTTTCTTTGCTCTTAAGGTTAATAAACCAACAATGATCAGTAACACCAATGCTATTACTCCAAAATAGATCCAAGATAATGCCGAAGCATAGCCGAATCCTGTATTAATTTGGAACATATTACTTTGAATATGATTTACAACGGGGTTAAGCGCAAAAATAGAATAAGTTACGACGGTATAAATAACATTGATGATAATAATTGGCGATAAACTTGGTAACGTTACTTTCCAAAAACATTCCCAACTAGATGCCCCATCAATTTTTGCCGCTTCATATATTTGACGATCAATCTTTTGCAGTGCTGCTAAGAAAATGAGTATTTGAACACCTGAAAACCATAAAATGAAAATAAGATTGTCCATCAAATAGATAATGGTTGAGTTAAAAAAACTTTCACTATTATTTAAAATGATAGTAAATATCGCATATTCCTCAATTGATGGTATAGCGGTGACACCTTGAGCCATTAATTCCTCAATAACTGGCCCTGACGTAATAATGACCGGTAAAAAGAAGATGGTTCGAAATAGCCCACGAAATTTAATGTTTTGATTTAACAGTAAACCAATAATAAGTGAGAATACTAAAATAATTGGCACTGAGATAAATAACTCTTCGAGATATGTTAATAACTCTTGAGTGAATAAGGCGTCTACTGTAAAAGCATAACTGAAATTATCAAAGCCTACGAAATCAGTCACAATACCTTTAGGTGTAATACGCACTTGTTGAAAACTCAAAAACATTGAATATCCTAATGGGTAAGCAGTAAATACCGCAAATCCAAGAAGCCAAGGAAGAATAAATGACATGCCGATTAATTGTTTTCCGGTTTTTAGTGAAACTTTCATTTATTCTTCACCTCCTTCTCTAACGATAAAATCTTTCGGTGCTACAGTTCTATTACCAACTGTCATTTGAGAATCATTATAGTTCACGATAATAGCTGTGCCATTAGAATATGCCACTTCAATTAAGCCTGTTTCGTGTACTATTCTATTTATAATTGTTTCACCCTGCACGGGTACTAACGCTTCAGCTATTAAGTGATAACTCCTCACAATCTCATCTTTCCAGTCAGTGAATTCCGACGTGTATAAATCTTTTGATCCAGAATTTATTAATAAGTTTGACGGTGCGGCCGTTAGATAATAAGACGGATAAGCACCGTATTCAATCATTCTTAAAAGGTCGTCGGTTCCGTTGGCATTAAAGTTACTAAACGGGGCGTAGTAAGGAATATAACCTTTTAATACTGTTTGTAAAAAGGGTACGGTATCCGTCGTAAAGAAGTACCCTGATGAGTAAAGAGACATATCAAGATAGCGCTCTGTTGACTTAAATAAATAATCATTTGGTTTATATAAAGCTGTCTTGATCCCTTGTTCCTCCACACTTGTTAACATGTCATTCCATATTTCTTGATGATCCGGCCGTGTAATATAATCATTATTAAAGTCAGAATATAGCGCTGAAGCATGATCAATCGCTAGATGCTGGATCCCGTTCGCCTCATACTCTAGTAAATCTGAATCTAGCATATCTTTACTTTTCTCAGGTGATAAATACACGTAATTATAATCCTCATCTGTGCCATTAATTGTTTCAGCATTAATTTTGCGAGCTACATCTTGTCGAGGAGAATAACCACCTGCGTTTTGATATGCCTTTAAATAATCAGTATGGAAATACATAGGAATATCTAAATCTTTTAAAAATGCTAAGGTTTCTTCGATTTCATCATCCGTGGCAACCTTGTTCTCTACTGGGAACTTTTCTGGCAAGGTACTCGTTAAACCTCCATCAAACCACCCTTTGTAAATGGCAAAGATATCTGTGACGCCTTCATTCTCGAGTTGAGTCACCATTGTCTGGATTGAAGAAATGGGTGTCATTTCGAATACACTATCAAAAAGTAGCCCCGGTTTATGTTCACTTCCCAAAAACTCTAATCTCACATCAAATCTATCTTCTTTGTCCTCAAAAATATTTTGCTCAATGAGTTTATCTTGATAAATATTTGCTAATCCGGTATAGGATGCTCGTTCACCTTCAACAAATGATATACGTTCTGTTATATCAAATTGATTACGGTCTTCTTGAATCGTATTGTAGCCTTCCATATTTTGATTCGTTGGCTGGAAATAGCTATAGCGATAATTATATCTTGTTGTTATCCAATTGAAATCTGTTGATACACCCGCTGGATAGACAAGAAGATGTGCAAACGGGGCACCTGATTCAATCACATTAAGAAAACCGTTTTGACTAACGCCATGAACGATTCCGTACAATGGTAAAGATAACTGATTCGTTTCATTAATTACGTCTGTCTCTTTTTGAAGTTGTCTTGAAAAACCTAAGTCCTCTCCATAAAAAGCAGCGCTAAAGTGATTGCTCACCCCTGAATACTCTTCCTTGAATCGCATTAATGCCCCGCTACCATCAGGTATGACTGCGTAACCCGGAATCGCATCTTTTTCTACAGCACCTAAAAATGGGTAAACCATCAGTGTCACTAATTTATTCTCATTTTCGCTTATCTTCTCGTTAGGAATGTGCACAATAATATCATCATTTTCTAACGTCACTTCAAGCGCAAGCGATATATCTGATGCAGAAAAATGGACAACCGCTTCAAAACCATCATCAATAACTGACAGTGTAACTTCTGACGACTCAGATAAAATACTTTCTGTTTCATTTCCACCATCTGCGGCTTGATAATCAATAGTTAAAGCTGATTGCGCTTGATTTGTCCAAGTCGTGTTAAGGTTATATTCCTTATCTGGTGAGAGGCCTGACTCAAATACGTAACCAGATTGTTTATTTTCAACTTTAATCGCTAAGGATTCTTTTTCTACATACAAGACTAATTGATTGTTTTCTGCAACTTTTTCATATCCAACAAAGCTAATTGATTGGTCAATGGTATCAATTTCTGGTTCTTTACTAGTATATTGAATAGATTCATAGCGCAATGATTGGTTTGACTTTATAGGTGAAGAATCAGTGATGATCGGTTTTTCTTCATCATTTGCTAGCAATGTTAATGATAGGGCGCATAAAACAATGACAACTAAACTAATTATTACTTTGTTTGATTTAAACACGTAACATCACCTCCTGAATCATTGTATAAACAAAGTTAAACACTTGATCAAATAAAACGTATAAAACAAAGAATACTAATACAGCGATAAACATCGTAAAGATTGTAAGTAAAATGTTACCGATTGTTTTTGCTACCGTAAAGTCATGGACTTCTTTGATCATCATAAACAGCATCACTAACGACCAAACAACCATAACTTGCAAAGCAAAGTAGTAGATGAAACCTTCGTTTAGCGTTAAAACATTTGATATTAGCGTAATAGGTAGCAAAAATACTAGCACGGGAGATAATGCATAAACAGTCCCAGTAAACACATGACTAAATCGGCCCTCACCATCCGTAATTGTACTCACCATATAGTTAGCAACAACAAATAGTCCGAATGGAATAATTAATAACGCTAAATCTAGCAGTAGATTCATATCTTCTATCCGATTTGTGTTAAAAATAAAGCCAGTAAATATAAACCAAACGAAGTATAAAGTCACGAGTGCAGCAAGTAATAGTGACGCTGATCGTACTGACACACGCTTATTTTCTTTTAAGTAGTAATAACTATCAATGGGTGCTGTTAAAAACTTTTTAAAATATAATAACTCATTAACCAAGCGATATTTTTTTAACCGATGATGAATAGTTAAAGCTCGGTTGATTTTTATCGAGCGTTTTCTTAATTGATTAACGATAGCGTTAAGAACGACAAGCAGTACAAGTACGAGAATAAACCATTGTAAATTCTGCTCCATCCATTGATACCTTACTTCCCAAAAAGCATCTGAATAGCCTGCGCGATTATTTGCTAAACGAAATTCTTCTAATGCTTCATTGTACTGTTGTTGTTTGTATAACGCTTCTGCTTTTGCACTATGCGCAAGCCCAAAAGCAGAATTCAATCGGATGACCTCATCCCAGTAAGCTTCACTTTCAATATAAAAGCCATCTCCATATAGTGATAAAGCTTGATGTAACAAACCAGTAAAAGCCGTTGGTTCATACATTTGAATGTTTCCTTTTTCACGGTCACTAATAAATACCCTTCCAACCGAATCAACTTCTATACTTGTTGGTTGCTGAAGGAGACCTAACCGATTACTGCCGTCGTCTTTACCACCAAAAGTAAAGAGTAAATGCCCAAAACGATCATATTCATAAATAAGACCGTCATTATCAACTGTATAGATATTACCAATCAATCCCACAGCTAAATCTTTTAAGTTTAATATTGTTGAAATATCAGATGGTAACATATTGTCACCCGCAACATTTAATTTTCTAATTACCTCCCATGAGGTTCCTGAAGTAACTGTATGGATTAAACCTTGTTTTCCTATCGATACATTGTTAGGTGCAGATGGCACTCGGTTAAAAAGTGACTCTCGTTGAGATTCAAAGGTAAGGAGTTCTTGAATAGCGTTACCTATAGAAGGTTGGGTTGAGCCAACACCATAAAACCCTAAAAAATCACCCGCTGCATTCAACTGAATAATGCCATTTGTAGTCCCTTCACTGACAATATAAAGATTACCACGTCGGTCTACAGCTAGTTTTTGCGGTTTAAAAGGGGTTGAGCTACCGAATAATGGCGTGTCCGGCTTCTCAAATCTCTTAATTTCATCACCCGACTGATTATATTTCACAATCATCGATTGTTGGTAATCCGCTATAAAAATATTTTGGTCATGGTCGACAAATACACCTTGAGGTGAGCCTAAAAAATCCCGACCATATACTTGTTCAATGTCTCCATTTGATCTAAATTTAATAACTTCACCTGTACCTGAATCAGCAATATAGACATTGTCATTTTCATCAATGTAAACATCTTCAGGTGTCTGGAATTTATAGTCTTTACCAAATAAACCGATGGGTGAATAAGCCGATTGTGTTTCAATAATATCACCAGTTGAAGTTATTGTTTCTGTTTTATAGGCCACAGACTCTTGGGCAATTATTTGGATTGGAAACTTCAGCAAGAACATCATGATACATATGAGTAAAAAGGTTTTTTTCATTCGTTTCCCCTCCTATTTAATACCTGAGTGTGCCATCGTATTCATTACTTGGCTTTGTAAGATAATAAAGATGATTAAATTTGGAACAAACATTAGTAACGATGCCGCAGCTGCCATACCTTGTCCTGCTACACTATTGCCAGTTTGACTGGCTAGTGTTGACATAAAGAAGGCAAAAGTCTTCAAGCTTTCATCATTTACAAACAAGGTCGAGGTTTCAACATTATTCCACACGGCCTGAAATGACAGTATCGCTATCGTTGCTATAGCTGGCTTGACTAACGGTAAAATAATTTTCCAATAAATAATATAATCTGATGCGCCATCCATTCTGGCTGATTCTATTAATGAATCTGGTATTTGATCGATAAACTGCTTCACTAAAAACAAGCCGACCGGCATGGCTAATAGCGGCAAGATATGCGCCCAAAAACTATCGAGTAAACCAATATTATCTATCAAAAGGTAGCGAGGAATCGCAACAGCAATTGGAACAAACATTAGTGCAACCGTATTGATCTCAAAAAGAAGCGCTTTTAATTTAAACTTCTTTTTCGATAGCGCGTAAGCCGCTGCCGTACTCATTGCAATAGTTAATGCGACAACTACGACGGTCACGATAATGCTATTAAATAAGTATCGTGACATTGGTACACCTGTTGTATCAGACATATTAAATAGGTCGACGAAGTTGGCAAGTGTCGGTTTCTCCACAAAAAAACGTGGAGGGTATGCAAAAAGTTCGTCAATTGGCTTAAATGCATGTGAAAAAATATAAACAATGGGTAGCCCCATAAATACCATCATTGGCATTAAAAATAAAAAGAACTTAATCTGACTGCGATCAAATCTGTCAGGATTGATTTTTGATCCATGAAATGATGATGCCATTTTCCTTCCCCCTTTTCACTTTTTAATCATTGTCACCAAATAAGCGCCATGCTAGTTTAGAGAATAGATAGATAAACAGCAGTAGCAACACAGATATAGCAGCAGCATATCCCATCTCATAGCGAATGAATCCATAATCTTCTATATGATTCACCATTAACTGACCTGCATATTGTGGTGTCGGATTAGCCCCGGAGAGCTGAACACCGATTGCCCCAGCTTGAAAGGTCGTAACAATTGCCATGACTGCTCCAAATAACATTTGCGGACGCATAGATGGAATGGTTATATAGATAATTTCTTGAAACCGATTTTTAATACCATCAATGTAACCTGCTTCGTATATTTCAGTATTAATATTTAATACACCTGAGAGCATGGCCAAAAAGCCAACCCCCATACTCCCCCATAACGTGACAACAATCATGATTGTCATAAGGTAATTGGGAGACTGTAAGAACTGTAAAGGTTCATAAATAACACCTAAGTTAATTAGCAATGCATTCAAGTACCCCGTTTGATCACCACTAAAAATAATTCGCCATACAACTGCCATAGCTATCCCTGCTGTCATAGATGGTGAATACAAAACTAAAGCAAAAATAATTCTTGGTAACCGAGGTATTTGGGCTAACATCCATGCAAGAATAAACGATAAAATATATCCACCTGGCCCTACAATAAGAGCGAAAATTAATGTATTAGGTAACACATTTCTCATAAATACACTATCCTGCGTTAGTACATTTACATAATTCTCTAAACCATTAAAGCTAGGTGGTTCTATGGCATTAAAATACGAAAATGATAGTCCAATTGCTATTGCCACAGGAATGATAATGAATAAAGAAAACATTAGCACATAGGGCATTAAAAATACGAGTGTGCTATGGTGTTTTTTAAAAAATGTCATTCTTCTAACCACCCTTCAATAAGCTCTATTGTTGGAATTCGATATGGTTTTACCTTTTCTCCATCTTCAATATAGCCAAATTCCTCTAATTTTCGTCTGAGTTCTCGATTGATATTGACTATACTGTCATCCACTGCCGATCGTGTTATTTCACCATTGAACACAACACTATTCCATACATTACTAATTTCTCTTTCAACCATGTAAGAGTATGGTGTTTTCGGAACTTCTAACAAGTAATCCCACTGCTCTAAAATAACTTCTTTATGTTCTTCTGGCCAAGGCAATTGTTTAAATGATTCCACATTCGCTGTATTCCACATATATTCTGGACCATATAGCGTTTGTAGTGTCGCTGCAAACTCTGTTTGCGTCTCAGTTGCTCCCCACCACTTCATTAATTCCCAAGCTTCGTGTTTCTTTCCACTACCTTCAAACATCATCATCGATTGACCCGATCCAGTAGCAAAGCGCTCAACTGTGCCATCTTCTTGTTCCACCCCGGGATGTGGTGCAATATCCCACCAACCTGATATTTCTGGAGCGGCAGCTGTTAGTTGAACATACGTACCAAACTCAGCGATACCAATAGGTAGTGTTGTATATCTAAAATGATTATAAAAGTTAGGCACTTGAAGCGGCATACTGTAGATCGTATTGAGATCTGTCATAAGCTGAATGCCTTTAAGGGATGCTTCGCTATCAATCTGGGTACCAAAACCATCTGAATCATATAAGTCTCCACCATGCTGATAAATATAAGGTGCCGTGGTTTGGAAGGGCTTAAACCCTTGTGCCCCGGCAATAGGCGTGTAATAGTTCATACCAAACCGCTGCAATTCAGGTAAAATATCGATGACGTCATCCCATGTACTTGGAACAGGAATATCTAAAGATTCTAAAATATCAATCCGATAATATTGTACATAGAAGTCTTGGGTCTCAGGTAAGGCATACACACCATCGTCAACGACAAGTGGTAAAAATGCTCCCGGAGAATAGTTCTGGCCGACTTCTTTAAAATCTTCAAACTGTCGTAAATCTACAGCTGCCCCTCGTACAGCAAGTTCATAAGGTAACCAGTTACTAATCCCTAAAGCGATATCTGGTTGTGAGTCTGCAGCATTAGCCAAGATTAATTTTGCCTCATCAGGCATTAGTGAGTACTGCACTTTTATTCCTGTTTCGGGCGTAAAGTATTGATCAGTCATTTGCTGCAATAACTCCAAATATTGCCGCGGTCGATTTACCCATACCTCTAGTGTTTCATCATCTACTTCTGATACTGAATAGTCATTATTAGTAAAAGAATTAAAGAAACGTTTCATACTATCTGATACTTTTGTAAACCAACCAGCAGTAGCATTCGGTAAATCGCTAGTTTCACCGTGTAAATATAATTGATCTAATAGTAGCGGCTGGTCTTGTAAGTCAATCATAATTGTTCCTAGCATCTGTGTAGCTGAACTTGAACCTTCTGATAATTCATGAATACGGTTAGGAATTTCATTGGGTTCACTTGCAAGTGAGCGCAAACGATCCGCCGCAATTCTAAGAGAGACAACGGTCGTTGTTTCCTCTTTATTATTTAAAGCTAATAAGTAATCCAATTCATCCTCGAGGGACTTGGCCCATTCTATTAGCGTATCTTCAATTTCAGGAATGTATTCAACAATATTCCAATCTCGATTGGGGTCTTGATTGTTCCCAGTAAGTTGTCTGATGGATAAAGTCAGATCTTCAATCTCTTTCATCATTTGATCAATTGTTCTTACTACTTGTGCATATGGTGAGACATCTACTCGCATGCTGATCTCGTTATTACCTTGTTCTAAATATATATAGAAAGGCTCTTCTTTACCTAAGGTTTCAACATACCACTCATCTTTTAACTCAAATGGATAATGCTTCATTTCGTCAAAAGGAATCTCGCCATTTACAGATACGGTTCTAAAAACGGTATCTCCTGATGGATTAGATTGCATCACCTTAGCGCTCAATTGATATAAACCACTTTTAGGTGCCTCTACCTTCCACGTTACTTCTTGGCCGGCGTCTGACCAAGATTCACCACCAAATGTATTTAAGTACCCTACACCTGTTTCATATGGTGTTACTGATGGGCTCGCGGTTCTAATCGGTCTAATGTATGAGCTGTTTTTATATGCGGGTAACTCTGCTTCTAAAATAACCGTATCGTTGACTTTTTCTTCTCCTTGATATTGCTCGAGATAATCCTCATAACTTCTCGACTGATCTTTAGTAGATAGAGTGATATCTCCTAACAATAACTCTCCTCTTAAGGCATTGATTTCTATTGTATTCTTTCCTTCTTCCAGTAAAAATTCTAATGGCTCTTCTTCATAATGATTTGCATCCAAAGCATATGTGTTATACCACTTTTCAATGGCTACTTGTCTTGGAACGACTTGATTATCACGACGATCTAATGTCACTTCATCATCCTCGCTTTTCCAATCTACTGGAAACGAAATGCGGCGACTTTCTCGGTATTGATATTCACCATTGACTGTAATGGCAGCTTCAATAGCAACAAGCGGATCACTTAATGGATAATAATCAATATTCAATTGATATAAGCCGGTTTCTGGTACATCCACTTCCACAACAGCGGATTGATCATCACCCCACGCTAAAACATCACTATGATACCCTTCGCTATATTTTTGATTGATTATATTTTCGTTGTTTTCCTCAACAATAAAAGCAGAGGGGGACACGCGTTGTTCAAATGAATCAACGCGTGAAAGGCTTTCTGATTGCCACTCAGTACTTACAATATGATAATCAGGCTCAATAACATCCTCTTGTAAATCTAATTCTATCTCCTCATTCGCTTTTACTGTTGTTGGAACTAACAGCAAGCCAATTACAGACCACTTTATGATTGACTTTATCATGCTTTTTCCCCCTTTGCTTGATTGCATCATTTATTGAATTGATGCTTGACCTTCTTCATATTGTTGATTCGCAAGCTCATTCATTTGACTTACGTAATCTTGAATATTCAAGTTGCCACGAATAGCAGCATCAACAAGACCTGACATATTTGAATTGGGATCATCACCTACTTCGATACCCGTTGGTACATCCCATCTCGCTAAACTGTAGCCTGGAACTGTTTTTACTGGCTCTACAACTGCTTCATCAATATTTTCATAAGCTTGGCGTAAGCCTGGTGCATCAAAACGTTGGAAGTAAGTATCGAGCACTTCTTGATTTGCTGTTACCGGCATACTCGCAATATTTAAGTTATCACTTGCGTCAGCAATTTCAATTTGTTTAAGGAAACCTTCTGAACTAAATGACATCCACTTAGCTAATTTATAGGCTGCCTCAGGGTGATCAGTGGCACTTGAAATACCGTAATAATCATGTGTCATAACAACGCGTTCTCCTGGGATACCAATAAAGTCCCAGTCAAAATCAGATTGACTATCAAGGTGACCAGTAATCCATGTACCATCCCACTTAATACCGACCTGATTATTTAACCAAACTTCTTCTGGGTTTTCACCATTAAAATTCGCTTGTTGGTCTTCTGATAGCGTTTCATAAGCATAACCATTCGTTAATATATCTTGTGCTAAATTAACCCCAGTAATAAATTCATTGCTATCTAATTGGAATGACCCATCTAAATAAGTAAACCAACCCATATCTTGATTTGCTGCAATAGGGTACCAATCAGGAATAGTAAAAGGATGATTTAAACCGACACGGCCATCATTTACATCTGTCACATCACGTACCGCATCAACAAATTCATCAATGGTGACTCCCATTGCTGGAGCATCTAAGTTCTGCTCTTCAAATAAATCTTTATTTACGAAGTATCCTAGTAAGTGTTGGCCAGCCGGTAGCGCATAAATACCTTCACTATAAGTGACGGCATCAACAACCGCTTCTGGCACTTGAGAAAACTCTTCATCCGCAGTAGCAATATCTGAAAGATCGTATAGCCAATCATTAGCTAAGCCCGTAGGAATTTGAGCTAACATGAATACATCTGGCATAACCCCACCACTTGCGGCTGCAGCTAATGAACCATTCCAATCAGATGTATCAATAGACTCATCAATTGTGACATGAATATCTTCATGCTGTTCATTAAACGCATCCACCATTAAACGATTAAGATTTTCATCTCCTTCAGCACCAAACCCCCAGCTTGCAATTGTTAGTTCTTTAGCTTCGCCCGGTGCGCTACTATTCTCATCCTCATTCGCATCATTTCCTGCATCTTCTGACTCATTACTTCCACATGCTGCTAAACCAAAAACAAATACAACTGAAAACAACAACATTAACCATTTTTTCATCACACTTACACTCCCTTTTTTATTATTTATATCACTCACTTTTTGTGAGGTGATCATCATAGAATGAATACTTTTGATGTATCTTTAGAAGTTCTATCTAATAGACAGTTAGTTACATCAAGGACAGTAGTGACGTTAACAAACGCACGTATTTCGTGAGCCTCATCGATTACAACTGCTTGTTATAAAATCGACCACTACATTCTCTTATAGGGGGAAATAACCGCCCCAATCGCTCAGTATAATTGAGTGACTGTTCTTGTCGAACTCTCGGTCTTGTAAACGTATACAATTAGTATTTTTGAAACGATTCAAAAATACTAAAATTATTAATTCCCTTACAGTTAATGCCGGAATAATCTGGGTGAAACCTAATCGATACGTCAGGTGTCACTTCATTTGTATGATTCTTTTGAAACGTTTCAAAAGAATCATTCACTTTCCCTTTCGCTTGATACTACAAGCTAGTATGACCCTTTTGCTTAACAAGTGCCTATCATTGCTGCACAGCTTCATCGTTAACTCACATGTTTTTAGTCGTCATCGCGGAACTTTTTAGCTTTTCTGCCTTGGATCTCTGCTGATTGCATCGGCTTTTGTCTCGCCTGAATAGCAGTTGTGAATGCGTTTGTCGGCATGATTGATCGCCATAACATTCACCCACAACCACCCTATTTTCTGACTGACTTTGCGTAATTAAGATATCCCTACGAGAAACTTTAAATCCATCAAAATCATGAAACCTATGTGTATTTACGACAAACGAAACATTTAATGTGCTGATATTTGAAAAAAACTTTTTTAAACTGATGGTTCCCTCTACTTACTTAAGTAGATTCTCGTTCAATAAGCTCCATCGTCGGTTGCAAGATAAGATCCGCATTAGCCCCCTTTAGAATATTAAGCATGGCCTCAGCTACTTGCTCACCCCATTGTTTCTTATGAACGCGAACTGTCGTTATACTTGGTTGGAGATATTGTGCAATAATAATGTCATCAAAGCCCACTACCGCGATATCGGTAGGAACTGATAACCCTTCTTCTTTAATAGCTCTAATAGCCCCCATTGCCATTTCATCATTTGCTGCAATAAACGCTGTTGGATAGTGATGATTGTTTTTTAAAAAAGTTTTCATTGTTTCATAACCACTAGCTTCAGTAAAATCAGCTCGTAGAATTGCACTTTGTTCGGTTGTAAAGTTATGCTCTTTAATATAATGCTTGAAAGCACTTAGACGTGTTTCTCCATCATAGGAATCAGTTGATCCTGCTATAAAGCCAATATCTTTATGCCCCTTATCCTCTAAGTGTTTTAACGCCTGTTTAATTCCTTTATCATTTGGTAGTAACGCCTTATAAATATGCGGGTGGTCAATTTCTCTATCTAACACGATCAACGGCATTTTTTCGCTAGCAACCGTTTTTAGAAGTTCTGATTCAATATGATAATTCAAAATAATGGCGCCATCGACCAACCTTTCTGTCAGCATTCGGTGGCGTTCATTAGAAGCGCAAACAACTAATTCATAGCCATGACTCACTACAACATCTTGAATACCCTCTAACAACTGATTAAAAAACGGCCCTGTAAAACCACTAATAAACAGACCAATCATGTCGTTTTTACTTCTTTTTAAATTTTTAGCGTTACCGTTTGGATGGTACCCTAATTCATTTGCTGCTTGAAGCACTTTTTTTCTCGTTGATTCCTTAATTAATTTATTACCATTTAGAGCATAAGAAGCCGTTGACACTCCAACATTGGCTAATTTTGCAACATCTTTTAAAGTTGTCAACATTACTCACTCCTCTATTTTTCTTTGAAACGATTCAAATCGTCTTTAAAAGCAATTGAAACGATTCAACAAATTTATTATAAATCAATTTGTTAGCGTTTTCAACTTCTTTTTAAAAAAACACTCTTTTTTTTCGATACTTATCACTTTAAAAATATGCATTTTAATTATACAATACTTATACAAAGCACTTAAAAAAGCCAGCTTGTACATAACTTTATGTTACTGCGCATGCACATGTTTCTCGCAATAATCTCTAAACTAAACCCGTTAAACGAAAGGATGACCATGATGAAAACATTACTAAAATACCGAAAGATTCTTTGGATCCTGATTCTCTTACTCGTGTCTGTCGGTATCTTTACCTACGTTCAATTACCAAAACGCGATATTCCGGAGATTACTCAACCCCTTGCCTCTATCCAAGTGATTTATCCAGGTGCTGCGCCTGAATCAATGGAAAAAGCGATTACCACACCACTAGAAGAAGAGCTGCTTACAATTGATGGCATTGACGAGATTCAGTCAGCCTCACTCAACGGCTTTGTCAATTTAACCTTAGTACTCTCAGGTGAAGCTGACACCAGTCAATTGTACCAAAACATTAACCAACGTGTCAGTGCAGTTAGAACGAGCTTTCCTGATGAGGTAAGAGCGGTCAATATTAGCACAGATCTGATTCAGTCAAATGTTGAAACGTTCCATATTGCAGCTGATGACTACAAGACGCTACTTGATAACCGCGAGGCGATTCATCAATTTGCGGATAGCTTAACGGAGATATCCGGGGTAAAATCAACCGATATTCGCGGGTTACCCGGTGAGACTTTATCGGTTCAAATCGAACCCGATTTACTCGCGCGCTATCAACTACAACCAAACCAGGTGATTGAAGCAATCTCACAGACAATTCAACCAACACCTCTTGGTACCGATCAACTTGACGATACAATTCGAACCCTTACCTTAACGTCTTATCAAGACCTTGATGACTTTAAAGCAACCGTTATTGCGAATACAAATGGTCAGAACGTAACCCTTGAAGACGTTGCTTCGATTGATGTTGTTACCGATACCCCGTCTAGTCTGATTCATGAAGACGGACAAGCCGTTGTTTCGGTGACGGTTCAAGCCGATGACGGTATTAATATTCTTAACTTAGAAACACCTTTAACGAAAGCCAAACAAGCAGCTGATGCGCTATTTAGTGATGATATTACCATCAGCTCATACTTTAGCCAAACAACTATTATTGACGATGTGTACTCAAGTTTGCTTCAGTCACTTATCATTTCACTGATTGCGGTGCTTGTGATTATGGTACTCGGCTTACCTATTACATCAGCTATCTTAGTCGCGCTTGCGATTCCATTATCCATTATTATCGGTCTGATCCCACTGCCTTACACAGGTGTTGATTTAAATCAAATTTCAGTTATCGGGATGATTGTCGCGATTGGGATTTTAGTCGATGATGCGATTGTCGTTAACGATAATATTGAACGGCGGTTCTTGCTCGGTGATTCCGCCCGTGAGGGTGTTATTAACGGGGTGAAAGAAGTTCGGGTGTCCATCATTACATCCACACTATTAATTGTTTTTAGTTTTATTCCGTTGACGTTCTTATCAGGAAGTAACGGCGACTTTATTCGCGGGTTACCACTCGCCCTTGTCTTTACCGTACTCGCATCAACCTTTTTAGCGTTAAGTTTTATGCCCGCTTTCCGCTACCAGGAACAAAAACTACGGACAAAGAAAAAGCAACGACGGTCTGGGTTGCTTAATCCTATCTTTGAAAAGCTCAGTAACGTTTACGCTGACAAAATCGTGCCGTTTAGTTTAAAACGACCCGTGCTCACGATTGTGAGTGGTCTCGTGATCATGATTAGTTTCTTAAGTCTGATTCTTCTCGTGCCAATTGAATTCTTCCCAGCAGCAGAACGCGAGGAAGTCACAATTACCGCAACTTTACCAGCGGGTACGCCACTTGAAGAGACACAAGAGACACTTATTGCGATTGAAGATTACTTTAAAGAAACGAATGTTGTTAGAGAAACAGTAAGCTATGCTGGTGAAGGCTTACCGGGGATCTTTGGTGCTTCGATCCCAAATAGTGGTACGAACACAGGACATGTGGTCGTTCGTATCGACCAAGACAAAACCAAAGTTTTAGACTTTATTGATACGTATGAAGAAGATGTAAGAGACACCTTTCCTAACGTGACGATGCAGCTTGATACGATTGTCTCAGGCCCACCGGCTTCGGCTGATGTGAGCTTAACCCTAACAGGTGAAGATTTGTCCGAACTACTGCGGATTTCCGAGGACTTAAATGAAAAATTACAAGCTTCAGATGCGGTCTCATTTGTCTCATCAAACTCACAGACGAAACCATTTACCGAAGTGACCATTGATGAAGATGCGATGCTAGCTTATGGTTTTACCGAAACACAGGTCACCGGGCTTATGCAACTCGCTTCGATTGGCGCACCACTTGGAATATTTGATGATGGCAACATGCGTTTACCCATTAATTTAAGCTACAATGACTTTGATCCAACTGGCTTGGCGTTAGACAATTTAGAACTTGCGAGTTTCTCTGGTGACAGTCCCATGCCAACCATCGTGTCACTCGATCAATTCGTCGAGAAAACAAATGTTGAACAAGTCAATGCGATTAATCACTTAAACGGTGACCGGTTCATTTCTTTTGATATCTTTACTACAGACGACGGTGATGTGTCAGCGATTATTGAAGCGGTTAGAAGTGAGTTACCGGATGGCTTTAGTTTAGCTGAATCTGGTGAACAAGATACTCAAACCGAATTCTTCTTAGAAGTCGGGAAGTTATTCTTAGTCGTGTTATTCCTTATTTATACGACACTGGCGATACAGTTTAATTCATTAACGACACCAATTCTAATTAGTTTTACGATCCTACTCGCCTTAAGCGGGGCGGTAGTCGGTCTCTTTATCTCTGGTGAACCGCTTAGTTTCTTAGGGGTTTTAGGTATTGTAGCCTTAAGCGGGGTCATCGTGCGTAATGCGATTCTCTTAATTGAGTTTATTGAACAAAACCGTGACAACTATAAGTCACTGACGGATGCATTTATTGAAGCAGGTCGGTTACGCTTAAAACCAATCTTACTCACAACCTTAACTTCAATGGCAGCGTTAATTCCGGTCATTATTACCGGCGATGTATTGTTTAAGCCACTTGCCGTTGCGATTGTGTATGGTATCTTCTTTGCGACACTGTTAACACTCGTGTTAATTCCGCCGCTTTACTTAGCCTTATTAAAACTAAGAAAAGAAGCGTAAGTTACACGGTAGTAAAAAACCTTTAGATTAAACGAACAGTCTCCTTGAGTTATATCGGGAGACTGTTTGTTTTTTTAGGTTATCTTTACCACCAAAGACGTCTCATATGATATGATAAAGCCACAAACCTATTGTTTCATTAACTGGAGGAATCTTTTATGACCAAACAAAAACCGTTTCGGATTTTAATCTATTTAATTTTAACTTTTTCGCTGATCTATTTAGTTCATTTATCAGATTTTATTTTTGTTCCAATCGGCTTATTACTAGCCTCGATTGCCGTGCCAATCATCGGTGCCGGACTGTTTTTCTACATAACCAATCCGCTTGTTGATTTGTTGGAACGTTATAAAGTCAAACGCGTCTTTGGGACCTTAATTATCTTTGTCTTAATTGGATTGATTGTTTATCTCATTAGCCTATTCTTAATCCCACCTCTTCAAGAACAAACGGCAAGACTCGTCGAGAATGTTCCAGCGATTGCTAAATGGTTAGAAGAGCTATGGGAGTTATGGCAAAATCGCCAAAAATATTTACCCGCTGCCTTTGAAGATTCGATTCAAAATGCGATTGATAATTTAGATACGTATGCTGAACAAGTGGTAACCAACCTCTTTAGTATGATCAGTTCCGTATTTAGCTTTTTATTCTCATTTATTATGATTCCATTCTTCCTCTTCTTTATGTTGAAAGATGGTAAGAAATTAATACCATTTATAACGCAATTCTTTAGCGAGAAAAAAGCGAACAGTATTGAGACACTATTAAAAAACATTAATCAAGCATTAACGTCATTTATTCAAGGACAAGTACTTGTAAGTATTTTTGTAGCAGTCATTCTTTTGATTGGTTACAGCATTGTCGGCTTAAATTATGCACTTGTGTTAGCAATCTTTGGCTTATTTATGAATTTGATTCCCTTTATTGGTCCGTGGATTTCCGCTATCCCAGCTGTCGTCATCGGTTTCTTTCAAGACCCAATGATTGGGGTGTGGACCGCGGTGATTATGATCGTGGCACAACAGATTGAAGGTAATTTAATCTCTCCTAATATTATGGGAAAAGCCTTAAACTTACATCCTTTAACAGTTATTACGGTGATTTTAGCGGCAGGTGCAATGTTTGGCTTTGTCGGTTTACTGTTTGCCGTCCCAAGTTATGCGGTCGCCAAAACAATTATCACACATTTGTATCGCGTTTATACGAACTCACGCCCCGTTGGACAGAAGAATATATTTTAAATCGTTACGACTTATACACACCTATCGTGGATGGGGTTCGGTTAGGTACTTTCAGAAATAGTCTATTAATTAAACGACACGTTATTTGTGTCGTTTTTTTACTTTGCGCTATTGCTTCAACCTTTTACTTCTTTTTCCCTGTCAGTTTTTGATATCAGTATCACTGTCTTTCTCTCAAAACAAACAAAATTGTGTTAGTATAGACTTCTTAGAACTCTTAAAAGGAACGGTGAACGATGGCAACTTTTACAGAAAGCTTAGACATATTAAAACGTTATTTCGGTTACGACCAATTTAGACCGGGACAAGCAGAACTTATTAAGCGTAGCTTGGACAAGCAAAACAGTCTCGGGATTATGCCAACCGGTGGTGGGAAGTCGCTTTGTTATCAAATTCCTGGCATGCTAGACACGGGAACAGCCCTCATTATCTCGCCGCTTATTTCACTCATGAAAGACCAAGTCGACAGTCTTAACACCATTGGTATTAAAGCGACTTTTATCAATAGTACGCTAACAAAAGAAGAATATATTGAACGGATGAACAAGATGCGCCGCGGTGCGTATGACTTTATTTATATTGCACCAGAAAGGTTTGATCACGATGGCTTTTTTAATGCGGCGAGTCAATTAAATATTAGCTTTATCGCCTTTGATGAAGCGCATTGTATTTCACAGTGGGGACATGATTTCAGACCAAGTTACCGGTCGATTGTTGAACGGATTAAACAGCTACCAGTAGTCCCTTATGTGATGGCTCTTACCGCTACTGCCACACCAGAAGTCATTCGTGACATTCAAATGTTGTTGAATATCTCAACTGACAATACCATTAATACCGGCTTTAAACGCGATAACTCACACTTTCATTTGTTGAAAGGACAAGATAAACAAAGCTTTATTAAAGATTACGTCACCAATCACCCGAATGACTCTGGCATCATCTACTGTCCGACGCGTAAAACAGTCGAACTTGTGCACGGGATGTTGTTAAAAAAAGGAGTGAAAGTCGCCTATTATCACGCCGGCCTCAGTGAAACCAAGCGGGTGAAAGAGCAAAATAAATTTATCGCCGATGAAGCGATGGTGATGGTCGCAACCAATGCCTTTGGAATGGGCATCGATAAATCAAACGTGAGGTTCGTCATTCACCACTCGATGCCGATGAACATTGAATCTTATTATCAAGAAGCAGGGCGTGCGGGGCGAGACGGTGAACCAAGTGACTGTGCACTCTTATTTTCACCACAAGATATTCAACTGCAAAAATTCTTAATTGAACAATCAAACTTAGATGATGATAAAAAACAACAAGAGTATAAAAAACTCCAAAGCATGACGAGCTATTGTTACACTGATCAATGCCTTGTCCGTTATATGTTGCAGTACTTTAAAGATACCCATGCCTATGATGACTGCGACATGTGTACAAACTGTACCTCTGGCACAGAAAAAATTGACCGTACGGTCGACGCGCAAAAAGTCCTTTCATGTGTGATGCGGATGAACCAACGCTTCGGTGCGACGCTTACCGCCAAAGTATTAAAGGGGTCAAAAGACCAGAAAGTGAAACAATTTAAATTTGACACGCTATCAACTTACGGCTTAATGAAACATTTGACTGAAAAACAGATTACCCAGTTCATTCACTTACTCGTCGCCGAAGGTTACCTTGAAACAGGAGATCAACGCTTCCCTGTGTTAACGCTGACCAGTAAGGCTGCTGACGTGTTAAAGAATAAAGAAAAAGTGTGGCTGCGCGAAGCAGTGATGAAGGAAGCTGAAGTGAAAGATTATCATACGGGCTTATTCGAACAATTTCGCAGCTTAAGAAAAGCAATCAGTGAGGAAGAACATGTCCCGCCTTACGTGATCTTCTCAGATGCGACACTCCGTGATATGGCTAGACACTTACCTGAGACCAAGCAAGCGATGCTTAAAATTAAAGGGGTCGGTGAACGGAAATTCGCTCAATACGGGGAGCTGTTCTTAGCGGCGATCATGAAAGAAACGAGTGATTTAAAAAGTCATGACTTGACGCTACATTTTTATAAACAAGGTATTCCACCAGAAAAAATTGCGAAACTACGCAACATTAAACTTGATACTGTCTATGATCATTTAATTACCGCTTACGAAGACGGTGAAGCAATTGATTTTAAAGACGTATTAGATGAAGAGGTTGAAGCGCATATTCTAGAGGCGTATGAAGAAGTCGGTGAAGCGCGTCTTAAAGCGATTAAAGATATGGTCTATGATGAGGTAGACTACTGGATGATTAAACTAACCCTCACTAAGCACGGTGCCCTTAACTAAACAAATAGCCACGAGACATCAAAGGTCACCCCTTTAATGTCTCGTGGCTGATTAAGCTACTTACACATTTTTTTGCTTTACGCGTTTAATCGAACCCCAACGCTTTCCTTTTTTTCTATAACCAATAAAGGCTGTCACCCGAACGAATGATAGTATATAGCGATAAATAGCATTCTCAAAAACAACCATAATAAAGGCTTTTATAATATCGAGCACGTGTAGCTTTAATCCTTGTGTAAAGACACGTTGAAAGAAAGCTGTTAATGATAGAATAACCCCAAATCCCGTATAGATAAAAAAGAGTTCAATCATATAGGGCACATTCAACAGGCCAAAAACACTGGCAAGGGCAATAGTTACAATTCCAAACACCTCTATAAATGGCGCTAATAATTCAAAAACCCAGTAATAAATATAAGAAATAAATCCTACCGGCTTTTTTAAAAACCGTGTTAACATTTCTGGGTATGCGGTAAGGGACTGAAATAATCCTAAATACCAACGACGGCGTTGTCTCATAATATCTTGCACCGACCCAGGTGCCTGAGACCAACAAATCGCCTCTGGTTGGTACTTCACTTTGTATGGTCGGTTATTATTTAACATAAACGTATGCAGCCGCATAACCAGCTCCATATCTTCCCCGATAGTATTTATCTGGTAACCCCCTGCTGATAAGACAACACTTTTTTTAAATAGTCCGAAGGCGCCTGAGATAATTAAATTCCCACTAAATTGATCGAGTAAGATTCGTGATGCTAAAAATGATCGGTCATATTCAACCACCTGCATGCCGATAATCGGTTGCCATGGCATGTGATAATCCAATACCTGCCCATCTGTCATCTTAACACATTGTGCTATTCTAATCATACCACCAACCGCAATAACCCTTTCATCAGCGAGTACTGGCTGAATGATCTTTTCAAGTGCATTCTTTTGAAGTAATGAATCGGCATCAAGTGTCACAAAATACGGATAACGGCTGGCATTGATGCCAACATTTAACGCATCTCCTTTTCCACCATTTTCTTTACGAATAAACATGATTTTAATACCATTGATCTTTGCCTCATAAACCACATCGATTGCTTTCGTTGGTATTTTTGTTTGAATAGGTCGATCAGTTTGATGAAACCTAAAGGCTCGAAGCAACTCATCCGTTGTTTCATCTGATGAACCATCATCGACAATAATAATCTCAAACAGTTTATAATCTAAATTCAGTAAGCTCTTCACACTATCAACGATGGTCACTTCTTCGTTATACGCTGGCATAATAACGGATACAGGTAAATAATAATCATGTTTTAATTCATTATTGAGTCGCATCATTCGGTCTTTATCATATAATCTAATTGCCCCAAATAAAACGGAAAGAAACAAGTATGTCGTATATAAAATCATATAACCAATAAAAAATAGTGCAATCCCATTCATGAATTGTTGGACGATGAGATTCATACGTTATCCTCCTTCCGTTTCAAGATAATACCTAAGCATCGCGCGTGCATAACGATCAGGGCCTGTTAATATATCCATTAGATCATCAATCTTGACGTCTGTTTTAAGTAAAGACCGACTCGCATTCCGTCTAACAAACCAATTTGAATCTGCGACCGCTATTTTAAGTGCTTTTATCACATCGTCACAACAATACTCGGCTAACACATCAGCGACAACAGTCCGCTTTTCATCTTGCTGAGACGACAGCATCGCCAAGAGATGTGGTTTGACTTGCTCAGTCGGATACTTTTTAAAATAACGGTACAACTTTAGTTCAACTTCTAACGGTAATTTGTCCTCTTTTACCCAGTCATAAAATAGTTGTTGATAATCACTCGTTTCATAAGTGATAAAACCAATAATACCTAAGAGGATGGGTTCACTAAAACAGCCACGTTTAAGATAGAGTTGTTCAATCAAACTACGTTTATCATACGGGTAACGCATTAATCCATCTTGAATTAATTTTTGATGATGGTCGATGTGTTGACTGGATAAAGTCTCATATGCTTTTACAATCCACTCAGGATTATTTTGTTGATAAAAAGCCTTTAACACATTCTCTCGTAAGTAAACATTCGGTTCAGTTAAATAATGAAACAGCTTACGATAAACGACGTCATCCTGCCAGACACCCGCAGCATGAGTGGCGATAAAATGGCTGATATAGGCTTTTTCCATATCGTCTCGTTTCGCGTAATAACTTACCAATTGTTTTATGACTGGTTCAATCGCACCTTTATAGTCTTTAATATCTTCATGGTTTTGATAGCTCAAAAGCGCATCATGATAAGCAATTAAGTAGTTAAGATGTTTCAACTTATCAAGCAAATACTTTCGGTGGTTCTCAGCAAGAGGGCGGTCTTGATGAATGCTTTTTAACTGTTTGTCAATAATACTTTTAAACGTAGCTATACGTTTTTTATCCGTCTGTTTGCGATAATATTGATACATAATATAACCAACTGTAAAGAGCATAATTAACAGACAAATAAAGAAATAAATATACGTCACAACAATCATTCATCTCCACCTCCCCAGTAGGTTTTCACTCGCTCGTAACTTGGCTTAATAACCTCTTCAACTGCCACATCACCGGATAAAAAATCAAGTGGTAGCCAAATTGAATCTGTCGCTACACCGTTACCTGTCAACACACTTAAATGAAAGCCGTCGACTGGAAAAGGTTCCACACCATCATTCACATAATAGTCATCGTGGATGGTTGGTTTGAGTGGGTCATACATATTAAGTAGGCCATAAGGTATTCTTAGTTCTATGCGATGATCGACTAAACTTATATCTAACTGATCGACTGTGCTATTTAACACAAGCGGATCAACATCACTAAATTTATACGGATACGTATATTCCGTCGCGTTTTCCTCAGCCAGTTTTTGATTGCTTTCCGCGATCATAAATCGTTCAAACGTGACTGGTTCTTTAGGTAACGTCACATACGGGTTCACACCATTCACGCGTTCTAAAAACTGTTGACGTGAGGCTTGATAATTTTCAACGACGTGCATCACGCCACCCATATCTGGATGAATAGCTAACAGGAATTCAATGGGTTCTGTTAAAGACAAATCTATTTGATCAATCTCACGAATGCCAAGTTCTGGGTGAAAATCAAAACCAAAATAAAGTGGGTTATTGGCTGTAATATCATCCGATTCGATGAGGAGATAGAGATAACCATGGTCCCGTGTAACTTTAATCGACTCATCGTCTGTTTCACTTAGATTAACGACGTCTTCCCAGTCATTGTCCTCACCATCAATCGTCATTAAGACATTCTCTCGATAGGGCTTAAAACCAATCAGACCATAATGCTGATTAGGTGTTAAGGCATCAGGCCATTCATAAATTTGTTGTAGATCATACATAAAAGCAGTCGTTACATTGCGCCGGTCCCAGACATCTTGAAATGATCGAATAATGGCGCCGTTTAGACCACTCGCTTGATACATCGTAAGACTCTCTACCAATTGATCCGCTTGATTATATGTCTGATTAATATAAGACTCACTAGGATAGCCAAAGCTACTGATTATAACGGGCATCGTATGGGTGTTATTTAATTCACTTAAATAATCACTCATGGTCACTTCGGTTGATTCTGGTTCAATAAACTGCAGAGCTTCTTCTGGCCATTCTTCATCACTATAGCTTGCGAATAGACCTGAAAGATGCTTGTCAGTAGACAAAAGGTGATCCATCGTAAATCGATTAATTTTGCCGAGCTGTTGTTTAATTTGCGATGGGTACTCAAATGGATCCATCACAAATGTGCTATTGACTGAGATAGGGCGTTGCGTTTGATATTTATTCGATTCATAACGAATCATATCATCAACAAGTGTTGCCATGAGCGTTTCAAAAGTTGTTGCCTCAGGTGACGTTTTAATATACTCTCCGTCATAGTGCGTATCCTCTTGGTTTAAGGTATGATCTAAATAACTAATCATATCTTGATTCCATTCGTCCCCAATCAAATATCCGATCACATACGGTGAGAGATCATATCGATATAAACCACTGCCCTTTGTCTCATTTGTCAATATAAGATTCCGACCGTGAATAATATCAATCACATCACGGGCATCTTCTTTTAATATTGAATAAAACTGCATCTGCTTGCCAGCTTGATCTCCACTCACTTCATCATAAGAGACACGAATCCCTTGAAGTAAATAGAGCGGCTCACTTTTTGCTTCATTGTAATCGTAGAGCGCATGGTAAAATGTATCATTCATAACAGTTGAGACACGAACAGTATTCGCCCCCATGTCCTGAATCAATCCAAACCAGCGTTGCCATGTATCAAAGTCAATCGTAAAGTCACTGCCTCGCTGTGGACCATAACTGCTGTCAACCTCTACTCCCTTAATTTCGATTGCCCTTTCAACACCATTCTCATCAATAAAGAACTGTGAATCAGACGTATAAAAATTAGCCTTGGGCTCTCCTTTTGATAGAAAGGCAAAATAAGTACCTTCCACGAAGTATAGGTAAAGACCAATAAAGACAAGTACAGATACACCGATTGCAGCTATTAAAAATCGCTTCATAAATAGTCCCCCTTTCTTCGCTATTTAACGGAACTAAAACTGTGTCTAGACGGGTGACTATATTGGTAGAGCACATCAATATGGTCATCTAGCCACTGACTTCGGCGGAATAAATAATCTTCCATTTGTGAAATGGCTAATTCATACGACGTTGGATTGCGTTCAATTGGCTGTAAAAAGGCATCTGTATTATAGCGACTTAAATCAAAGTATAAGTTCCAACGTGAATTGTTACGTGTAACAGCCTCGCCAAGATAAGCGACACTGTCATCAATAAGGCTTTTTAACCGGTCATCACTAAGTTTCGATGCTCTTAGTACACGGTACCGATCAATCAGACCTTCTACAAATCGCTCTTCAATCAGTAATTGCTCAAAGAACGGTGCTTCAACTAAGGAAAAACCCGTCTCATCAAACAACACTTCTTGATAATTATTCAAACTATTATTAAAGTCCCAAACAACAGGGGTCAACTTCCCACGTAGGTTCCGGTAAAAATAAGTGGAATAATTACCAGCATCAACATTACGAAACAACTCATTAATAATAAAGTAATCATAAAAGGCGGTCTCATCCACCAAGTTTTTATACTCATTATGATCTGACGCGTAAGGGATCTGATACAAGTCCTTTGAAAGCTTAGAGAAATCTTCATTAACGAATTCGAAGCGTGCCTCTGAATATTGTTGATCAGTAGGATACGTTAATTCCGTTGCCGACGGATAGACACGGAACGTATCTACTAGAAAGTCATTCAGTGGAAATTCTAATTTTTCAGCACGATCAATCTCAACAATATAACTGGTCATCGGGCTATTCGGTTCAGGTGTTGGAATATCAACTCTTCCTTCGCCTTTTGATACCGTCTCCATCAAAAGGTACACGCCCTCATAGCTCCCATCAATAACTAATTCAACAAAACGGACATCAGGAGCATACGGCATCAATTCTCCCGACAGATTCATCGCTAAATAATTTCTGAGTAATGTCCGGTCAAGCGCCGGTCCATGTAAGGCCCAGTTATTATCTTTCTCCATCCCAAACACTTGCACTTCGCGGTCTGTAGCGTCATCATTTACAAATGATAGAGCGTACGACGTCTTTTCAAATAATCGTGAGGAGTTACCACGAACACGAAAGAGCGCTTTGGCTTCTTTTTGTTTCTCATCAAACAACGTGACATCAACGGTTATTTCTGTTGAACCATCTTCTGATAGCTGATAATGCTTTTCTGGTGTCAGAACTGTAGCGCCTGGAATTGTTTGATTGTTAGTCTGCACTGACACAACAGGTAAATGTGTCTCAAACTCCGTTGTATCTATTTGAATGGTACGTGTTTCTTTCGGTAGCTCATGTTGAAAGGTTCGATTATAATAGCGTTCTGATTGATTAAATGACACAAAAATCGCTAAACCAAGTATGATAACAGGTACGAGCAAATAAAAGATTCGCGCTTTCATGAGTTATCCACTAATTTCATCCGACTGCGCCACAATGTTAACATATTCAATCCCTCCCAATTTATAAAGGAGCTCTGTGATCGTCTTGTCTTTTTTACTCTCTAGTTTGTATTCTTTTTGAGACAGTTCATAAATCCATTCGATTGATTTTTCAGTCGTATTCTTCACCCGCAGAACGGCTTTTTTATTGAACTGCTTAAACACGGTACCTTCCACTTGCATTTCCACTTGTCGGTCGGCTTTAATAATGACTAACATTCGGTTGTTGTTCTTCACACGTCCGAGAAGCAATAACACGATAAAGACAACCGCAGATCCTATCGTTGCGACTAAATAGTCTCCAGACCCGCACCCAATCCCAACAATAATTGCCCAAAAGATATAAGTCGTATCACGTGAATCTTTGATTGCTGTTCTAAAACGAACAATCGAGAGTGCCCCTACCATACCAAGGGATAAAGCAATATTGTTACCGATGACCGTCATAACCGTTGCGGTTAGAATGGTAAGGGTAATCAGTGAGACGTTGAACTTGCGGCTATAGGCAGTGCCGACATGGGTGTACCAATACGAAATATAAATCGCTACAGCCAATGCTGTCGCCATCAAAATATTTATGAGAATATCATTCAAACTTAAATTTGGAGACTGTTCCGCTAATTGATAAAGAAAGTCACGCATCGTTTCCCACTCCTTTTTTCACTAATTATTTTTCTAGTTGATAATCTTTACTAATTTTACGACTCAGACTGTACTTACTCACTGATATTTGTGACGATTCAAGTGGAATGAGGAGATCCTTTATATATTGGAGTAAAAAGCCATTGTATTTCACTTCTAATACGACATAGTTATCATCAATTAATGGCGTTTCAATTAACTTCTCATCAAACAAATGAAAATCACTTTCAGATCCTCGGATTTTTTGATCAAAGGTAATTCGGATTTGATTTTCTTTAGCGATAAAGGCATCTCGTTCATACGTGACAATTGACTTCGGCCGGTAAACATGTGTCATCATCATTTGGTAACAATCAAGTAAAAACGGGTGTTGTTTTTCCAAAAGCAAGCTGTAATTACCAGCGATGAGTTGTTCACCTTCTTGTTTTGTGAGTTTATAAGACGTCTTTTGTTGATATGGCCCCTGCTTTTTCTTTAATTCTAGTAAACAATAATTGGGATCATGCATATACGTTCTTAGCCTTAACTTTCGTCGTAACTCAATCCCGTCTTCTTTCTCTAGAAAATCCCGGTCATCAATCGAATCAAAATATAGCGAACGAATCGTATAACCATCACCTTTTTTTCCATCATATGGATTATTCAGACTGTGTTTGTCACGGGTCATAATCTTTTGGATGTTGTGTCTAAAGTGATAATACTGTTTTAAATCCAATAAATACTTTTTCTCTTCCCGGTACACTTTATTCATACCCAACCACCTCCTTTAGTGCCGTTAAATCATGAAAGGCACCGTATACAGCTTGATTTTCATACGTTGCTTTAATAGTTTCTAAGTTCGAAAGCGCCCTCTCTAGCCCTTCACCATAATACGTATTGCGCTCTGTTAACCCATACTCACCTGGTGGTTTGAATTCATAGATGGTTGTGACGGGTATACCAGCTGATTGAGCGATATCAGCTTCATACATCATATGTTCAATTTCATCATCACGATAATAATTCATAATCGCTAATTCTGTTGACGCTTCGGTGATTAAGAACTCCAATACTTCCTTATAGCCTTTTGTATCGTAAAAGTAGGGTACGACAGTAATCATCTCTAAATCGTTTGCAGTTACATACTTATACAAGGCTTTCATATTAGCCATAAAACTCATTTGAAGCGTTTCATCATCCCAGTCAAAGTCATCGAGTCCATACGGCTCAATATCAACGACTAGACCTTTTAACTGTTGATTGGCAGGTAGTCGTTGATTTAAGTCAACTACCCGTTCGGCTTCTTCAAGTAAACGCTCCCTACTTTCAGCATGGGCCCACTCCGGTGTCCCAATCAATTGGTAGACAGCAATATCTTCGCCAATCGCTTCACAGAACAATTGAATCTCTTCGAACGATAAGTCGCTAGAAAATGATTGAAATAATCGGGTAATATGATATTGCTCCAGAAAATCAGAGGTAGGTTCGCCATTTTCAATCACCGTTTCTTTATCCCATGAAAAAAGACCGATGTTCGACTCAGTTGGATCTTTCGTGACATAAAACCAGATTCCTATAATCAATGTAATAATGATGGCTAATTTAATCAGATCATATCGCAATGACTCACCTCCCCTAAACAGCTTGTTGACTGGTGCCACCTTTTAAAAAAACTGCCCTAAAACAGCTAGGACAGTTGCGCTACTTGCTCGTTATCTACAAGGGTAGATAAGTTTTTACCCTCTGAGTTAAACCATTTGTTATTTATAGACTGAATCATTTATTTATACCCTTCTTTTCACATATTGAACCTCTTTAAGTAAAAAAAGTAAGTTCATTTTAAAAAAACCGCCACCCACTAGAACCATCTGGGTGGCGGTATAGTATCTGTTTATATGATTTAGTTGTTCATACCAGGTAGTGCCCATTCGCCTTTACGGAACACCGCTTCTGTTTCACCGTTCTCTAACACACCATCAATATCTAACTCAGCTGAACCAATCATAAAGTCCACGTGTGTTAAGCTATCGTTGACGCCATGCGCATCTAGTTCTTCATCTGACATTTTCGCTCCGCCCTCAATATTGGTTGGGTAAGCCTTGCCTAAGGCAATGTGACAAGAAGCATTCTCGTCATACAACGTATTATAGAAAATCAGACCAGATTGTGAAATAGGTGAATGGTGCGGCACAAGTGCAACTTCTCCGAGTCGTTTGGCACCTTCATCGGTATCAAGTAAGTGTTTTAATGTGTCATAACCTGTTTCTGCCTCAAAATCAACAACTTTACCGTCTTTAAACGTTAATTTGAAGTTATCAATCATATTCCCGCCGTAAATAAGTGGCTTTGTGCTTGAAACAACCCCATCAACATGGTATTTATCCGGCATTGTAAAAACTTCTTCAGTCGGCATATTGGGATTAAAGTGATGGGATTTTTCTGTATAAGCGCCGCCACCTTTCCAGATATGACCTTTCGGTAAACCGAACGTAATCTCCGTACCTGGTGCGGTAAATTTAAGGGATGTATATTTTTTATCATTTAAGATTTTGTGGGCTGCTTTAAGTGTTGAATTATGGTCTTCCCATGCTTTAATCGGGTCATCTGTATTCACTCGAACAATGTTAAAGATTTGTTCCCACAAGAGTTCCTTGGCGGTTTCTGCATCTTTACCTGGGAAGATTTTCATCGCCCAGTCATTCGTTGGAATTGAAATAATTGACCAAGCAATTTTATCGTTCATCGTATACTTACGGAAACCTTTCATGGCCTCAGCACTTGCTTTTGTTGCTTTGGCAACACGTCCCGGATCAACATCTTTTAATAAATCTGGATTCGTTGAACGTACGGATAAGAGTGCGACATCATCTTCTGCGTAGTGTAAGTACTTATCAACGAGCCACTGTGGGACTGTCGTTAGTGCTTCTTCTGAGGCATGTAAGTAACGTTCCAGTGCAATCTCATCATCTTGCCAGTTGATGACAACATCTTTCGCGCCTAATTCATAAGCTTTTTTTACAAGAATACGAGTAAAATCAACCCCTTCAATCGAAGAGTTAATCATTAAGACTTGATTGTCTTTTAAGTTGACCCCTGTTTTTAATGCCAATTCAGCATATTTTTCTAACATCTGTTGTTCTGCCATTTGTTTTCCCTCCAAATATAGTCTAAGTTTCTCCATGTCTATTATACACAAAGTATTTCGATAGTTGAAATAATTTAATTGTCAAGTGACTCAACGAGGAGAGATAGCTCTTCCCAGCGTTCCATTTTTTCTTCTAATGCTGCTTCAAGTGTGAGTTGTTCATCATACGCCAGTCTTACTTTCTCACTGTCACTTCCGGCATCAATGATCGCTTGTTTTTTCGCCTCAATTTTTTCTTCGATTGCACTGATGTCATCTTCAATCGTCTGCCACTCTTTTTGTTCATGATAGGACAGTTTCTTTTTCTTCTTGATCGGTGCGCTCGCTTCTTTTTTAATCACCTTTTGATCTTTCTGGTCTTCTTTGCGGTCCGTTAAGTAATCACTATAGTCACCATAAAACGTGTCAATCACACCCTCATCGGTAAAGACAAATAATTGATCAGCTGTACGGTCTAAAAAATAACGGTCGTGCGAGACACTAATGACCACACCCGGAAATTCATCTAAGTAGTTTTCTAGTATCGCCAAAGTCTCGGTATCTAAATCATTGGTTGGTTCATCAAGGAGTAACACATTCGGTTCCTGCATCAACACATGTAAGAGATAAAGCCTGCGCTTCTCACCACCAGACAGGCGGCGGATAAAGGTTTGTTGCTGAGCGCGATCAAATAAGAACCGCTCCAACATTTGTTCAGCGGTAATGACTTGATCATTTTTCGTATGAATCACATCAGCTGTCTTCCTGATGTAGTCGATGATTTTTAATGCTTCATCCATCTCTGAATGGTCTTGCGTGTAGTAACCAACCTTCACTGTTTCACCAACGCTAATGTCACCCGCATCCGGCGCCATTCGTCCCGCCAACAGATTGAGAAGCGTTGACTTTCCGCTTCCGTTCTTACCGACAATCCCAATCCGGTCATCAGGCTTAATTAAAAAACTGAATGGTTGAAAGAGCGGCGTTTTTTCAAACGTTTTCGTCACATCTGTTAACTCAAACACTTCATCACCTAGACGTGTCCCGCGCAAGTTTAAGTCAACTTCGCGTTGTTTCTTTTCAAACGTTTGCTTTTTCATTTCATGGACTCGGTCAATGCGCGCTTTTTGTTTTGTCGTCCGTGCTTTTACACCGGCTTTTAACCAGGCAATTTCTTTCTTTAAAATGTTTTGATGCTTTTGTTTGCTTTGTTCAGCTAAAGCAAGACGCTCTGCCTTTTTCTCTAAATACGTTTCATAGTTCCCTACATAGCGGTACATCTGCCCTTTATCTAGTTCATAGATTCGATTCGTCACCCGATTTAAGAAATAACGGTCGTGGGTCACGATAATAAGCGCACCCTTATAGCTCGGTAAATATTGTTCTAGCCATTCAATCGAATCGTGATCGAGATGGTTGGTTGGCTCATCTAGTATAAGCAAGTCTGCGGGTTGAATCAGTGCTTTTGCGAGAGCGACCCGTTTTTTTTGCCCTCCCGAAAGTGCGTGAATCGTTTGATGATAATCATGAATACCTAGCTTAGATAAAATCGTTTTCGCCTGCGTTTCATGATCCCAGGCGTTTTCCCGGTCCATTTGTTCTTGAGCTTTTTGGAACGTCTTTAGTTTTTGTTCACTCATCGGGTCTTGTTCCAGACGCATTCGGGCTTGTTCATAGTGATGAAGTGTCTTGATCAAGGGTAAGTCCCCCATATAGATTTCATCTAAGACGGTCAAATCTTCTGATAGCTCAGCTTCTTGGGCTAGATAGCTGACGGTAAAGTCTTTCGGGTGTTTTAATTGACCCTGGTCGGTATCTTCTTTCTCACTAACAATTTTTAAGAAGGTTGACTTACCTGTTCCGTTTACACCGACGAGGCCAATCCGTTCGCCGGTTTCGATGGAAAAACTCACCCCACCTAGTAAGACTTTTTCACCAAATGCTTTATGTAATTGATGTGCTGATAGAATTTCCATAATTATCTCCTTTTTCTCATGTCGCTACTGTTTAGTATAGTATAACTTCCGTCTGTTAAACAAGAAAAAACACAGCACCAGAGCGTTAAGACTGTGTTTTTTCTTTATAATGTCTATGATCGTAATATCTTATAGAATCGGTGAGATTAATCTGGCGACAGATTCTTTAAAGCGAATCCAAGTCGAACGCTTCTTATAATCATCAAGTGAGAGTGTATAACACTCTTTCATATCTAACTCATATTGCTTCAATAGTTTACGTGCCACTTGTTCACTGTACATAAACGCATTTACTTCAAAGTTTAACCGGAAGCTACGCACATCAATGTTGGCAGTACCAACACTCGATAGTTTGCCGTCAACGACAATCGTCTTCGCATGGAGAAAGCCGTTTTCATAAATATGAATTTTGGCACCGGCTTCTAACATATTCCCAACATACGAATAGGTGGCCCAGTAAACAAACGGATGGTCCGGCTTATTCGGAATCATAATCCGGACATCAATCCCTGATAGCGAGGCAATTCGAACAGCATCAGCCAGTGATTCATCCGGAATAAAGTAAGGCGTTTGTATGTAAACATACTCTTCTGCTTCCATAATCATTTTCATATAACCATACTTAATCTGTTCCCAGTCATTATCCGGTCCGCTTGAGACAATCTGCATCCCGACGTTACCTTTTGGTGTGGCAGTATAATAGGCCGGGTCGTATTGCAGTACCTGTTCTTTTGACGCTTGATTCCAGTCTAAAATAAATCGCGTCTGCATATTTCGGACCGCTTCACCGACGACGCGCAAGTGCGTATCACGCCAGTAACCGAACTTTCTTAACTTGCCTAAATATTCATCCCCGATATTAAACCCACCGATATAACCAATCCGGCCATCGATAATAGCGAGTTTGCGGTGGTTTCGGTGATTAATTTTAAGATTAAGCTTCGGAATGATTGAAGGAAAAAATGCTTCAACATGTACCCCCGCTGCTTTTAATGCTTGGATATATTTACGACTAAGGCGTCTGGCACCCATATCATCATATAAAAACCGCACCTCTAATCCTTTTTTAGCCCGGTCAATCAACGCATCGGCGACTTTCCAACCGAGTTCGTCACTACGGACAATATAATAGACGAGATGCACGTGGTGCTTCGCATGTTTAATATCAAATAACAGCTGATCAAACTTTTCCTTCCCGTCATTAAAGATTTTCACATCGTTATGTTGCGTTAAGATTGCATCGTTATTGCGTAAATGTAAATAAAATAAATCTTTATGATGGCGATAGCCTTTTTGAATCGGAAATGAATTTTCTTCAAGCAATTGCAGCTGATTATGCGCAGCTTTTTTAACACCTAACTTACTTTTATTATCCCAAATAAATAATTTGGTATTACTGAGCTTACGCCCAAAGATTAAATACAAAATAAAACCAGCGACCGGGATAAAGGTTAAAACAAGTAACCAAGCCCAAGTTGATGTAGGGTTTTTGCGTTCTAAGAAGACAATCGTGAAAGCTAATACAATATTAAAGACCAATAAGGCCCCAAGTAAAAATGTTGGAACTGTCATTTCCTCACCTCTTTTCTCTCTTATCCATAATATAGCATACCAAAGTGCTCTCATGCACACTTCAAGACACAAGAACCCTAAACCATGTGAAAAGTCATACCTATTTTTTTAGCAGTTAGGTCTCTTTAGCTAGAAGGGTAAGCTAACCAATTCATTCGTATATGTTATACCCGTCAGAGCCGTTTTTTAAGCTTATTATTTCAGCAGTCTCAGTCAAAAAAACTTACGCATAAGCTGCTTCCGGTTATTGCATTACCACTCGTTTTACAATAAGATACTAATATACACAAAAGCGACTACATCAATGTATTTCAATTTAACAATTAATCGAATTATCCATATTATAGTAACATAAAGGAACGAATACAATGGCTCACATGACATTCAAATCATACGCTAGCTTTAAACACATCATCACTCTAACAGATGCTCTTGTCATTTTGATGTTACTCATCATTTCTTTCACACCTCTCGCCATCTTTCACTATAGCTACGCCCAATCTACAAATGATGACGTGGTTGCTTATATTTCCATTGATGGTGACGTTGTTGATGTGTTTACTTTAAGCGAATCAACACCATATGAATTGAAGACGTATTACCCAACAGACAATCAATACAACATCATTGAAGTAGACGGTACCCGAATTCGGGTGAAAGAAGATAATTCACCCGATCAGATTGCCGTAAAAACCGGCTGGATTTCGCGGCCTGGTGAGACA
Organism: Halolactibacillus halophilus; assembly: GCF_900115605.1. Classification (GTDB taxonomy): domain Bacteria; phylum Bacillota; class Bacilli; order Bacillales; family Amphibacillaceae; genus Halolactibacillus; species Halolactibacillus halophilus. The sequence continues at coordinate 88,872 of NZ_FOXC01000004.1, forward strand.
AGTATTTGTCTGCCACATAAATTAATCATCGATATTAGAGGAGAAGTCAGTACCGACGAACCTGCTGATATTAACGCCTACTAACAGGAAATATTCGTTTACATACTTAAATTGATAAAAAATTAAAAAAATTCCGATTAATCACTTGACGAATGTGTAGAAGTTCACTATAATCCATACTAACAACTTAAAACTCTTATTACGAGTGGCTGAGGGAATAGGCCCTGCGACGCCCGGCAACCCCTGCATATGCAGAAAGGTGCTAAATCCTACAGATGTGATATCTGAGAGATAAGAGGAGGACACGCACGGTTAACACCCTCTTCTTATTCTTTTAAGAAGTGGGTGTTTTTTATTCCGCCCATGACTTATTGCTTCCATGCCACTATTATATTCAGTTAAACAAAAATCAACCATTCTTAAGGAGGAATCATTCATGACTTACAATCCCTTTCACATTCAAGGTGCTGAAACACAACTGATTCACGCTGGCCAACAAACCGATCCAACAACTGGCGCTGTCGCTGTCCCAATTTATCAAACAACCGCTTTTTCATTCAAAGACACAGAACATGCGCAAAACCTGTTTGCGCTAAAAGAACCTGGTAATATTTATTCGCGGATAATGAATCCAACCGTTGATGCCTTTGAACAGCGCATCGCCGCAATCGAAGATGGCGTCGCAGCTGTCGGAGTCGCTTCAGGTATGTCAGCGATCACCCTCGCGATTTTAAATGTCGCTGAAGCAGGGGATGAAATTATCACCGATAGTAATCTCTACGGCGGGACCTATAACTTATTCTCCCGGACATTACCGAAATACGGGATTAAGGTCATCTTTGTTGATGGAACCGATCCTGAGAACTTTGAACAAGCAATCACTGCTAAAACAAAAGCAATTTTCGCAGAGACCATTACGAATCCGTCACTGAATGTATTTGATATTGAAGCCGTTAGTGATCTTGCTCATAGCTACGATGTGCCCCTTATTATTGATAACACCTTTGCGACACCTTACGGTGCTAAACCACTCACATTCGGAGCTGATATCGTCATTCACTCAGCTACGAAATGGATTGGTGGCCATGGGACCTCAATGGGTGGTGTCGTTGTCGATGGTGGTCGCTTCAACTGGAATAACGCTCGTTTTAAAGGTTTTACCGAACCTGATGAGTCGTATCACGGTATTCGTTACGGCATTGACGCAGGACCAGCAGCTTTTGCGATTAAATTACGCGTCCAACTGTTGCGTGATATCGGCCCATCACTCAGTCCGCAAAATGCTTTTAACTTACTACAAGGCTTAGAAACACTCAACTTACGGATTAAACGCTACCATGAAAACACAATCCGTGTCGCTGATTATTTAAATAATCACCCACAAGTCGAATGGGTCAACTACCCTGGAAATGAAGATCACCCGGGGCACGCACTCGCAAATAAATACTTGATTGATTACTACGGCTCGGTTATTACTTTTGGTATTAAAGGTGACCGCGAGACCGGAAGACGTGTAATTGACAATGTCAACCTGTTTTATCATGTCGCGAATGTCGGTGATGCGAAGTCGCTGATTATCCATCCAGCATCAACAACACACCAACAATTATCAGCTGAAGGCTTAGCTCAAGCAGGTGTATCAGAACAATTAATCCGACTGTCGATTGGCCTTGAAACCTATCAAGATATTATTGCCGACTTGGACCAAGCCATTGCCAAGGCAACAGAGACAGAACCAACACTCACACCGTCAACCGATGACGCCGTCTACTGGGCACTTCAGTCACCGTTTGCGCGTGAAGATGGTCTTAGACCAAAAGAAATTGTCGTCGTTGGTGACCCGGCCCAACACGGTTGCTTAACGAAAATTAAAAAATTAGGTTTCCACTATAAAACCTTTGCCGAACAAACCGATCTTATTGATATTTTGTTTGTGACCGAGCCAGATCAATTAAATGAGATTCCAGCTCATGCGAAAATCGTCTGGTTTAAAACAAAAGTAGATTACCAAGCGTTAAAACAACAAGCATTAGCAAACAATCAAGTTGTTGTTGAAGGGGCGTGCCTCTATGGTACCGCCAATAAAATTCGCTTAAACCCACGCCGTGATTAATAACGTTTTTAATACTTTCGACTCTCTTTTATATGCTTGAGCTGTCATTTTAACAGCTCAAGCTATTTTTCTTGTCATTTTTTGTTTGATTTGTTATTGAAACGCTGGCTTTGGACTACTATAATAAGAAAGCCCCTTGTTTTAAAACTACCGATAAGGGAATATGACAAAAAGAACTTTTTTAAGGATGGATGTCTTATGAGTTTTTACCGCAAGAAACTACTTATCATTATATTAGTCAGCGTCGTCGCTGTTTTAAGTATCGGCTTTTTTATTTTTAGACCTTTGAACATCTATGAGACAACATCTATTGAACCTGAAGGGGATAATATTCAAGCTGTGATTAACCAAGTCGATGAAAAGGATGAAGAGGTCCAGTCAAATGCGACTGATATATCACTTGACTTAAAAACAGCGGTTGAAGAAACGTTAAAAATCTTCACCCGAACCGATGTCAGAATAACAGCCTTAGGCGACTCCCTCACCCAAGGTGTTGGTGATGAAACAAATAACGAAGGTTATATCGGTGTCTTAAATAACTATTTTGACCAAACAAATACGCGCGTAGACATTGATAACTTTGGTAAGCGTGGTAACCGAACTGATCAATTACTCACCCGGTTAACCGAAGAAGAAGCGATCATTGACTCTATAGAAGAGACTGACATTGTCCTCATAACAATTGGGGCCAATGATTTAATGCAAGTAGTTAAAAATAATGCGTTAAATTTAAATCTCGATGTGTTTAACGAAGAAGAACAAGCCTTTGAAACACGACTCACTGAAATTATCGAGACAATTAATGAGTATAACCCTGGTGCTGAGGTTTATTTACTCGGCTTATTCAACCCGTTTCTTGGCTACTTTGATAATGTGATCGCATTAAATGAGATTTTAACTTCGTGGAATCAAACCGGTAAGGGCGTAATCGAATCTTACCCAAATGGGCATCATATTGATGTATACGACTTGTTCGCGCTTAAAGATATCTCGTTACTCGCCGATGACAACTTCCACCCAAATCAGACAGGTTACAGGTTAATTGGGGCAAGGGTGTATAGCCATATTAAACAAACGATTGAACCACTAACAACAGAGATGAATAGTGAGAATGAATCAACCGAATCCCAATAGATATAGACTGCAGAATGGACTGATGATAGTGAAAGAACGTTTGAACAAATCAATAAAGAAGATGACGACATGGCAACGCCGCTTTATATTACTCGCTGTTATTAACGGGGTGTTACTCGTTACCTTCTTTGTGTTTCTCCTTGCGACACCGCCGGTGTCTGATACGCTACCTAATCCGACCTACCAAGAGGAAGCGGGTGCTAAATTCACAGTAGAAACAACAAAACACGACCTTAATGATTTAATTAATACGTATATTAATCAAGTACTAAAAACAAACCAAGCGAATTTTGATGTTACGGTTGATGAAGATATCGTATTAAATGGCGAACTACTCGCCTTCGGTGTACCGATTCCACTTCGCGTCACAATGGACCCAGTTGTGATGGCTAACGGTGACCTCGTATTAAAAATGAATGACCTCTCCCTCGGGTTGCTTGACTTACCAAGAGGGCGGATTCTTCATTATATTAACCGACAAGTCGAAACACCAGACTGGCTTTATTTTGATTCAGAGAATGAACAAATTTATTTAGCTGTCACGTCGATTGAGGTTGACAGTAACCTTCGATTTAGAGTCGACGCGCTTGATTTATCAACTGACGCCATCATCTTTACTTTTACCGTGCCAAAAAGCGGCGTAGACCAAGACGCCACCTCTTTTGATAACTAGCATAAACCAAAAAACAGCTGCTTCTTTAGAAGTCGGCTGTTTTTTATGTTTCTCTATCTATTTTTAAAAAAGAAAATATATAAACCAATCTGAACGAGACAGATTGGTTTTGGGTATAAGTTATATAATAGCAAGCTTTGATCTTGATTCATATTAACAAAATGTCACAATATAATTAACTCATGCGAAAGAATGAGCGAATCGGCAAACGGAAATTCCGTCGTTTATCTGGCAACTGTAGATACTCTTGTAGTGCCCCCATATAAACAAGTTCTAGCTTGTCCCATTGCCTTAAATCATCTGGTCGGGTTAAACCTGCGCGGATATCTTTCGGATACAAATCAATTTCCTGAAGCATCGTTGCGACGAACTGAGAACAAAAATAAGCATGAGGTCGTTTTACTTCATAATTAATAAAGAATCCGAATAACCCAATAAAATTATAATGGTATAAGTGCTGCATCGATTCAATCATTTGTAGGTGCTGACGTAAAGTTAAATATTGCTCATTAGAGATCTTCAACTCATACACAGCACACATCGACTTATTGAAAAACGGTTCGGTGACGGCTTCTTTTACAAACCCACCAATAAAGGGATTATATGGACGTTTCCGACCAAAGCTATAGACCTCACTTAATTCTTTGTCGAAGGCAATTGAGACATGATTTAAATTCGTTTTAGTATATAAATCAATCGCCTTAGATAATAATGTACCTGTCGATAAAAATAATAAATAGATTGTACGTGTCTCTTTCATAGTTGCCCCCTTTCTTTTCTTACTACTTAGACACCATTAACAAGTAGAAAGTTACTTTTTTTTATGATAAAATAATAAAAATTGATTCACTAATCTTTATCACATATTCTCAGTATAGCATAAAATTATCAAAAAGAAGTCTATTTCATACAATTTTCCAGTCAGCAAACCTTGTGTCTAACCAACAATCAAAACCGAAAGAAGTGGGGTGTTTGTTTATGCAGCGAATTCTTATTCTTGGTAGTCCCGGGACCGGTAAAAGCACCTTGAGCCGCGAACTAAGTCATTCACTACAGATTCCTATCTATCATTTAGATCAGCTATTCTTTGAAGCCGATTGGGTCATCAATAAGACAAAGTTTAACAAACAACTACACGTCATACTAAAACAAGACCGATGGATCATCGACGGCAATTATTCCTCTTCTCTACCTGAACGATTAATACGTGCTGATGTCGTCATTTACCTAGACTATCCGACACCCGTTGCGCTCTTAGGTGTCATTAAACGTTACCTCCAATATAAACATACGACCCGTCCTGATATGGCACCAGGATGTAAGGAACAGCTTCAACCTTCATTTCTTTGGTATGTCTTCACCTTTAAAATTAAGAAAAGAAACCAAACATTTATGCATTTAAAGTCAGCGAATGTTCCGGTCTATTTCTTCCATTCACGTAAAGAAACAAACGTCTTTCTCCAATCACTAAGAAGCTAAACTTTTGTTACTTAACCGCCTTTTTGCTGCTGATGTTTTTTTATATTCCTTCGCCAACCCGTATCTTAACGAACCTACAACAAATAACGCCGTCATAAGAAAAGCTCGGCTAGGCCTCGCCCTTTTTGGGCTAGAGGTTAGCCGAGCTTTTCAATTCTGGATTTTTATAAGTGATGCCATGAAGGCTTGT
>NZ_FOXC01000035.1 GCF_900115605.1 Halolactibacillus halophilus
GTGACATGTGCAGCTGACGAATACTAATCGATCGAGGACTTAACTAAATTTTTGTTTGATGATTGTTTACTTCTTATCTAGTTTTCAGGGTATAACCCTATGGTTTAGTGACATTAGCGAAGAGGTCACACCTGTTCCCATGCCGAACACAGCAGTTAAGCTCTTCATCGCCGATGGTAGTTGGGCTTAAGCCCCGCGAGAGTAGGACGTCGCTAAGCCAACCTTTTTAAGCTTTGTGAAGTAATAATATGGTTGATTTCATGATATTGTTCCACAGTAGCTCAGTGGTAGAGCAATCGGCTGTTAACCGATCGGTCGTAGGTTCGAGTCCTACCTGTGGAGCCATTTTGCTTCCATAGCTCAGTGGCAGAGCACTTCCATGGTAAGGAAGGGGTCGTCGGTTCAATCCCGACTGGAAGCTCTCTATTTCCATACTGGCCCGTTGGTCAAGCGGTTAAGACACCGCCCTTTCACGGCGGTAACACGGGTTCGAATCCCGTACGGGTCACCATTATATGTTGGAGGATTAGCTCAGCTGGGAGAGCACCTGCCTTACAAGCAGGGGGTCGCAGGTTCGAGCCCTGCATCCTCCACCATCTTGCCGGCCTAGCTCAATTGGTAGAGCAACTGACTTGTAATCAGTAGGTTGGGGGTTCAAGTCCTCTGGCCGGCACCATTTTAATATGTTGGAGGGATAGCGAAGTTGGCCAAACGCGGCGGACTGTAAATCCGCTCCCATCGGGTTCGTAGGTTCGAGTCCTACTCCCTCCACCATTTTAAATTATATCTTAACTTAGACAGTGAACTTATTCACTGTTATTTTATTGGGCTATAGCCAAGCGGTAAGGCAACGGTTTTTGGTTCCGTCATGCGTTGGTTCGAATCCAGCTAGCCCAGCCATTTAAGAGCCATTAGCTCAGGCGGTAAGGCAACGGTTTTTGGTTCCGTCATGCGTTGGTTCGAATCCAGCTAGCCCAGCCATTTAAGAGCCATTAGCTCAGTTGGTAGAGCATCTGACTTTTAATCAGAGGGTCGAAGGTTCGAATCCTTCATGGCTCACTCTTATTTTGGGGCCTTAGCTCAGCTGGGAGAGCGCCTGCTTTGCACGCAGGAGGTCAGCGGTTCGATCCCGCTAGGCTCCACCATACATATGAGTTAAAGGGGTTGGACGTTAGTATAATGTCTGATCTTTTTTTTATAGCCTATTTTAGTCACAACCATTTTTGGCTGTGGCTTTTTTAAAAATAACGAAGATACCTTAACAAAACTCATGACTCGTGGTATAGTGAATGATTGTGAATAGTAAATAAAGAGAATCAAATAGAGAGTCAGAAAAATACACCACATGAGATGATGGTAGTAAAAATAAGTGAATAAGCTATAGGAGGCCGACATGAGAAAACAAGGATTTGATCCACAAAAGTACATCGAAGAACAGTCGAAATTTATTTTAGAACGTGTTCATCAATTTGATAAGTTGTATTTAGAGTTTGGTGGTAAGCTAATTGGGGATAAACATGCTAAACGTGTGTTGCCTGGGTTTGATGAAGATGCGAAGATCAAACTGCTTCAAAAATTAAAAGATCAGGCAGAAATTATTATTACAGTGTATTCTGGTGATATTGAACGCAACAAAATTCGGGGAGATTACGGAATTACATATGAAATGGATGTCTTCCGTCAAATTGATGAACTTCGTGGCTTTGGTTTAGAGATTAACAGTGTCGTGATTACGCGTTATAACCATGAACATTCAACTGATGTCTTCATTTCAAAATTAGAAAGACGCGGCATTAAAGTCTATACCCATGTCGCTATTCCAGGTTATCCTTCAGCAGTAGAGAAAATCGTCAGTGAGGAAGGTTATGGTATTAACCCCTATATTGAAACGACAAAACCAATTGTTGTTGTTACAGCACCAGGACCAAATAGCGGTAAACTTGCTACTTGCCTAAATCAGCTCTACCATGAACATAAATTAGGTAATCAAGCCGGTTATTCTAAGTTTGAAACATTCCCCGTCTGGAATGTACCGCTTAAACACCCACTTAACGTAGCATACGAAGCAGCAACAGTTGATTTAAAAGATGTCAACATGATGGATTACTTCCACTTTGAAGCTTACAATGAAGTGGCTGTTAACTATAATCGTGACCTTGAAATGTTCCCGGTTGTGAAACGGAGTATCGAAAAGATTACCGGTAAAGAATCAATCTATCAATCACCAACAGACATGGGTGTCAACCGAGTTGGTTTTGGTATTACGGATGATGAGGTCGTTAAAGAAGCGTCTAAACAAGAAATCATCCGTCGTCACTTCCATACAGAATGTGATTATAAAAAAGGCTTATTAGATGAAGAAGTTGTTAATCGGATGAAACTTATTATGGAAGAGCTTGAACTTAAAGAGGAGCACCGTGTACCAGTTGTGCCAGCAAGAGATTATGCGGGAGAATTAAAAGCGACTGATCATAAAGATAGAGCTGCCGTGATGGCCTTTGAATTAAATGACGGCACTGTTATTACGGGACGTAGTTCTAACTTAATGGATTCTTGTTCAGCCGCTATTTTAAATGCGATTAAGCATTTAGCGAATATTGGTGATGAAATTTTCTTGTTATCTCCGATGATTATTGAGACGATGAAAGATTTAAAAACAGATAAACTTCACAGCAAAGTTACGACACTGAACGCCAATGAAGTCCTCATTGCTTTAACGATTGGAGCGGTTACTAATCCGACAGCCCAACTTGCAGTGGATAAATTACATGAATTAACCGGTGTACAAGCACACTCAACGGTGATGTTAAGTAAAGATGATGAACAAATCCTAAAACGTCTCGGTATTGATGTGACGTGTGATCCGGTGTATCCATCTGAAAACTTATATTACATGTAAGGGTAGATAAATGCTGATAGACAATTGACCAGATAAAACAGGTTTATAATTACCAAGGTGGTAGTTATAAATCTGTTTTTCTTCATCTATGAGTGTATATGAGAAAGTGATAGGCCATAATTATGAGAGTAGAATGAGAAGTTGATAAGAAAATAAGGAAAAATGATGGATAATCACTCAAGCATTTAGAAGATATGCTATAATGAGGCTATCTGTGATTCTAAATGAAGTGAGTGGTAATCTATGAAAAGAAGGATGTGGCATCATGCTTGGTGAGGGAGTTTCGTTATTTAATTTATTACGTTTTACAGTTGATATTGCCCTTGTCTGGTATGTGTTTTATAAACTCATTATGTTGCTTCGGGGAACGAAGGCAATTCAGCTACTTAAAGGGATTTTTGTTGTATTTATTATTTATCTAATTAGTTATTTCTTAAACTTACAAACTGTTCAAGTCATGATTGAACAAATTATCGTATGGGGACCATTGGCTGTGATCATACTGTTCCAGCCAGAATTAAGACGAGCGCTTGAACAGATTGGCCGGGGCAGCTTCTTTAGCCGTAACCGGAGATCAGAGGAAGAAATTTTTCATGAATCACTTGATGCGATTATAAAGTCAGTAAATTATATGGCGAAGCGTCGCATTGGGGCACTTATCACAATTGAACGTGAAACAAATATGGGTGACTTTATCCAAACAGGGATCCCGATAAACGGTCAATTAACCCATCAATTACTGACGAATATTTTTGTACCAAATACACCGTTACATGATGGTGCTGTCATTATGAAAGGGAATCAAATCATTGCGGCAGCCTGTTATTTACCACTGTCAGAAAGTCCGTTTATCTCAAAAGAATTAGGGACAAGACACCGGGCTGCAATGGGAATCAGTGAAGTAAGTGATGCATTAACGATTATTGTATCTGAAGAAACAGGGCATGTCTCGCTGACAAAAAACGGAGAGCTTTACCGTGATATTGATGAGAAACGCCTCGTTGATCTATTATCAAAGGAATTGGCACCTGAGCTAGAAAAAACCTCAACCTTTAAACAATGGAGTTGGAGGGGGAAAAAGAAATGAATGATTGGTTAAATAAACCGTGGGTCATTCGTGTGATTTCACTGTTCTTAGCGATTCTTACTTTTTTAGTGATTTCATTCGATAATCAAGATACACGCAGTGCAGATGTTGGTAGTTTTGATTCTATTTTTAATAATTCGAGAGAATCTGAAACGTTAGAAGATGTTCCGGTGAATATTGTGATTGATGATGAGAAGTACGTGGTAAGTGGTGTACCTGAAGTTGTAACAATGTCACTTGCCGGGACGGTGAGTGTTATTCAATCGACTGTCACACAACGTAACTTTGATGTATATGTGGACTTAGAAGGGCTCTCGCCTGGTACGCACACGGTCCCGATTAAACATGATGGTGTATCAAGTCGGATTGATGTGAGTTTTGAACCAGAAAATATTGAAGTAACCATTGAAGAACGAGGCAGTGGCACGTATGATGTAGTCGTTGACTATAGTAACTTGGATCAAATGCCTGAAGGATTTGAGATTGAATCAGCAACTGTTACTCCGCAGCAAGTTGAAATAACGAGTGCACAAAGTGTGATTGATCGTATTTCAAGTGTGAAAGCTTTCGTTGATGTGGAAGGAATAGAAGAGTCAATGACACTGACCGATGTTCCTGTGCGGATATATGACAATGAAGGAAACCAAATGAATGCGCGCATTGAACCAGGAACAGTGACCGTTGACTTAGAAGTGATTAATCCGAGTAAAGAAGTCCCAATTGATGTGACGACAACAGGTGAGTTACCAGATGGCGTCCGTCTTATTGAGACCGCTGCTCAAGCTGAGAACGTGACCGTCTATGCACCGTCAAGTCAGCTAGAAGGTATTGAACAAGTCGAGATTGAACCGATTGATTTGTCGGAGATTACTGAGACTACGACGCTTGAGGTTACATTACTTGTGCCAGATAATGCGACAAGCTTAAGCCGAGAAACAATCGAAGTGACGATCGAAGTGGAAGAAGAAACAGAAACGACATTAGATGATGTAGATATCACCATTGATAACGTAACCGATGGATTAAATGCAACCTTTGTGAGTCCTGAGAGTGGCCAGATTGCGGTCACTTTTAGCGGCTTTCCATCAGACCTTGAGGCAATGAATGTTGATCAACTCGACTTAGTGGTGAATGCGAATAATCTCGAAGAAGGTGAACATAACCGCTCACTAGAGTATAATCAGTTAGATAATATCCAAATAACATTGCCGGTTGAGGATGTTACGATTCGAATAAATTAGGTACATAAATAAAGGAGCGAATTTCTTATGGGAAAATATTTTGGTACAGATGGTGTCAGAGGTGTCGCCAATAAAGGTTTAACACCTGAACTTGCGTACAAATTGGGGCGTTTTGGTGGCTTTGTCTTAACAAAAGAAACCGAACGTCCACGTGTATTAATCGGAAAGGATACCCGTATTTCAGGCGATATGCTTGAAAATGCGCTCGTTTCAGGTTTACTGTCAATTGGAGCGGAAGTTATGCGTCTGGGTGTTATTTCAACACCAGGTGTTGCTTACCTGACAAAGGCGATGTCGGCTGAAGCAGGAGTAATGATATCAGCGTCACATAACCCAGTCGAAGATAACGGGATTAAATTCTTCGGTTCAGATGGCTTTAAACTGACTGATGCACAAGAATTAGAAATCGAGGCGCTAATTGACGAAGAAGAAGACACATGCCCTCGTCCAATCGGTAAACATTTAGGGCAAATCAACGATTATTATGAAGGCTCACAAAAATACTTGCATTTCTTAAAGCAAACGGTTGATCATGATTTCGATGGTCTTCATGTGGCACTTGACTGTGCGCACGGCGCGACATCGTCACTGGCGACACACTTGTTTGCTGATTTAGATGCCGATGTTTCAACCATTGGTGCCTCTCCTGATGGGCTAAATATTAACGATGGTTACGGTTCAACCCATCCTGAGAAACTCCAAGCCTTTGTCCTTGAGAAAGAAGCGGATATTGGTCTTGCTTTTGACGGAGATGGTGACCGTCTCATCGCGGTTGATGAAAAAGGTCAAATCGTTGATGGTGATCAAATCATGTTTATTTGTGCCAAATATTTTGATAGCATTGGTCAACTAAATGAACATACGGTCGTGTCAACTGTCATGAGTAACTTAGGTTTTTATAAAGCGATTGAAGCCAATGGTATGAAGAGTGATAAAACGGATGTTGGTGACCGTTACGTGATGGAAGAAATGCGCCGCGGTGGCTACAACTTAGGTGGGGAACAATCCGGACATATTATTTTCCTTGATCATGTGACAACAGGTGATGGTATGCTTTCAGCACTTCAGCTTGTGAATGTTATGAAAGAAACGGGTCAACCATTATCAGAGCTTGCTGCTGAAATGGAAAAGTTCCCACAAGTGCTTAAGAACGTTAAAGTCGTCGACAAAAATCAAGCACTTATCGATCCATATATTCAAGAAGTTACTAATAAAGTGGAAACTGATATGGGCAGTGATGGTCGCGTGCTCGTTCGTCCATCAGGTACAGAAGAACTCGTCCGCGTGATGGTAGAAGCGCCAACGATTGAACGTTGCCACGAAGCGGCTGATCCTGTTGTAAACATTATTCAAGAACGCTTAGGCTTAAAAGCAGAGTAATAGTAAATAGACGAGTTATGGTGAACGACTTCATTAACACATCATTTGATAAAGAACTAAAATAAAGATATAAAGAAAGGGTGTCGCACTTGTGCGACACCCTTTTTGACTAAGCTTATACAAGTAGATTAATTAGAAAAATTGTTGTATAACTAATTATTTAAACCATGCTTTAGCGAATTTGTTACCGACAATACCACCGACAACCATAAAGATTAAGAAGATCCAGCCTGAGAGTGAGAACTGTGCGATTGGTGTATAAAGTGCCCCAACGTTACAGCCGTTAGCAAGACGGGTACCAAAGCCCATTGCCAGACCACCTAAAGCGAATAAGACAAGCTCACGTTTTGATAAATGCATTTCCGACATGAATGTCTCTTTGAATTTATTAGCTGTGAGTAGGAAGAAAATCGTTCCCAACATAATCCCAACATTTTGTGTGTTAATTGGGTGACTAAAGAATGGTGCACTATAATGTTCTGGTGCGCCTGAAGTGAAAGTAGCTAATGATTCAGCTGAGAAACCAAACAGCATTAAAACTTTACCGAACCAGAAGCCGTAAGGTGTAGAAGCTCCCCAGCCTGACTTTGTCACACCCATTAACAAGGCGAAGATAAGAGTAATGACAACCGCACCTTGTTTTAAAGTCCAAGGACGAATAAACAGGCGGTGATACGTTTCTGATGAGAAAAGACTGTAATCTTTCGTATCAAATGTACTTGGTTGGTCTTGTTGTGCTTCAACAAAGTGACCAGAATACGTATTGTTTTGTTTGCGATAACGCTCATATTTAAAGCTTAAGAATATAACGATACCACAGAAGATTGCGGTAAGGACTAACGCGCCGATGAAGCCATTTAGGCCATCCCACTTGAAAAGGTCTGGTAAGAAAATGCCGCCTTCAAATGTCGCAGAGTTAAACCATGTTGTTGTGACAAATTCACTGTTACGTTGGATAGGAAAACCTAAGAATACACCCATACCGAAGAAAATCAAAGTAACAAAGGCACGTGGTAAAGCAGTCACTAAATCTGTGAGTACCCCGCTTGCGCAACAAGCTGAGAAGGACATCCCGAAACCAAATAGAATCGCACCAGCAATTAATCCTAAGTTAATTGGGTTAATCCAAAGACCAAATGTTGTTGGATCAGCGTTTAATAAAAAGGCGGTAGTGACAAGTGTTGAGATAAAGAACATAAACATCAATGTCCGTAATAACTTCGTTGATCCTGTTGTGTAGGCGCGGTTAATACTACCCGCAAAACCCGTGTAAGCACGTGATAAAGCGTAACCTAATCCCAGTCCGACGATCAAACGGAAAAATAACATCTCTGTTTCTAAAAAGTTAGCGCCTAACAAAATGACACCAGCTAGGAAAATGAAGCCAACAACGGGCTGCATATTAGAAACACTAGCTGTTTTAACCTGTGTTTTTGACATACTCATAAAACGTTCTCCCCTTTAAAAAATATAATGTGATTTATTTCACATTAATTATACCCCTATCCCTAACCCTATTTCAATAGTTTGTGAAGAAAGTTCATAATTTGTACACTTTTTCACATATAAAGATTAAAAAGTGTTGACTGTGTTTATGGCCGTCAACCTGAAAAAAGCTAAGGACAAGTGGTTAGTCGTTTTAAAATGAATAAAGGCATAAGTTAAAGGTGAAAGAAAGGAATAGATGCGGATGAGGAGAAGCGTTATTTCATTATATTAAAAGAACTACCAGATTATGAAAAATACTATTGAAAAAAACTTAAACTTTCGATAAAATAGAGAAGTCGCCCGGCGACGCAGTCAGAAATAGAAAGGTGGATCGTGATAAAAGTATACAGCGCCAGAACTACACGGACGGTGTAGTTGACGAGGAGGAGGAGTATCGAACGTTTCGGCGGATGCCTCCCAGTTGTCACTCCAACTGTAAGCTATAAATAAAACAAAAAGGTGACTTTTTGGCCAATATTTATCGTAAGAGTACAAAACTTAAAAAACGAGAAAGGGGTAATAAATGCCCCTTTATTAAAGTGTGGCTTTTATTACCCCTTATTAGGAGGATATAAAAGTTATGTGCGGAATCGTTGGTTATATTGGAACAAATGAAACAGTATCGGTGTTATTAAATGGATTAGAAAAGTTAGAGTATCGCGGGTATGACTCAGCAGGCATTGCAACATTGAGTGATCGTGCGGTTAATCTATTTAAAGTTAAGGGGCGTATTCAAGCATTACGTGATAAAGTAGGAACAGAAGGTGAATCAACCATTGGGATTGGTCATACGCGCTGGGCAACACACGGTGAGCCGTCAGAAGAAAATGCCCACCCACACCAATCACAATCAGGACGATTTACATTAGTACACAATGGTGTGATTGAAAACTACTATGAATTACGTGATGAGTATTTAACAGACGTGACTTTAACAAGTGAAACAGATACTGAGATTATTGTGCAGTTAATTGAAAAGAAATTCAATGAAACAAATGATGTGTTAACAGCTTTCAAAAACGTGATGAGTATGTTAAAAGGTTCTTACGCGATTGGCTTACTAGATAAAGAAAATCCAGATCTTATTTATGTATCAAAAAATAAGAGTCCACTTCTTGTTGGTCTAGGGGACGACTTTAATTTAGTCGCAAGTGATGCGATCGCGACATTAAAACAAACAAACACTTATCTTGAAATTGAAGATGGTGAAATTGTGTTAGTTGAAAAAGAACAAGTGCGTATCCAAAAGCTTGATGGAACAACTGTTGAAAGAGAACCTTTCATCGTTGAAACAGATGCAGCTGATACCGAAAAAGGCACGTATGATTACTTTATGATGAAAGAAATTGATGAGCAACCATTTGTTATGCGTAAAATTATCCAACAATATCAAGATGAATCAAACAATATTAAAGTAGAACAAGTTGTCAGAGATGAAATGGCGAAAGCTGATCGTATCTACATTATCGCAGCAGGTACAAGTTATAATGCTGGTTTAGTTGGAAAGCAAATTATTGAAAATGTCGCAGGTATTCCTGTTGAAGTCCATATCGCGAGTGAATTTTCATATAATATGCCACTGTTGTCTGAAAAACCATTATTTATCTTTATTTCTCAAAGTGGTGAGACAGCAGATTCGCGCTCGGTGCTTGTTAAAACACAAGCAATGGGACATCCATCAATCACAGTTACAAACGTACCAGGTTCTACCCTTTCTCGTGAAGCGGACTACACATTACCGCTTTATGCTGGGCCTGAAATTGCGGTTGCTTCGACAAAAGCCTATACCGCACAAATTGCTGTACTTACAATCTTAGCGGTTGACACAGCAAAAGCAAAAGGTAAGACACTGACCTTTGATCCGCTACAAGAATTGGCGATTGTCGCTAATGCGATGGAAACATTGACGGATAAAAAAGATGTATTTGAGCAAATGGCGCTTGATCTTTTTAAAGATACACGCAATGCATTCTACATTGGTCGCGGTGTCGATTACTATGTCGTACAAGAAGCGTCACTTAAACTCAAAGAAATCTCTTATATTCAAGCAGAAGGTTTTGCTGGTGGAGAATTAAAACACGGCACGATTGCCTTAATTGAAGAAGGCACACCGGTCATTGCGATTGCCACACAAGAGAACGTTAACTTATCAATCCGTGGTAACGTACAAGAAGTAGCTGCCCGTGGTGCTAACACCTGTACCGTAAGTATGGAAGGCTTAGAAAAAGATGAAGATCGTGTTGTACTCCCACACGTTCATCCATTGTTAACGCCACTTGTAAGTGTCGTACCAATGCAACTGCTTGCTTACTATGCTGCTGTACAACGTGGTTGTGATGTTGATAAGCCAAGAAACTTGGCGAAGTCAGTTACAGTAGAATAAGTTATTTTTGACGTGAGTAGTTAGTGTGGTTTTATAATAAAGTTTGATCGTTTAGAACAAAGTTTGATCATTCATAATAAAGTTTGATTAAAAAAACCTCTTCAGATATGTAATGTGGCCCCTTTGTCAAGGACATTTTAAAAAAGACTCTTATAAAAAATTCAATAAATATTGCTCTCTGTAACTAACAGGGGGCAATTTTTTTGGTTCTTTGTCAAATAGTGTTGGTGAGAAGTTTTAACCAATAATTTCAAGCTTATATTTCACATGTTTCAGCTCTCTTTATGCAGCTGAAACATGTGTTTTATTTTGTGTTTTTTTCTTCTGTGGTTCAACTGGTTTGAACGCAAAATGTAAAAGAATTCGATTCTTATAATTTTTGAAATTACGATAGTGTGGTTTTATAATAAAGTTTGATCGTTTAGAACAAAGTTTGATCATTCATAATAAAGATTGATCATTTATAATAAAGTTTGATTAAAAAAACCTCTTCAGATATGATATCTGTAAGAGGTTATTTTATTATTAGGAGATGAAATAATGGCGAAAAGAAAGCGAATGTCATCTACTGAAAACAAAATAAAGAAGGGTTATGGTGAAGGTCAGGGTGTAGACTACAAGCCTTGGATTACCATTCAAGATGTTCCCTCTTTAGGGCGTGTTACACGCTTAAAAGGAATAAAGATTCCTAGACAGTTTGAATTTCTGTCAGACTTGGAGCGAAACTACTTTTATTTGTTGGAATATTCAGATAAAGTAATTGATATTAGAGAACAATACCCGTTATTACCGTTAGATGATACGCTTTTGATTGCAAAAGAATTGGGTTTGAAGCATCCGATAGACCCTAAAACAAAGGAACCGATTGTTATGACTACAGACTTTTTAGTCACTATGCATAATGGAACAGCTAACATGCATGTAGCTCGAACGTTGAAGTATAAAGATGAACTAATGACTGAGCGAACGCTAGAAAAGTTTGAAATTGAGCGAGTATATTGGGAAAAACGAGAAATAGATTGGGGTATTGTAACGGAAGGTGAAGTGTCTAAAGTTATGGCAACTAACATTGCTTTCGTTCACAGTTACACACGGTTGAATGACATTGAAGGCTTTGATCAATTAACATCTGTAGAGATAGATGAGATGGTTGTCTACTTTGTGCAAAGGTTAATGGCTGAAGATCAATCTGTTAAACAAATTGCTAGAATCTATGAACGGGATTTTGGAATGCCATCAGGTAGTGGTCTAGCCTTGTTCAAACACTTAATTATAACGAAAACGATTAAAATAGATTTATCATCAAAGCTGAACGTTGAAGACATTGTGCAAGTAAAAAGTATTCAACAAGATTTCTCAGAAAAGGTGAGGGCATTATGATTTATAACAACCAAGTGTACCAATACGTAGACAAAGAAGGTAAAAATCGAATTCGTGTTATCTCAATAGACTCAGCAATATTGTATTACGTTGATTTGCATGGCGGAACTGCTATGCCCAAAAAAGCAACAATAGAAGATATGGAAATAGAAATAGAGAGTAATGTATTAATCCCTATCTCGGATCCATTTTTAAAGAGTTATGCAGAAGAAGATTTAACTGAGAAACAGCTAGAGAGACGTAACCTAAACTGGGAGATAGTATTTAAAGCATGGAGTCAATCAAAAGAGTCTATTTTGAGTAAGAAAAATCGTAAAACTGCTTTTCTTGAGATTGCTGAAGAGCATCAAATTACTGAACTTAAAGTGAAACGACTATTTACGCGTTTCTGGCAACGCGGCTTAAATAAAAATGCTATGTTACCCGATTACATGCATTCTGGTGGCAAAGGGAAAGTTAGAGAGTTGTCTCAGGAGAAAAAAGTAGGACGACCAAGGATTTATGGAGAAGAAGAACAGGGAATCAATATAACAGAAGATGTAAAAAAGCAGTTTAGACATGTGATAAAGAAATATTATAGAAAATCAGAAAAGCTTACGTTAAATGATACTTATCAATATCTGTTAAAAGAATTTTACTCAAATAAATATCATGAAGGAGAATCTGTAAAATATAAGGTTTGGTATAAATCAAAGGTTCCAACCTATAATCAATTTTATTATTGGTACAAGAAAACAGAAGAGCCACAGTTAGATATCCAATTGCGATATAGCAAAAAAGAATATGAGCTCAAACATCGCCCAATACTAAGTCACTCTGCGCTGGAAACTGATGGGCCAGGAACACGATTTCAAGTTGATGCGACGATTGCGGATATTTATCTCGTTAGTTCATTTGATCGCAACCTAATTATTGGGCGCCCTGTTATTTATGGCATTATGGATGTTTATTCGCGTTTGATTACTGGTGTTTATGTTGGATTAGAGGGTCCCTCTTGGATTGGTGCGATGATGACATTAGATAATATGACAATGGATAAAGTTGAATTTTGTAAGCAGTATGACATTGATATCGATAAATCTGAATGGCCCGCACATCATTTACCAGAAACCATTATTGCTGACAGAGGGGAATTTGAAGGTTATGGTGTTGAACAATTAATTAACAATTTAAACGTTAAAATTGAAAATACTTCTCCTTATCGTGGTGATTTAAAAGGAATTGTAGAGCGTCAATTCAGAACAATTAACGAGAAGATTAAACGTAAAGCACCTGGTGCTATTCAGAAAGAATTCAGGGAACGAGGAGATCGAGATTATCGGTTAGACGCTAGTCTTAACCTAGAAGAATTCACGAAAATTATTATTCATTTAGTCTTGAATCATAATCAGCGAACCATTGAAAAGTATCCATTAGAGAAGGCGATGATTAAGGAGCATTTGACACCTTCTCCGTTAAATCTTTGGAAATGGGGTCTTTCAAACAGGAAAGGTTCTCTTCAAACGGTTCAAAATCGTAGTATTCTAAGGCTTAATCTACTTCCAAAAGGAAAAGCGCGAATTACAAGAGCAGGAATTAAATTTAAAGGATTGTCTTATGGTTCTGATAAAGCACTAAATGATCAATGGTATTTAAAGCGAAAGAGTGAACGTATAGATGTCGTTTATGATCCTAGATCAATGGATAAAATCTATATTCCGTATATTGATGGAAGAGGTTTTGATACGTGTTACCTATTAGAGAGGAGATCTCAATATAGAGGTGAATCATTAGAAGAAATTGAGTTCTATCAACAGTTGTTGCAGGAGTTAAAACAGTCAGAAAGCCTTAAGCAAAGAGAAGAAAGATTAAATACTGATGAAGAAATTGAGTCTATTATCAAAAAAGCTGTCAAACAAAAGAAAGCAAATGCTAATGTATCAGCAACAAAGGGTGAAAAAATCAAAGATATTCGTGTGAATAAAAAAGCAGAAAAAGCGATGAATCGCCAAAAGGAATCTTTTGATTTGAACCAAAACAAAAAGGAGTCGCCTGCTCAAGTAGTTTCAATTGAGAAGGAAAACGAGGAGGTTGAACAATCAAAAACGTCTTCAAGCTTAATGGAAAAACTTCGCAAGAAACGAGATGAGGAATTTGGAAAAGATCAATGATTTAGTTCTAAAGGGTACATTTAAAACCGCAACGTATGAACAAAAAGTCTTGTCAGAATATAATAACAATCCTTTTATAGAAGCTCTCCCTTCAATATTTAATGAAGACGATGTCTTAGAACGCTTTATGGTGACCCCGAGAATTAGTGAGACTGATAAAAAGAGCGAGTCTAATATTCGATATCACATTTTGAAAAGAGCGAGAAATTTTATCCAACCTTTACCTATTCATTTTGAAGTTGAACGCCGGTTATCAACTTTAATTAGAAGAGGATATCTTGCTAGGAATCCTTTAGATAAAACTTTTTTAGAAAGAATTCGCGTATTACATGAATTAAGAGAAGAACAAGAACTGGCTCATAAACACATTGAGGACCGCTTGAATTATATTCGTTCAACAGCAGACAGTTTATCAATTATCGGTATTTCAGGGATTGGAAAAACAACGGCTATTGAGCGGCTCTTACCTATGTATCCACAAGTTATTAAACACGAAACATACGCAGGTCAACCATTTAATCGAACGCAAATAGTTTGGTTGAAAATTGATTGTCCCTATGATGGTAGTTTATCAACCTTATGTAAAAGTTTTTTTAAAGCTATTGATGATTTATTAGGTACCCGTTACTTAGAAAAGTATGGCTATTTGAATCGTGTAACATCGACGATGTTATTGCACATGACTTCTTTAGCAGCCATGTTTGGTATTGGAGTTTTGGTGATAGATGAAATCCAGCATTTGCTACACTCTAAAAATGATCAAGAAGAAATGTTGAATTTCTTTGTGACATTATCAAATACAGTAGGCATACCAACCGTGTTAATTGGGACATCTAAGGCTCAACAATTGTTTAAGGGAAATTTTAGGCAGGCAAGAAGAGCATCAAGTGACGGGGCGGTCATATGGGATCGAATGGCTGAAGAAAGTGAAGAGTGGGAGTTCTTTTTAGAAACGTTATGGAAGCTACAGTGTCTAAAGACGCCAACTACGCTGACTAATGAACTGAAAGTAGCATTCTATAGAGAGTGTCAAGGAATCACAGCCGTTGCGATTAACTTATTCATATTAGCTCAAGAACGGGTTCTATTTGACGAGGGAAATCCCGAAGAGATTCTAACACCGCGTGTGTTAAAGAAAACGGCAGAAGAAGATATGCAGACACTACAGCCAATGTTAAATGCCATTCGTAATAATAATTTAGCAGATATGATGAAATACGAAGATATCATGATTAACCTTGATGAGGTTATGTTAAATCACAAGAGAGATACTGAAATAAGCGGTCGTATTAAAGAAGCGTTTAAAGAACGACAAAACACGATTGATTTAAAACGAAAAGACATTATTGAAAGCTTATCAATTGAAGTAGCTGCACTCGGTATATTTGAACATTTAAGCAGTCAAGATATTAAAACACTTTCGACAAAAGTTGTAGAGACGTACCCTATAGATGTAGATGTCTCAAAGTTAAAGTCTGAAGTTATCCAGAAAGCAATTAAATTAAATGAAGATAAGAACAGTCATAAAGAAACAGCTAAACTAAAAAATATAGAAACGTTACCTTTGTTAAAGCTAAGGAATCAGTCGTTAAATAAAAAAGTACATCCATATGATCATTTAAAAGACAGGGGTTACATTAAAACGCCAATTGAAGAGTTCTATTAGGGGGTTAAAAACTTGTTGCCTTTCTTTACTGAACCTTATCCAGATGAATTAGTTTATTCAATGATTGCACGCTACCATTTTTATAGTGGGAATATTGATTGCAAAGATACTTTAGAAGAAGTATTTCAAAATCGTTCTGTTATCCCTAGCGTGGAAATTGGTAGCCACTTTGATGCTTTAGCTCATCAAATGGGGAGTGCCTATTCTGCTGAATATTTACTGGCTAAACATACGGTATATCCTTACTATGCGCCTTTTTTATCAGAAAAACGTCAAGGCGAAATTCTTCAAGATGTGAAAGGCGATGGTAAAGGACTTTACACACGGTTAGGGATAATCGCTGGTAGTATATGCAGAAGGAAAGGCTTATATTATTGTCCGTGTTGCGCTAAAAATGATATAGAAAAATATGGTGAGCCTTATATTCATAGAGAACATCATTTACAAGGCATTGATTTATGCCCTCATCATGGCAATCACTTAAGAAAATATCCTGTTGTCCTTAATACACGAAGTCGAATTGAATTTGTTCGTTTTGAATCAAATAAAATGGATTTGCATTCCATTGGTGATAATAGTGAAGAACAACAGTTAAGGATAGCTAAAATGGCTTATCAGCTTTTGATTAGTAAAATAGCTTTATCATCGCGTGAGCAAACGTCAAGTAGGTACCGAGCGTTGCTTAGAGAGAGGAATTATATCACATCGGCAAACCGCGTACGACAAACAGATCTCTATCAGGACTTTAATAGGGTATATTCACAAAAAACACTTAAAAAATATCAGTCTATTTTAATTGAGAGCGATGAATACAGCTGGCTAAAAGTACTGACCCGTAATATCGAACGCCACGTTCATCCATTGCGGCACTTATTGTTTATGGATTTTTTAAATGTAGATTATGAGGCTTTATTGAATAAAAACCGAGATAATGGTCCTTTTGGTGAAGGACCGTGGCCGTGCTTAAATAAAACAGCTTCTCATTATAAGAAATTGGTTATTAATAAAGTTCTTGTTTCTAGAGACTCTAAGTCTGGTTTGCCAATAGGCACCTTTATATGCGGATGTGAATTTGTATATTCAAGAAAAGGACCTGACAAAATAAAGAATGATATATACGATATCGGCCGAATTAAACGCTTAGGAAGTGTTTGGATGGCCGAACTAAACACATTGGCGAAAGAAGGCTATAGTTTAAGAGGAATGGCGAAAAATTTAGGTGTTGATGCCAAAACAATAAAGAAGTATTTAAATCAACAAATTGAGGCACAAAATGAACCTAAGGCTACTGATACGTTGACTGTCCAGCGGTATCGCAATCAATTAATAGAAGGGATAAAAGCCTATCCTAATCAATCAAGGACCGGAATAAGAAACTTATTTCCTAGTGTTTACATGTATTTATATCGGCATGATCGCGACTTCCTATTTTATCATCTTCCAACAAGACGTAAAGGGGTTGCGAAGGGGAATAATGTAAATTGGAAGATTCGAGATAACAACTATTACAAAGCTATATTTAATCTTAATAATGAGCTGAGAAAGATGGAAAAGCCATTACGTATAACACGTTCCCTTGTTGGAAAAAGGTTAGGGATATTAACGAATTTAGAGAAACATATTGATAAACTGTCCAAAACAAAGATATTACTTGAGGCAGTAACTGAATCGACTCAAGAATTCCAAGTTCGGCGTTGTTGTCGTATTATTGATGAGCATATAAATCAATTTAATGAGGTGGCCTTATGGAAGGTGCAACGAACAGGTGCGGTAAGATCGAGCCATTTTGCGGTAATTAGACCTGTACTTGAAGAGTATATCTCACAAAAGAGAAAGGAGACAAAACATGAAGAAACGTCAAATTAAAATCTCTTGGCCATTTCCAGACAACGAAGATGCCCAGTTGATTTGGATAAGTACCCCTTTTAGATACAATAATAAAATGATGATTCATGCCTATTTTCGCCTGAAGGGTGAAACAAAGAAGATTCGCCTTGATTGGGGCAGTTTACCTTTTTTAGCTATACAACATTATTATCAAAATGGAGTTTTATCGGCTAGTAAGCCACCAAAGGATTTGAAGGATATAGAAATAACAATTAATCCTAGTGCGGTACATTATTATGAAAAAGAATGGGCTATACAAGGCTCACCAGATATAGATATATCACAAAGTTACAATTTTACTTTTCAAAACCAAAAAATTGTACTCCCACTCATTGAAGTCATTCGAAGTGTTTTAGCACCAAATGTATTCCTTTTATACCGTCTGTTTGAATCCAATTCATTTCCTCAGTATTTCACAGAAAGTGCAGATGCAGGTATGTTTCATCTTGATTTTTCATCACAATACGAGTTGACATATACCCGTCCAGAATATTTATATCAGTTGTTATGGTTATTAACTAATCAAGATGTACGTCAAGTCTATGAAAATATAGCTTTTGCTTGGATTCAGACCAACTCAATAAAGTTTGATTGGGATTTTAAACAACCGATTACGATTACTGCGCGTGTTAAAGAGAACCGTGGTTATTTAACAATTCTTCAAATATTAAAAGTGAAAAATAAACAAATAACATATCAGCGAGTATCAATCTCACATCCTGAATTACAGTTAAGAGAAAAATCAAATCAACCCAAAAAATACACATTTCATCGCCTTTCTTCAAGTAATAAAGATGATGCGCTCTTACTTGATCAACAAGTTGATGGCTCTCACCAAGGCATGGAACTTGTTCAGATGAATCAACAAAAGCATGAATACATAACGATACCAACTATAAAAAAGCTTAAGAGGCATACGACAAAAGAACGAAATCAAATAGATGAGAATACAAAGAAATACTTTGGAAACACGGATAATATTCGTTCAACGGCAGATGTTGGTGGTTCTAGGTTGACCAGAGGTTTAGAGCACCAAATGCTGCAGGACATTCAAGTTCAGGGAGATTTAAAAGACTTTATCAATTTATTAAAGGTTCTTGAGTCCAATCAAGAGGTGCTGTCTATCCGTGTAGCAGTAAAAGAGTTACCACAGGGAGTTGGTAAGCGGAAGTTTGCCAAGCTGAATGATGGGATTACGGATAGAAAATGCATCATTGCGAGTGTGAAAATGCAGCAGGGTGAATTATATAAGGTAATAGAGGTAGAACGTGAACATAAGTCTTTATCTACAATGATTTTATCGTCATACAAAAATCAAAACTGGGAAGAGATACACTACCAATTACTACTTAATCTTGTCCGCGATAGTGGTTCTTGGACAAGTCAATCACTAAACGGAATTAAAAATAAGGGATAAGTATTATGAAATCTAAACACAGTAAAAAAGGGATAAGGCACCAAGCGATGTTATTGCTTGGAAAATTAGTTTAGTTATTAAAGGTATAAATGAACAGATTGTACAATTTTTTAACGTAAAATTTTAAAAAGAAATATTACGTTTTATGGCATGAATGACGTTAAACAGGCATTGATATTTATTTCAGAAGGATTAAAGAGTATGGCAGATGTCTTGCATGGTGTTTATCTATTAGTTAAACACCAGTTATGGTTTGTCCGTTGTCCACGAAATATCGGGTTTAAAGTGCGTGTGAAAGACCGTAAAGATATTCTGGATGACTTTAAAAGCAATCAACAGTTCCTAGTATTCTTTGACTTTTCGATGTCGATTCAGCGCACTATCCGTTCTTAAATATACTGGAAGAATTTAATCAAGACTTGAAACGCTAAAAAAAGCGAAAAAAATTTCAGTTTATAATTGGTCTTTTCAAAAAATCAAACACGCCCAGTATTTTAAATTCATTTTGAAGAATTTATTCATGCTATTTGGTGTTGCTTTAACAATAAAACTAAACGATGTGAGGTTTTGCACCCCTTCCCAATTGCTAACTAAGGTTATTGAGTTGGAAAAATTCTTTAAGATAGCCATTTATTCGCTCTACAGAGATGCGATACTTAGTGATTATTTTCCGCGTCTGTGGTCCATGTGCCAGAGCTGAATATTTTCAAAGATCTGTTGTTATCTTAAATTTATACGCTTTTTTACAAATACCTTCGGTATTTAAAGGGCAATCGATACATTCTTTAGGTCTTGTGTAGTTTAATGTTTCGTATTTCTTATCATAGCTATCATAACAATACCAATGTTCACGTAAACATGTCTAAGCAAAACGTTCATCATATCCGATGAACTCTCGTTCATCCTTCTTATTGTAGGCGATGAGGTACTCCCTTGCTGTTACACGGTATGCAAGTCGTTTTGCAACACATCATGTATTACTCATTGGATTAGTGGTTTATAGCATTGGTTATACAATTATGATGTCAGCTAATAATTGGTACATACTTTTAATTGTAAATTTAATTGCTACAATAGGAGAATTGTTATATTCCCCTATATTAAATGCAGAAAAAGCTAACATGATGCCGGTTAACCAACGAGGATCTTATTCTGCCTTTGCAGGAATAGGGTACAATGGAGCGAATCTTATTGCAAGATTAACAATTATTGTGGGTGCATATTTAGTTCCTTCTATGATGAGTGTCTATATGGGGTGCATATTATTAATAGGGTCTTCTTTTTTATATATTGGAATGTTTGTTCAAGGAAAAGTGAAAGATGTTGAGTCTCTGAAAAGTAAAACAACTTAAATTTAACTATATTGTGGTTATATGAACTTAAAACAATTAAATTATCCAAAGTAATATCCATACCCTTTAGCATTTTTTATAAAAAGAAATTTTAATAAAAATGTGTGTGTATGATTATATTCGATTTATTTTCCTACTATACAGAATTAATGAATAAAATAATATGCAAATTATTAAGGAGAATTATCATGTCTATAGTAATTTTGAATAGGGTGTCAAAAGAGGAAAAAAATTATGCGGATTGGTTACGAGATACAACGGAAGAAATTTATATCTTTAATCACAAAGAATCAGCAAACACTTTCAATGGTGAAAGAGTAAATGTAAAAGTATTTGAAAATTATACACAGAATGGACTTGTAGATTATGAGGTTATTAAGTTACATGAAAAAGATTCTATTAAGGCTCTAGTGGCACTAGAAGAAGGAGAAATAATTAGAGCAGGTTACTTACGAGAATATTTAAATATTGAAGGTCAAAAGTATGAAAGCGCTGTAAAATTTCGAGATAAGCATTTGATGAAGTTAAAATTAAGCCAAAACGGAATTAATGTACCCCCTTTTAGAATGATTAAAAATAAGACAGACTTAATAGATTTTATTAAAGTTGAAGAATATCCCGTTATCATTAAACCTCTTGACAGTTGGTCATCTAAGGGAATTGAGATAATTAAAAACAAAGCCGAATTGAAAAAGTGCTTGCTGTCAAATCCTTTAGAGAATCATTTAGTCGAGAAATATATAAATACTCCCATATATCATGTTGATGGGATAATCATTAATAATAAGTATAAATTTATTTGCTCCTCAGCATATATTAATACACCATTAGCATACAAAGAATATAAAAGCTTTGGCTCGGTTCTCTTTGAAAGAGGAAATAATTTAAGTGAAAGATTAATAGAATTTGTTAAACATGCTCTATCCAAAATGCCTTTAGCAAAAGATATGTCATTTCATGTAGAGGTTTTCCATGATGAAAGAAACAATGAGTTCTTAATTTGTGAAATGGGTAGTAGAACTATTGGTGCAGGTACCGACAAAATAATAAAACACTCATTTAATATAGACCTTGATAAAATTTTAACGCAGGCAGTATGTGGGGTGGATTTAGATTTAGAAATCAAAGAAAGAAATGTATCAGGTCAATTATTTATAAGACCAAAGAAAGGTTTTTTGAAACATATCCCCAAAAAATTACCTTTTGAGTGGTGTTTTGATTACGAAATAAAGGGTTATATTGGAAAGTATTACGATGGTTCCTTAATGAAATCAACTGAAGCTTATGCTGATATATATTTTGAAGGTGAAAATCAAGAAGAACTTTTAAGTAGAGTGAAAATCTTAGAGCAATTTATGATCGATAATACTGTATGGTCATGTGAATAATTACTAATATCTAAGGATAAAATTTAAAAATGGATAAGGTGATGTAGATATGTTGAAGCTGGAGAGTAATATTGATGTATTTGAATTCTTAAGTCCTAAAGAGGATAGTGATATTGTATCATTGAATTCAATTCGACTAAAAATTACAGATCGTTGTCATTGGAACTGTTGGTGGTGTCATAATGAGGGTACTGGGGAAAGAAACCCTAAAGTAACAAGAGACATTGAGTTTAAAGGGGAATTTGCAAATGAGTTTCTTAGTTTATGTGAGTCATTAGATATAAATGAAGTTCATATTACAGGTGGAGAACCTTCAGCTTACAGTGGTTTAGTGGATTCAATAAAATTTCTAAAAGAACATGGCTTTACTGTAAAAATGACTAGTATAGGAAATTCAGAAGAGGTTGTAAAAAATATAATAAATTCAGGAATAGATGGAATAAATTTTAGTTTACATGCTATTAACACAGAAGAACTACACTCAACGCAAGTTAATCGCTCCTTTAAATGGATGAAACTACAACAAGAAAGACAATTAAAAAGTATATTTCTTGCTAAGGATGCTGGTATTAAAGTTAAGTTGAATACAGTAATGGCTTCAGCAAAGGATATAACTAGGATAAAAGAGGTAATTGATTGGTCATTTAAAAATGATATTGATATGAGAATACTTCATGAGGTAAACCTATTAGAGGAGTCGGTAAATGCCGTAAGAGAGTTGCTTGATTCATATGGTGCTATAGAAACTAGAAGAAAATACATCTATGGATCTTCTAGTGGAATGATATTTTATGAGATTCCAGGAAAGAGGGAAATCGGATTCAAGATATTATTACCGCAGTACCTTAATATAATGTGTAATAATTGTGAAATGAAGAAAAATGGTACTTGTGGTGAATATTTTTATGGAATTCGCCTTGAAAATAAATTGGGTGAGAATAACATTCGTTTATGTGTGCATCAGACTAATGAAAATACTTACATGGGGTTAAATAAATTTAAAAATAGTGTACAATATAATGAGATTAAAAGAAAACAAGAGGAATATAAAAACTCTCAATTTATGTAAAGGAAGGAAATGGACAGGTTACACTAAACTAGACTATTTCGTTAAGGTCGGTTAAACTTGTGGGACTAATCACCCGAGGGAGAGACCAATCATGGAAAAAAGAGC
>NZ_FOXC01000039.1 GCF_900115605.1 Halolactibacillus halophilus
TTTCTGCATGGACTACGGGGAGGGAGGGGGTAAAATATTTTGCTGCATCTGCAGAATCGAGCCCCCTTTACCGGTGCCCCCGATGGTTAAAATCGCAAAACTTTTTAGGTGGGGGGCTATTTATTTTATATAACTTACCACCACTCATCATTCCATTTAGTACTCTTTTGCCACAGAGAATAGTCAACGTATCTACCGTGCTTCTTATTGTGACAGTTAACGCAAAGCGTTTGTAAGTTATCCTCATCAAAAGCTAACGCTGGATGATCTTCAATCTCTTTAATATGGTCCACTACCAGCATGATCTTCTTTCGTTTTGCTGACTCGCTGTACTCATTAGTATCAATCGTTACTCTGCCTTTTCGTTTGCACTCCTGGCATTCGTAATTGTCACGCTGCTTAACTTTAACTCTTAATTGTTTCCAATGTTGACTATCGTAAAATTTGCGCTTTTGTTCTTTGGTTTTATATTCAGCCATCTTCACCATCAAGAGCGTATTTACCTCTTGCTAATCCGTATCCCTTTCTAACAATACCGTTATGGACCTTTTCAAAATGTTCAATATTGTACTTAGTTCCGCCAAATTCGTTAGTTTGTGTTTCCCAATCAAAACGAATATTTCTTAATAACGTAACTTCTTCACCTTCGTAAAAGACTTTAGGTACTGATGTTTCATTCTCTAATTCGATAACAAGTAAGTTTTCTTTATTGCTAGAAGAATCAGGACTATATCGTAATGAATCTACTTGATTATGATTTACTTTCCATGATTCATACTCTTCTGATAGTTGCACAATAGTTTCCATTTGTTCAGGACTAATCTTCTTACAATCTTTTATGTTTCTATCTACTATCTTCCGTCTAATAAAGTGCGCCTTGTCGCTTATTTTCATCATCTTCATCTCCTTTTATGTATAAAAATAAGACACCTCATTGAGATGTCTTAAATAATGTTATTTTATTTTCTAGGTGTATTTCTAACGAGTTTAAAATAGTGTGTATACAATTCGTCTAGATTTTCGCGAGTTTGGTCTAGCGGAAGTCTATCTAAATGCATTTCAACCAATTCCATTACGACGTCCATGCTATTTCTCCCTGTTGCTTTTTCCATTTATTATCCACCTCCTTTTAACAATGCTTAACTACTATATTCGACAAGAATACATAATATTCCTGCCTAATTGTAAATGATTTAGGACACTCACACCGATTGTGCGAATGTCCTTAAGGAGGTAAAAACTTCACATTAACATAATATCACATTTTAGAAGGCCAAAAGTGACATTGAAGTGACATGCTATCTCCAGCCAAGAACTTCAACAGTAGCTTGAACCATTTCATCTCGCCATCTTAACGCTTGTCTCTTACTTACATAACACTGATTCGCGACATATTCCCAATCTTTATTATTATCTTTGCACCAGTAACGTTCATGCACTAACCGCTTCCGATCTTTAGGCAATGCGTTATATACCGTTTCAATTGCGCTTGTGATCTCACGTAAGTAATTTAGCTGCTTATGTTTAGTCAATCTAATTACTTTGTCAGCCGTTGGGTCTGTTGTATCTCTTACACTATTCTTACCAGCAACGACTGTTGGATCGTTGTTACTGTCATCGTACGGATAAAGTATCGCATCTTCTAACATCTTAATTTCTTGTAACGTCCGGTAATAGTTAAACCATTCGGATTCAACTTTTTTAAATGTTGACTTGGTTGTCTTTAGTTCCTGCACATTATCTACCGCCTATCTGCTTGATCCGTCTTCTAAATCGATTCTAACTTTGTATTTCAGTGCGTTAATTTCTTCTCGTGTTGTAATAAAAGCCGTATTCCATCGTTTGTAATTGTTGTATGCATCCGCTTCCTGCTTTCTAATATCGACAATAGCAAGCTCTGCATGCACTGCTTTGCTTTGTTTAGCTTTTAAGTATTCCATATTGTAAATACGCTTACGCTCAACGTATATGTTCCTGTGCATCTCTGAAAATATTGCAGCTAACCTGCCGATAAAAACAAGTTGTTTTGATAGCAAGTATATCTTATCTACTTTATCTTCTTCCGATAGCTGCATGATCTGTTTATGATAGTTCTTCACTTCTTCTAAATTATTATCTATCCGCTTCTGATTAGTCATATAATCACTCACTGACTGATTTAATAACCATTTGACTGTCTATTATGATTGGTTTCATTTTTAACGTAGTAGGCTTGTTCTATGTCTTTCTCATTAAAGCCAATCAATCTGCCTAAATTAAGAAACTCATTGAATAAAGTTTCGTACGTTCCTCGCACTGGACCACCGTCATATTCGAGTGATATTTTAAAGCTCGTAATTAACTCATACACTTCCAAGAATTTTTCTAGCGTTGTACCGTTCTTATTTGACGATTTGAGCGCTGTGAATATTGTGTAGTTAATGTCATTGCCGATTGATAACAAGAAGTGCAGTGCATCGACATACTCTATCAACGCCTTTTCATAGTTGTTTTTCTTGTTCGACCAAAATTTAAATACTTCAGGTAGTTCGTTAGTAAGTTCTCCTAATTCAACTTGCAAAGCTATTATTTTCTCTGGAAGCAAATAAGTGCCTATCAGACCTTTTTCTTTTTTTATTCGTATATCTAGTTCTAACTGTGTGTCAAACAATTGTTTTAAATCCATAGTCACATTCCTTTCGTTTGAACTTTAATGTTCTGTTTATAAAGTATTGCGTTATCTTTCTTGAGACGTTCATTTTCTGTTTGTATACGTTTAATTTCGTCTATAGCAATGTCTATTGATGACCTGCCAAGTTTAAGAGGATTGATATCGTTAGTCATTAAAAATCCAGTTAGCTTACCTATCTGTGTGCTAAAATGGTCGTTTGTTTCTTCTAGCGACTTTATATAAGATTCCACGTTGTGTAACATCTTAGCTAGTTCTATATCATGACGTTTCATTCCATTGATTCCTCTCCAGTTTTATACTCAATATCAATCGGCACAATTTTTTCCGGCTTGAAAATCATCTTGTAATCATATTCTGATACATCAGACGTTCTTAATTGTTCGACAGTGTATGTTACGTTGTCACTCAATCCTAGATAATGCTTTTGGTAAGCATCAGGACCAACCTTTGCGATTACTTCAATAACGTTGTCACGATCTATGTCTACACTGATATTTCCGACCATTTCCATGATATAAGTGTCAGTAAGTGAGTTATAAAACACTACACGTCTAATTACTCTAAATTCATCTGATTCCTTGCTTATATTATTCGATACCGTTTCCGCTGCTGAACAAGCACTCAATAACATTGTTAATAACACCATACTTAGTAAAATCATTTTTCGTTGTTTCATTTCTTCATCTCCCATCCCTATTTTTAAAACCATTTATCGCTAGCATGCTCGTGATTGACATCTAGCGCCCTAAAGTGAGTAAGTATACTAACTAGTTTTTCATACGATTTATCTTGCACGTCGTGATAGTTGAATTTGTTAGCAAGTTCTTGTATAACGCGTATCCGCTTCTTAGCATCAAGTATTTCGGAGTATCTCATTTACACACCTCATTGTTTGCTGTATTCGTTGATTAACTCTTCTACCCGCTTCAATTCTAGATAGATTGTGACAAGTTCTACATCCGTCATCTGTTTAGCTTGGTAAATACCTAACCTATTGAGTAAGTCAATAAACTGTTTTCTTGACACGTTTATCACCAAGAATCATTTGGTATTTGCTTTTGATTTGTGCGACTGTGCTTCTCGTTGAAACTCCTGGAACCAATCCAACTATTTCTTTATTCGTTTTACCTTCTCGCACAAGATCAAGCACTTGTTTTTCTCTACGTAATATTTTTTCTTCTTTCTGCTTTTGTTCTTGGTTAAAGAATTTTTTCGCGCGTTCATTTGTTTTGATTAAGTAACGTATCTTGCTTTTAATTGCCCCTGGTGTGCGATCCATTTCGATAGCAATATCTTTAGACGACCATTGTTTGATAAACCTCAAATCAATAATCTCGTTAAGTTCTTGGTCCGTGTAGCCATTTGCTCTCGTATATTTAACTCCGTTCAAGTCGAAAAGATACTCCCTCTCTTCTTTCGTCAATTCTTTATGTGACTTTCTTTGTAACTTCTTGCGTTTGGACACACGTTTCGGGTAAATCTTATCTAGCATTGCTTGTAATTCGTGTGTAGGTGCATCATTAGCAATCATTTTGTCTAACTCAATTAATAATCTTGTTCTTTCGTCCAAAACTACTCCCTCCTAGAATGGTAAATCATCGTCTGAAATATCAATCGGCTCACTTTGTGTTTGCGGTGCTGTACTTGGATAATCAACCGCTTCTTGTTTATTATTCTTCTTAGATTCTAGAAACTGTACGGATCCCGCTAATACTTCCGTGACAAATACTCGTTTGCCGTCTTGGCCATCGTAACTACGCGTCTGTAAGTTACCATCAACACCAATCATTTGTCCTTTACTCATGTAGTTTGCCAGGTTCTCGGCCGGCTTGTTCCAAATCACGCAATTAATAAAATCCGCTTCACGTTCACCGTTTTGGTTTGTAAATGGCTTATTTACTGCGATAGTGAAGTTAGCTACGGCTTTACCGCTTTGTGTGTATCTCAAATCTGGGTCCTTAACTAATCTGCCTACTAAAACAACTCTATTTAACATTCTGTCATCTCCTAAATAAAAATAATGTAAGTGAAACGTCTTGGTTTAGAATCGAACGTTTGTACGACTTGTAATATTTCACCGCTACTTGCTCTGATTGTCTTCTCCAAAACATAGATTTTCATTTGTAGTTACCGTCCCGATCTAGGCGACGCTCACGCCAATTTTCAAACCATTTACGACCTAAATGTTCTGGTTCGTGATACGGGCCGGTCTTTAATCCGTGTGCCCAATCATGACATGCTCTGCATACTGTCACGCCATTCCGCTTCTCGCCAGTTCCACCTTGCGACTTAAAAGTGATGTGGTGCGGTACACTCTCGATGATGCCTTTGCCACATTTGACGCATTTATATCCGTCACGCTCAAATATCGCTTGTTTAACTGTCGGTAAAAAATTTCGGTTTGTTTTCTTGCGCTTACTTCTGATTTGCAATTGTTTGCTGTAAGGACTGAATGTCATGAGCAACGTCCTCCTTCGTTAATCCAACTACTTCACATAGAAGCGGGTATTTATCAAATACATTTCTACAATCACTGTTTTCTTTAGACTTGAAGTGTATAACTCCTTGCATGATACAACCTCCCTATTTCTTTAATCGCCGGTAATCAAAACTATCTAGCTTAACTCTCTGTGTATCGTTCATGATTCGAGAAAATATTCTATCTCCTACCCAGTCTTTTAACTCGGCCGCTTCAAGATTGGTTGTGAATACTGTCGGCTTACCTGCACGATCGTCAATGATTTCAAATAGCCTTGATGTCGTCCATGGCGTTTTATGTTCGGCGCCCAAGTCATCAATAACGAGTAGGTCTACTTGCTTCATCAGTCGAATGATTTCGTCTTCACTGACCGAATCGTTGTTAAATGAATCCTTAATCTTTGTTATCAACTTCGGGAAACTAATGAAAATACAGTTATGCCCGTTATTAATTAATGCTTTCGTGATTGATACCGATAAGTGACTTTTTCCAGTGCCGTAATTACCGCTAAATAGCAAGTTGCCTACGTCAGGAAAGTCTTTAACGTAATTGACAGCAACGCTCTTAGCTTGCGATTGCGCATCGTTAGTAGTTTCATAGTTTTCAAATGAAGCAGATTCCAGTGACTCGTTGATCAAGCTATACTTAGCAAACTTATTCATCAAGTTTTTAGCTGCTTGGCGTTTATTGACTTCAACTGTACGTTGTCTTGCTAATTCCTTATCAGCACACTTACATCCGAGTACGCCTATTTCTTTTTCGCCCTTACGTGGACCCGCGTGGATAACCGCTTCTACTTTTCTTACTTTCTTCTCACCGCATCCCTCACAGTCATACACTTCAAGTACTTTAAAATTGATTTCTTCCAAGAAGTCCTTCAGGCTGTCCATTCGTTGATCACTCCTATCAAAAGTCCATGTCATCGTACATGTCTTCGTATTTGTCTTTCTTCTCCGCTTCTTTCTTAGGCTTCTTACCGTTACTTTCTATTTCTTCAACAGTTAGGATGTTTGAGTTCTCCCAGTTCTTCAAGATACCCTCTACATATCGCAAGTTCCTGATGTTAGAAGCGGATGCAATCTCTAATGCTTTAATGATCATGTCACCAGGTTCTTTAAAATTCGAATCGTCTAGCCATTTTAAAAGCGACTCTTTTGCTTGGATGTTATTAAATCCAAATCCATTGTTATCCCAAAAAGAAACAATAACGGCAACGACATTATTTTCTTTATCTTTTTCTTTATCTAATTCTTTATCTAGTTCTAGTTCTTTATCTGTTGCGTTACGTAACGTTACATCATCGTTACCAGTATCGTTACTATCTTTATTTGTTTCTATCCGTTGTTTTTTTCGGTGCTTTGCTACCCGCTTTCGCGTTTGTTCCCTTATCTTGTCCAAACCTTCAACATTCTGATGTTTCTCCCAGTTACATATTTCGATATAATTCTCTTGATCAATAGAAATCATGCCAAAGCTTTCAAATGTTTTTAATGCCATTCGCACTACATTAACAGGCCGATTAAATACGGCAGCTAACATTTCTTCAGTGTATGGAATGTTTTCCGCTAAATATATATATCCACTTGCATTCGTTTTTCCTGCTTGAGACAAGAGTTTAACCCAAATAATCAATATCGTATCGGCTTCAGGCATTTGTTCGATTACACGTATCTTTTCATCATCAAACATATGAGTGCTAAGCTTAATCCACTTAACATCACTCATAATGATTACCTCCTACTTAATTAAAAATAATGTTATAATTGTTTATAATGATGTTGCAGCATCATTTAAATGAGTTGGGACCTTACTGTTAGTAAGGTTCTTTTTATTGCATAACTGACTTATCTAACGTTCTTAATCTGCCTGTTTCACGGTGACTTACGACTAACTCATCATTTAGGTTCTTAACAACCAACCAGTTACTGCTATCAATCTTGTATTTGCTCATTAGTAGTTTCTGTTGCCTGTTCGGCTTCTTTCCATGCTTCATTAAATCTCGCCCCCTTTCCTCTTCACCAGTAGACTAATCTGTTGTTTCTTGCTTAACCGCGTCCAAAAAGATACTTTAATATTCATGTTTGTCCTCCTTCAGTAATTTTCTTATATCCCTGTAATTCGTTAATTGGTTAACTAACAATTTGTTAAGTGCTTCATAGTTACGTGCGATATATTGCTTTTCAATCAATAAGTTTGTACATTCTATATGGGCACCTATCTGATCAATCAATTTTTTATTAATATTGCGTGTGCTACCAATCTTTAAAGCTAGCATTACGGTGATTGAAGCGGTTATCAATGAAGCGGTGAAAGCAGTAAAAGCGATGTAAGTCATAAAGTTCATTGCTTTGGCCACCGCTCTTTAGATACTCGTTTGTACAGGTCCCATACTTCCGAAAACCCTACTTTAAACGCTTCTCGTTTCGCTCTATCAGCTACCGGAATATCAAATGCACGCTCAATGTCTGTCATAAGTGCTTGAATTCGATAATCTCTAATCCGTAAGTTGTTACACGCCTTTACTTCTTCAAATCGTTCTTCAAATTTCTTTAAAAATTCATCAATGTTAGTGAGTACGTTGTACATCAATTTCCCCTCCGATTTCCTTAAAATTTCTGGCGAATTTAACCCGACCAAATCCTAAAATTTGTTTGTCGTGCCAAACACTAATGGCATTGTCATACACTTTCACTTTACTTCCCCAACCCGGGCTATCCATTACAGCGAACCTGGCTTCATTATCTTCAAATCCAATAAACGCTAGTTCTCCAAAGGTGATAAAGTATCTAGACATCATTTCACCCTCGTATAAAGCCCTGCGTAAGCTGGCCACCCTGTATCGTCAGTAACAGTCGATAACGTTTCGTACGAGTGCTTCTCAAATTTATTACCGTTTAAAACTTCGATATTGCTATTTCTAGCAATATCTACAATCTCATCATCAGACTTGCGTTGTAACTTCAATACTCCGCTTCTATCGACAATGAGACGACCAATTTCCCATTTATCCATGCGATCGATTAAGTCCTGGTATCTGTTCATTTGAATAACCTCCTAATATTTTTTAACCCACTCGAGTAAAAATTCTTGTGCTTCCTTAGCCGGAAAAATCCGCTTCTTACCTACCCGATGCAATGGAAATCCCTGCTGATATATCACGTGTTTTTCAAGATGGCTAATTGACATGCTTGTCTTTTGAGCGAGTGTCTTCATATCCCAAAAGACTTTTTCAGATTCTAGCTCATCTAAACGTTTTTTAAGTGCAGCTTTAAATTCTTTCTCTACAAATTCCGGATCAACTTCAATGTGGATCATGTTTATCACCTCTCAATTCATCTAGTGAAACTTCCAAAGCATCTGCGATTTTGCAAATTTTGTTAAATGTAGGATTCGCTTCACTGTTATTAACGATATTATTTAGCGTAGAATCATAAAGACCTGTCAGCTTAGATAATTGATAAATTGATATGTTCTTTTCTTCAAGTAATTCTTTAATCCTTAACATACATACATCCTCCTTTTGATAACTCAATATATTGTGTTAGAATATTGTTAAATACTGTATACGGAGGTGAAAAATATGAATAACCTTATTAAAATTCAAGCTTTTGATGTGATTCTAAAAAGGTTTTGGTCTAAAAAAATTGAGAATTTAAAAGTAATCTTACAGATTGATAATCATTTTTGGACTGGTGATCTTTTAAACTGGTCATCAAACTCAATTGTTGAAGAATATATTGATGGACTAGGTGTTATAGATAAGACACTTTACTACAAAGATAATTCTGAGTTTTTAAAAAAGATTTATATCGCTTCAGATGAATACACTAAGAAAATAGGGTATACCATTAGCAAAATTGAAGATTCCAGATTAATCTTTAATATAATTAATGAAATCATTGATACCATTGATTTTTCTGGTGTAGAAAGTAAAATTGATGATGTATTGTATAACGCTGTTTCCTTAAGTAATGACGTCGAGTTGCCTTTTCTTAGCTTGAAAAATTCTGAGATAAAACTAGTAGCTATCAAAAGAAACGATCACTAAATTTCTGTAAAGTTTCTAGAACACGTAATTCTTTATGAGTTTCGTTTAGCGAGGGGTCCTCAAGAATACTAATCAGCGCAGTTTTCAACATCGGATATGGATCCCTTTCTTTTTTTCTTCTAGCTAGTTCACCTCTCGCATTTAAAGTCCACTCTTCAAAACTGTCCTTATCCATCTGTTTTAATTCGCTTACCTCTGGTAAAAATTTCTCTTGTTTAATACTCATATCTAATTCCTCCTGTTTTATTAAATTTTTTGACCCTTTCATTTAGATCGCTTTCTTTCTTACAATTGACATTGATCAACACTTTAATCTTTTGAAACTAAGCTGTACTTAAGCGTCCTGATAATTTCTTTGATTTGCTCTTTTTTCAATTGAACAACTGCTTTGTTTTTAATCTCGTAAGTCGTTGTGTCTCCAGTTGTATCACTATCATACTCGATAAGAGTAAGGTTATATACGTCGTTATTTTCATCGTAATCAATAGCTACATTTGCATGATTTTCAAGTAATACTAGTTCAACTGTTTTAAACATTTAATTTGCCTCCTTGATAGTTACACCGTTTTTGATTGCAAATTCCTTAACCACAGCTACATAAATCTCAGTTATACGTTTGTCGTCTGCGATTACATCCACTTTGCTAAGCTTGTCACGTTTTGATTTACTAACTCCTTCATCAGCTAAACGTCTACGTTTATTGGTAAGCCTCACACTTAATTGATAACCGCCCCTGCGTTCAACTTCTTTATAAATCTCGTTATTAACTTCTTTATATGCATCAAATCCGCCGCGAGATTGAGCTATCTTACTGATTAACTGACGCGCATCTTTTCGCCAGTCTGTCGTGTTAAGTGCAACCACATCACGAATGCCATCAACTTTTGTTTCTAACTGCTTCGTAGCCAGTTCTTGTTTGGCCAAAGACTGAAATAAACCATTGAACATTTGTAGTTCAAGACTTAAACTTGCTGTGTTTATCTCATTTTGTTTAATGTGATTCTCCATCTTGTTAAAACGTTCGATATAAGCGACAGCGAACTGTGTTCCTTTTTCTCCAGTCATTCGTGTTGAGTAAAGTTCACAACCTTTTTTGGTTAAATTGTAACTTGGGTATTCTTTATTTTGTGAATTTTTATATGTCGACTCGATGAAATAGGACTCCACATTTTTGTGGTCACCTAAATGTTTCATGATTGTATCGATATCTCTCATCACTTGGTCGTGTCTTCTTTCTACCATTTCAGCTACTTCTAAGCTTGTTAACGTTTTTTCTAATTGATTCATTTTCATTCCTCCTGTTATTTTGGTGATACTTTATTTTTTGTCACCAATACGGTGATTTCGAGGCAAAAAAATATCTTCTATTCTTTTATTGAATATATCTCTTACAATAAACATTTCATCGGAGGTAAATTCATAAGCTCCGCGTTCTTTATTGCTGTATTGCTGCGCTGATAAACCAAGCTTTTCAGCCATATATTTTTTAGAGTAATTATTTCTTTCACGTAAAATCATAAGCTTTTCCTGCATTTAACGTCACCCCCTGTCGCTTTCTGTAGTTATACTATATCACCATTACGGTGACTATTCAACAATAAAATTAAAATTATTTAAAAAATTTCACCATTATGGTGATTAATTGTGTTAAAATGGGTATTATACTTATATAGGAGGTGAGAGTAATGGATTTAAGAATTTTTATAGGTAACAAGATTAAACAACTAAGAGAAAAACACGGTCTAAATCAAGACGATTTAGCTAAAAAACTCAGTACAACAAAACAGGCAATCAGTAGATATGAAAAAGGTGATAGACAAGCTAACCAAGATATTCTATTCGCGTTATCTAATATGTTTAATGTTGATATAGATTATTTTTTCCCGGTAAGGGCACACGCTCCGACCAACGTATTTAAATCTACTGGAAACTTCATCAAAATCCCCATCATCGGTGAAATAGCTTGCGGTGATCCGATACTTGCAGTAGAAAACGTTATCGACTATCACGTTGAACCTGCTGATCTACTACCAGCAGGAAATCTTTTTTACTTAAAAGCTAAGGGTGACAGCATGGAACCGAAGATACCTAATCAGTCACTCGTGCTGATTAGAGAACAAAGCGATGTAGAGAGTGGAGAAATAGCCGCCGTTTTAGTTAATGGTGATACAGAAGCTACATTAAAACGAGTAAAGAAGCAAAGCGGATACTTAATATTAGATCCAGACAATAGCAATTATGAACCAATAATTGTGGATGAAAAGAATCCTGCGCGTATTATTGGTAAGGCCTTGCAAATAACAGCAAAACTCTAAAGGTGGTATTCTTAATGAAAATTTTAAATTTCCTAAAAAAGAAAAAACGAATAGACCCTATCAAGGTTAGCGCTTTGAAGCAAGATGTTATTGCTGAGATTATGGAATCAAATCCTTATAAAGGGATTGCTTTCGAAGGACTATCCAATAAAGAAGTCAAAAGTTTGGAGAGAACGCAGAATAATCCAGTATTTGAAATCACGGATCACAAAGTGACTGGTTTCACAGCTACTAAAAAGGGTAAGACATGTACTGTTTTTTATGATGATAAACAAATAGGTACTGTAAAATCAGAAAATATGCCCGAAGAAAAGCTGGATACCGAGTTAACAGGATCAATAAATGGTGGAAAGAGAAAATATATGGACCTTGATGGGCAAGGTGGTGTAAAGTTATTCACTAAAAAAAGCCGTTACGTTTTATATTTAATCTAAGTTCTTAGCGCTAAAAACTTAATAGCCCGACTGATCAGCGGGGCTAAAATTAGAATGGAGTGTTTTTATGAATAGTCAACAAAACAGTTTTATGGTCAGTGCAATTCATTTTTTGGCATGGTTTTCACTTATCGGAGGCGTAATTTTAGGTATTGCTAATGGTAACGTCTCTAATGATATATCATACGATACTGATTTTTCTTTCTTTATTTTTATTACGTATACTTCATACGGAGTAATTTCATTTATTTTGTTTGCCGCTTTAGGTAAGGCGATGATTTTGCTTGAAGATATCCACGAGTTCGCGAAAAAAAGAACAGAATACGTGAAAGAAATAAGAAAGAGCTATATCACAGAAAAAGAAGGTTAATAAACAATGCCCCGTTTTACCGGGGCTTAAATACACGAAAGGATATGATTATCATGGCTTATATACGTAAGCGAGGTAAAACGTGGTCTTTTACGGTCGATACAGGTATTGATCCAGTGACTGGTAGACGCCGACAGAAAACGACATCTGGATTTAAAACGAAAAAAGAAGCAGAATTGGCAGCAGCTAAAGTAGAAAGTGAAGTTATTGATAGTAATTATGTAGAAGTAACAAAAGAAACGTTTGATAAGATTGCACAAGAATATTTTGATGTTGTAGCTAAGAATAAGATGCGTGAGTCAACGTATGAAAATCGTTTATCATCTTATAACAATCGAATAAAAGGACATTTAGGTAAGATGAAAATAAAAGATATCAAACCGCTTCATGTACAAAACTTTTATAATCAATTGATTGAAGAACAACTCACTACAAGTTTCGTACGTACGTTGCATAACTTAATATCTTCTATATTTAAATATGCACATCGATACGATTATATAAAGTTAAATATTATGGATAAAGTGGATGCACCAATACCAAAAGCTAAGGAAATGAATACGTGGACCTTAGAAGAAGTCAATACATTTTTAGAGGTTGCTAAAGATTACGATACGTATATCATTTATTATTTGGCTATTTACACAGGAATGAGACGAGGGGAAATTTTAGGGTTGCGCTGGAAAGATATTGACTTTGCCAATAACAAGATACATGTCACGCAAAACTTAGTACTTGTTAACAATGAGATGAAAATTCAAGAACCAAAAACAAAGGGATCTAAAAGACAAATAGCCCTAACATCTGCTGAAATGTTAGAGCTAAAGAAACATCGTATTAAAAAGACGTTTGAAACTGATTTGGTCGTCAGTACGTCGATTGGTACACCGTACCATCCACGTAATCTCTTGCGTAATTTTAACACGTTGTTAGATAAATGTAATGTGACAAAGATACGCTTTCATGATCTACGTCACACGCATGCAACTTTAATGTTAAAACTCGGCGAAAATCCTAAAGTCGTTAGTGAACGATTAGGACACAGCAAAGTATCAATCACATTAGATACGTATTCTCACGTCATGCCAGATATGCAATCTGCATCCGCTGAAAAGTTCTCAAATTATTTACGTGGTCAAAATGTGGTCAATGAGAATAAAACGAAAGCGACAAAGAAGTAAAACCCTTGTCGCCGTAGTGACTTCGACTGGTCTCGAACCAGCGACCCCCACCCTGTCAAGGTGGTGCTCTCCCAACTGAGCTACGAAGTCATAAATGAAACTGTGTTTATATCATAGTCAATCTTGGTGTATTTGTCAATATATATCTTTAAAAAATCATGCACAATTTAACTGCCTCATTGTCCTCTCCTTTTTTAATAAATTATATGCGTTTCTTTCTGAAGAATTTTGTTACTTCAACTATATTGAACTAAACTCACCTACCATTCTCGCGAATGGTAGAAAAATGTATCTTCTCACCCTAAAACGATAAAGAATTCTTCGACAGACCTGAGGTTTCTTTTTTTTCAGCCGTATGTGAAAGGATATTTCGCTCATTGCGGTACTGATTTTACCGATTTCAGTTTAGTTCGCTCTAGTATCAGTTTTTGTACGCTCGCCCTTTCTTAAAACTGTCGCCTGTGATGGCAACATTATTGCGTTGTCGTACAACAATTATCCAGCAGGTACTTCACTGTTTATAGGCTTTCTGTCGCATCAGTTTTAAACTGTTCAATCACTTTTTCAGTTGGCCACTGATATAAGGTCTTCCTTTCACTTGTCTCATTCACTTGACATTTTTTTCTTCTTACAATTTCACATCATATTTTTTTGTTATTAGTGATTCAATTCTTTATATCCTTTAGTTTATGAAATTAAACTTTCTCATTATAGCTTTAATTGTAAAATGATTCAGATGACTCCCCACAACGCCACAGTTTTTTGGTATGATAGGTGGAGATACACTTTTTTAAATTAAAGCAATTCATTAGAAAATGAGGAATGGTTATGCAAAAAAAACTCCCAATCGATTATACGATTGTTTTTATTTTAGGTTGTTTATTTACAATCAGCTTGCTCGCAATTTACAGTGGCTCCGGACAATACGCTTCCGGGGATCCTTCTTTTTTTATTAAACGGCAACTTGTCTTTATTGTCTTAGGCCTCATTGTTATGATGGTCGTCGCCTTCTTCGACTTCGAATTATTGGAACGATGGACGTGGCTTTTTTATTTAGGCAGCATTTTCTTACTCGTTTTAGTTGATATTATTGGGGTTGAACGTAATGGTTCTAAACGCTGGATTGATGTTGGTGTGACAGAACTCCAGCCATCAGAATTTATGAAAATCTTTCTTGTCTTACATATTGCAATGATTCTCAGTAAAATTGGTAAATACCGATTAGATTTTAAGCCAAGTCTTTGGGTGCTATCTAAAATATTATTTTTCACAATAATTCCGTTATATCTTATTTGGCAACAACCCGACCTTGGTACGACGTTAATGATTTTGTTTTCAGTCGCGGCTTTACTTTTAATATCAAGTTTGTCTCTTAAGCTCTTAGGTATACTCGTCGCGACAGGTATCACTGGCATCGGCACACTGGTTTATTTATTTCTCTATCAGCGTGATATATTAGAAAGTTTTGTCGAAGCTCACCAGATGGCCCGTATTTACGGTTGGCTCGACCCAGAAGGCTACTCACGTGGTTTCGGTTACCAGCTTCAACAAGCCCTGCTTGGGATAGGCTCGGGACAATTGTCAGGGTCTGGTTTTAGGGAAGGGTATCAAGTACAAAGCGGCCATATTCCTGAAGCCCATACCGACTTTATCTTTGCCGTCATCGGCGAAGAGTTTGGCTTTATTGGGACAAGTCTTGTTGTTGTCTTGTTTTTCTTATTGATTTACCGAATCATTACGATTGCCTTACAGGCAAATTCACTATTCGGTATGTATATTTGCGTGGGGGTCATCGCCCTATTAACGTTTCAGATCTTTCAAAACATTGGTATGACCATTGGACTCATGCCGATTACCGGTTTAGCATTACCATTTGTGAGTTACGGTGGGAGTGCATTACTAACAAATATGTTGGCGATTGGGCTTGTGACGAGTGTTCATCTCCGAACGAAATCTTATATGTTTGGAAATGATGAAGAAGAATAGAGGGATTTTTATGATAGAGC
The DNA here is from genome assembly GCF_900115605.1 of Halolactibacillus halophilus. Classification (GTDB taxonomy): domain Bacteria; phylum Bacillota; class Bacilli; order Bacillales; family Amphibacillaceae; genus Halolactibacillus; species Halolactibacillus halophilus. The sequence goes on from NZ_FOXC01000039.1 coordinate 15,505, forward strand.
GAGTAAAAAAATTTGATTTTATTTTAATTAGCGCCATACTTTTGTTATCAATCTTTGGGCTCATTATGGTGTATACGTCAAGTTATACACTGGGTGAACTCGATTATAATAATGGTTTACATTTTTTTAGACGGCAACTGATCTTTTTTATTGCTGGACTTGTGCTCATGTTTATTAGTAGTTTTGTGTCATTAAAATTTGCCGGTAAAATGAGTCCTTGGCTTATTCTTATCAGCATTTTGTTACTGGTGCTTGTCTTGACGCCACAACTCGGGGTTGTACGCAATGGCTCCAGACGTTGGGTTAATCTAGGCGTCGTTTTTCAACCATCTGAAATCGTCAAAATTTTTATGGTCATCTATTTTGCCAAGTTTTATTCCAAGCGGAAAGAATATTTTAATAGTTTTCTATACGGCGTCTTGCCACCACTGATTGTCTTTGCGGTTGTAGCAACATTAATTATGTCACAGTCTGATTTAGGTACAACCATCCATTTACTCGCCATTTGCGGGGCAATAATTATCTTTAGTGGTGTGAAAGTCCGGCATATTCTTGGTTTAATAATAACCGGCGGTGCTCTTGCGGGTTTGTTTGCTTATATTGAACCTTACCGGTTTCAGCGCATCACGTCATTTTTAAATCCATTTGATGATTTACAAGGGGCCGGCTATCAACTTGCCAGTTCCTATGTCTCAATTGCCTCCGGTGGGTTATTTGGGGCAGGACTCGGCAATAGTGTGCAAAAGCTCGGCTATTTGCCAGAAGCTCATACAGATTTTATTATGTCAGTGATTGTCGAAGAACTAGGTATTATTGGGATCACACTTGTGGTTGGTTGTTATTTAGTGATCTTATTCCGCGGGATAAAAATCGCTAATGAAGTAAATAACGACTATTACCGGTTACTTGCACTCGGGATTACGTTCCAAATCATTATTCAAGCGGTCATCAATCTTGGGGCAATGTCTGGGCTATTGCCCATTACAGGGATACCTCTCCCCTTTGTCAGTTACGGCGGGACATCACTTGTCATTATGATGGTTGCATCTGGTTTATTGATCAATGTATCCGGACGTAAAAAAATTAGCGAATAGAAAACAACAGAGTGTGAATTTATTTAGGGGGAGATTTTTTCGTGAATATTTTAAAAGCAACAACTAACCAACAAAAACAAGATGCTTACGCTGTGCGATATGATGTTTTCGTAAAAGAGCAAGGTGTTGATCCTTTGATTGAACAGGATGCTTTAGATGAGGTAGCCACACATGTCATTGGCTATATTCACGACCAGCCTGTCGCCTGTCTACGATTTACGCCGACACAACACAAAGGAAAAATTCAACGTATGGCCGTTTTAAAACCTTACCGGGGACAACAGCTCGGGAAAAAGCTGATGCTTCAAACAGAGCTATTTATGAAGCAAGCCGGTTTAACCATCAGCAAGTTACACGCACAAAAACAGGCAGCCGGTTTTTACGAACAACTTGGCTACGTGGTGACTTCAGATGAGTTCTTTGAAGCAAATATTGCGCATGTCGCGATGGAAAAAACGTTATAACATTAACCTAATCCTTGTTAACTTAGTCATAGCACTAAGTAAGACAAGGATTTTTATATCATTCAGAGACAAGTAAGTTGCAGTAAATATTTTTAATATGTAAGGTTCGTCTCACTACTTAATATCATCGACCATTCTACAATTAAAAACATGAGCCTCAGCCACTGAATGGCTAAAGCTCATGTTTATTAGATGAAGGCATCAATATATTGACCTTTTCCCGTTAAGTCTCGTTGTAATTTTTGAAGGGTGGACTGTTTTTCCTGTTTAAATAGCTGGCCTTTTTCTTTTCCAGATTGGCCAAAGAGATGTCGGTCAATCGATTGACCAGAGTGATGCTTTGCTTCAATTGATGGGACAGGTTCAAGTTGGTCTAGTTTAAATGGTTCAACTTCTTGCCCAATCACACGATTATGGTAGGCTTGATAAACATATTGATCAATTGGAAGGACATAACCCATCGCTCTCATCTCCTTTGAAGCATTCTAAAAGAAAAAATCTTCTGTTAATTACATTATACCCGATTATTCAAAAAAAGAAACATTTTTGATCGTTAACATGACTTCTCTCATTTCATATATTACTGATAACCATAGCCACTTATATGCAAGATTGAGATTTTCACTTATGACTTATACAACTTTTTAAGATTCTACGATTTGAAAAATAACCCGTTTAATTCAACACAAAAAGCCTAACCTTGACCGGTTAGACTTTATATTTATGATGATAAAAAATAGGGAAACAAGTTAAGCTAAACCTAAAATACTGTAACCAGAGTCAACATGAATAATCTCACCTGTGACTCCGCTTGACAGATCACTGAACAAGTAGTAAGCATTTGATCCAACTTCTTCTTGCGTGACTGTTCGTCTTAATGGTGCTTTTTCTTCAATATCTCTTAAGATTTTATTAAAATCACCTACACCTTTAGCTGATAACGTTCGGATTGGACCAGCTGAGATTGCATTAATTCGAATGTTTTGTTTACCTAAATCATTCGCTAAATATTTCATCGATGCGTCAAGACTAGCCTTCGCTACACCCATGATGTTGTAATTCTGAACAACACGCTCACCACCTAGATAAGTAAGGGTAACAATGCTACCACCTTCTGTCATTAGCGGTTCAGCTGCACGTGAAACAGCCACGAGTGAATAAGCACTAATGTTATGCGCCGTTAAGAAACCTTCCCGACTCGTCTGTTTGAATTCACCCTTTAAATCATCCTTATCAGCAAAAGCAATACAGTGCGCTAACCCATGAATCACACCAACATCTTTGTTTATTTGTCCAAAAGCTTGTTCAATTGATTGATCATCACTCACATCACACTCATAGAAATGTTCAACCTCTTGATTTAATGTTTGAGCTAAGTCACGCACAGACTTTTCAAAGCGTGGACTTAAATAGGTGAAAATTAAATTAGCACCCGCTTCATCAAGTGCCTTTGCGATCCCCCATGCTAAAGAACGTTTATTAGCGACACCCATAATGACATAGGTGCGACCCTTTAAAGAAAAATTCATATCAACAACCTCCGGTTTTATTACGTGTTATTAGTACCTAGTACTATATTAACGAATAATATAATATTTAGCAATCTTTTTTTACTACAAAAAAATAGAGACCTTCGCCTCTATTTATATTAAATGAGAAATTGCATAAACATGGTTGCTAAACCAAAGTAAATGACAACCGAAATAATATCATTGATGGTCGTAATAAATGGACCTGACGCCACAGCAGGATCGACTTTAAAGTAGTGCATCAAGAGTGGTACAAGCGCACCCGAGACCGTCGCAACAAGTAATGTCGTCATAATCGATAGACCAACGACAAATCCTAAAAAAAGTGTTCCTTGCCAAATATAAATAATTCCCCAAATTGATAAACCACATGTTACCCCAATAATCACACCAGTCGTTAACTCTCGGGTAACAATTTTAGATAACCCTTGTTTTTGAAAATCACCGGTCGCAATCCCTCGTACTGCAACCGCAAGCGCTTGTGTTCCTGTATTACCAGCCATACCAGCAATCAGTGGTAAGAAAATTGCAAGAAGTGCGACTTGATCTAACGTTTCTTCGAATCGTCCTATAATACTTGCGGTAAACAGCCCTAAAAACATTAAGATAATCAACCATGGCAATCGATTCTTAGCCGCTTGAACAGGCGTCAAATCTGCCGCTTCCACATCAACACCGGCGAGTTTTGAGTAGTCATCATTAGCTTCTTCTTCCATAACATCCATAATATCATCGACAGTTATAATCCCGAGCAAATGATTTTGAAAATCAACAACAGGAAGGGCCAGAAAGTCGTAATCACGCATCATTTGAGCAATCTGTTCTTGGTCATCACCAACGGATACAGACACAATCCGATCACTCATAAGATCTTCAATAATTTCAGCCCCGTCAGCAATAATTAAGTCACGTAATGAAATAACCCCAACCAGTTTACGATCTTGATTAACGACGTAAATATAATAAATCGTCTCCGCGTCAGGCGCTTCTTGACGCAAATGTCGCATCGCTTGTTTGACATCCATATCCGTCGTGACTACGACGTATTCTGTTGTCATAATACTACCGGCAGTTTTCTCTTCATAGTGCAGCAAATCTTTAATCTCATCTGCCGCTTCTTCTTCCATTATCGTTAAGTAACTAGCGACCTTATCTTTATCTAAATCATTTAAAATATCTACCGCGTCATCCGTTGCGACTTCGGCTAATACTTCGGCCGCATATGTCGGATTCATTTCGGTAATGACGTCACCAACCCGATCTTCATCAATATGTTCAATTACATCGGCCATTTCTTCAGGTGATAAGTAGCTATACACTAAATGACGATCTGTTTCATTTAACTCTTCAAATAATTCAGATTGATCATACGGGTGCATCTCCAAAAATTCATCACGAAATCGATGCATATCTTCTTGAGCTAGCGCCTCTTCAATCTCAGTATATAACGGTTCTTTTTCTTCTTGATCTAATTTTTCCATAAGATTTCCCTCCTTACCCGTAGCTCTTAAACGTTTCTAACAGCTTATTTTATCATAGAATGTTTGTTTTATAAAAGAAAACAGTTTTATTCATGTTCCCTGTCTATCTTTCTTTTAAACATAAGACTTGTATACTTGATTATTCAGGTACTCATCATAAAAAAAGGCACCGATACAGGTTGACTCATGTATCGACGCCTTCTTTCATCGGTTGTATAATATTTGGTGTTGGTGAAGGGATTTTAAGTGAGACAGAGATTGCTCACTTAAATAACTCACTAGCACCTTATTTCTGCCTAAATGT
>NZ_FOXC01000047.1 GCF_900115605.1 Halolactibacillus halophilus
ATAGTACTCAATAATTAAAGTCGAAATTTGACATAAAAAATAAGCCATATCAAGGCTTAAGAGTGCTTTTAAAGAAATGAAGTGTCAAACTCCCGACGCTACTCTTTTTTTGGTTGATGGTCTATGTTAATGTGATGATGGCTTGTCAGAATAACGAGAATTTTTTTAAGATTTGAACTATTGACAAGGTCCTTTTCAAATGGAAAATGGATAGCTATAATGGACACTATTGCGATTGTAAAAGTAATGTCGTGAATTATCTAAAAATTATATTAATTTAACTTTGAAGGGACGTTTTATGTATGTCAGAAAAGAAAAAAGGTCTGTTTCAACGATTTCTAGACATGATTGAAACAACCGGGAACCGCTTACCACATCCGGTGACTCTGTTTGCGATTTTGTCACTCGTTGTTTTAGTTGCTTCAGCGATTGTTGCGGCAACAGGCGTTAGCGTTGAGCACCCAGGGAATCCAGGAGAAATGATTGAGGCAAAAAACCTGTTAAGTCGTGAAGGTGTTCAATATATCTTTACCGCAATGGTGGATAACTTTATTAATTTTGCACCGCTAGGTGTTGTTCTTGCGAGTATGTTGGGGATTGGGCTCGCTGAGCGCAGTGGCTTGATTTCAGCAGCTTTACGCGGGTTTGTTTTATCGATTCCGAAGCCACTCATTACTGCTGGTTTAGTCTTCGCCGGAATCATGTCTTCACTCGCTTCAGATGCAGGTTATGTTGTTTTACCACCACTTGGTGCAGTGATTTTTGTTGCGCTTGGGCGTCACCCAATTGCCGGTATTGCAGCTGCCTTTGCGGGTGTATCGGCCGGTTTTAGTGCCAATCTTCTATTAACATCACTTGACCCAATGCTTGCAGAAATGACCATTTCAGCCGCAGCGATTATTGATCCTGCTTATGCGGATAATATGAATGTGGCGATGAATTACTACTTTGTCATTGCGTCAGTGTTCCTATTAACAGTTGTTGGTGCGTTAGTCACCGAACTTATCGTGGAACCACGCCTAGGCACTTATAAAGGTAGTGTTAATAAAGATGATTTAACCGAGCTATCAAGTCTAGAGAAAAAAGGCTTACGCTACAGCGGCTTAAGTTTACTGCTGACAGTGATTGCCATTGCCTTACTCGTTGTCCCGTCTAACGGATTATTACGAGCGGATGATGGTGGGGTGATTTCATCTCCGTTTATGTCATCACTCGTACCGATCATTATGATTATGTTCTTTATCCCAGGACTTGTGTATGGGAAAGTGACAAAAGAAATTAACAATGATACCGACATGGCTAATAAGCTGTCTGATACGATGGCTTCAATGGGAATGTTTATCGTTCTTGCCTTTACAGCCGGTCAGTTTGTTAGTTATTTTACCGAGTCAAACTTAGGTTTACTTATTGGTGTTGCCGGGGCTGAATTTTTAGACTCCGTTAAATTAGGTGGAATCGTCTTGATTCTATTGTTTATTCTTATTTCAGGATTTATTAATCTTTTTATCGGTTCGGCATCAGCAAAATGGGCGATGATGGCACCGGTATTTGTTCCAATTATGATGCAACAAGGTTACTCACCTGAACTAACTCAGATGGCTTACCGGGTTGCTGATTCAACGAGTAACATCATTTCACCACTGATGCCTTACTTTGCGATGATCATCGTGATTATGCAAAAGTATAATAAGAAAATGGGGATCGGAACTTTGATTTCAACGATGTTCCCATACACTATCTTCTTTACACTCGGTTGGATCGTGATGCTTGTCGTGTGGTTGTTATTTGGTTGGGATCTTGGACCGGGCTCACCGATTCGCTACATGATGAACTAGTTCGCTGGATTTATGTGATAGATTTAAAGGAATGGTTTGTTGGTCGAAAGATCCCAAAAGATAAGCATAATCCTTTGGTTCTTCCGGTCAACGGCTCATGCCAATGGATGAATGGTTAATAGAAATGCCTAACTTTTTTTGATTACCCAGCACGGCTTGTCACAACTTTGTGAATTTTTTCACTTAAAAGCAAATAAATTATCTGAAAACAACGATTTTTTTAAAACGTTCTGCTATAATGTAAATGTTGTGTAAAAAGAGAGCGCAACGTGTTCATTTAATTAATCAATGCGAGGGGCGATTTTACAATGTATACGATTGACCGATTTGAGCAAGAAATGTTTACGATGTATCAATTAAAGCACCCAACCGGCAACAGTTGGATTACAGTTTGTCCAGAACGTGGTGGCATTATTACCGGGTACGGGACAAATAATGAAGAACGACTTTATTTAAATGAAGCGACATTATTTGACCGTAAGAAAAATGTCCGTGGGGGTATTCCAGTCCTATTCCCCATTTCTGGCCAACTTGAAGATAAACAATATCAATGGGACGGGAAGCATTATGATATGCCAAACCATGGCCTCGCAAGAATTCATCCGTGGGAAGTCCTTGAAACATATAGTGATGAGGACCATGCCTTTATTTCAGTGCTATTTCGAAGCAGTTTAAGTACCAAAGCAGTCTACCCGTTTGATTTTAAAGTGATTTTCACTTATACACTGCGTGGCGATCAGTTACTCATTCACCAGTCTTATGAAAATTTATCTGCTATACCGATGCCCATTTATCCTGGTCTTCATCCATACTTTAAGTCAGATAAAAAAGTGGTTGGTTTAGATATTCCAACAAAAACATATTATGATTACAACGATGAAGAAGAAAAGGCCTTTACCGGTCAAATTGATTTAAACAATTTAAAAGAAGCGGTCCGTTTAGAAAATACACATACACAAGTTAAAGCAACCATTGATCATCAATCGATCAATATGGAAATGGATGATGCTTTCCATTATACGGTGCTTTGGACAGAACAAGATCAACACTTTGTCTGTGTGGAACCGTGGACGAGAAAAAATGGTGAAATGAATAAACAAGAAAATTTAATTGAAGTACCTGCCCATGACACATTTGATACGTGGGTAAGCTTTCAAATTATTTAATAGGTAAAACGTACACATAATAAGTTGTGTGCGTTTTTAATTTGTGGAAGTATATTGTGCAGAGAATTTCTAATTTCGCTCTTGACTCGACATACCCCTAGTGGTATAATGTTCATTGTGAAGAAAATCACTAATATAGATTATCAAAAAATATATCAGTCTCAACAGTCGAAAGGGGAAAGAAATTATGGGTAAAAGAATTTTAGTTGTTGGCGGTGTCGCAGGTGGGGCATCTGTTGCTGCGCGTGTCCGCCGTTTAGATGAACAAGCAGAGGTCATTATGTTTGAGCGTGGACCACACGTATCCTTCTCAAACTGTGCCTTGCCGTATCACTTAAGTGGGGAAATTGAAAACAGTGAAACACTTGTATTAATGAATCCAGATGTCTTCCGTAAACAATATAAGATTGAAGCACGTGTTAGAACGGTAGTTGTGAAAGTTAATAAAGATGAAAAAACGATTACGGTTAAAAATTTAGAAACGGATGAAACATATGATGAAGCTTACGATAAGCTTGTCTTATCTCCAGGAGCAAACCCAATTATGCCACCACTTGATGGCATTAATGCACCACATGTTTTTAGTGTTCGTAATGTTGTTGATATTGAAAAACTAAATACATTCGTATCAAAAGAACCAGTAGAGGATGTCGTCGTGATTGGTGGAGGCTTTATCGGAATTGAAGTGGCTGAAAACTTAGTTCATGCTGGTAAAAATGTGACCCTTGTTGAAGCACAAAATCAGGTTATGGCACCATTTGATTATGATATGGTTCAGATTCTGCATAAAGAAATGGTAGATAAGGGCATGGGTCTTGTTTTAAGTGATGGTATTGAGTCAGTTAAAGATGACCATATCGTATTACAATCAGGTAAGACAATTAAAGCACAAGCAGTCATCATGGCGATTGGTGTTCGTCCAGAGACAACCCTCGCAAAAGAAGCGGATCTTGAAATTGGTGTGACTGGTGGTATCAAAGTTGATCACAACTATGTCACTTCAGATAAAGATATTTACGCGGTTGGTGATGCGATTGAAGTCCATCACAAACTGACAGGTCAAAAGACGCGTTTAGCACTTGCAGGTCCTGCGCAGCGTCAAGCACGTGCGGCGGCTGATCATATGTACAACATCCCACACCGTAACACAGGTGTCATCGGATCAAGTGCCATCCAAGTCTTTGAAATGAACGCTGCTTCAACTGGCCTAAATGTTCGTCTTGCTGAAGCACAAGGGTTTGATTATGACTTTAGCTACGTCATTCCAACAGATAAAGTTGGTATCATGCCGAACAGTAATCCAGTTTACTTCAAGTTAATCTTTGAAAAGCCAACGGGTCGGGTCTTAGGAGCGCAAGCGATTGGTCGCGGTAATGTTGACAAACGTATTGACGTGATCGCTTCAATGATTATGATGAATGCAACGTTAGAAGATTTAAAAGAACTTGAACTATGTTACTCACCAGTGTTTGGTACAGCTAAAGATGTTGTCAACATGGCAGCACTTAATGGCTTAAATGTCCTAAATGGTGTGCTTAAGCAAGTACATGTATCTGAGATGCGTGAACTTGTTGAATCACATGCACATATTATTGATGCACGTGAACCAGGTGAATTTAAACAGGGTCACTTTACCAATGCCGTTAATATTCCATTAAGCCAGTTCCGTGATCGTCTTGATGAAATTCCAACAGATGCGCCTGTTTATATCCACTGTCGTTCAGGTCAACGTTCTTACAATATGGTCCAAGCTCTTAAAAACCTTGGCTATGACAATGTAGTAAACGTTGCAGGTTCATTCCTTGGCACATGCTTGTATGAATATTATAACGACCAAGCACAAGACCGTACACCAATTGTAACAAAATATAATTTCCGTTAATATTAAGCTTCAACCTAATTGAAAAACCGCTAAAGTGAGTCTGACTCACTTTAGCGGTTTTTATCTTAATTAAAGTCACGTGGAATCGTGTTTTTCCACTGGTTTGAGGCAACTTCTTGATCATTTTCATAAGCTGTAATTGTGTGCCTTAAATAAAAGTTATTCTGATCTGACGTCATTTTACTATACGTTTTAACTTTCGTCTGCCACGTGTCTCTTCCAACCGTTAATTCCCAGAAACATTCAGCCGTAGCTGAGAGGGGATCATTTTCTTTGATTGTATAGACGTTTTTGTTAATACTGCCGTGTTCAATCCCGTTATGTTTCAATTTACGACTACCTTCATCAGAGTAATCAATGATTTGCCACGTTGAATCAATGGGCGCGTGAACAATATCAAGTGAGCGCTCTTCTTGTCGGATGACGTCACGTTCTATAATAGGGGCTGTTTCTGCAATGTCAAAGACACGAACGTCCTGATCACGTTTATTTGGCTGTCTAACCGGGAGATCAAGGTATGTCTTTTCATCTGTATATAGTGTTAAATTAACCGGTGTTGGTGATGGCCAAGCTTTCGTCCAGTAGGTCGGCGCAATGGCCACTTCTAACCGGTGACCTTTGGTTAGTTTTTGACCAAGGCTATCAAGCTTTACTTTTACATCATATATGTCACCAGGCACAAGTGCTTCTGGATGTTCATGTGATTTATAGTGATTAAGGTTTAACATGCCCCAACTGATTAACGTCGATTCACCCGTTGGTGCTTTATCCATCAAACGAACAACGACCATCGCATTGTCCGCATCAGCAGATAGACGCGCATGAAAGACGGGTTCACCGAAATAATCAACATCTTCTTGAAGAGGTTTAGAGGTAAAGACGACCGCTTTACCGTTCTCGAGTCGTTGGTCTGCGGGTAAGTCACCAGGTTGACCGAATGGACAAAATGTCCCGGCATAAAATCCGTGTTCTTGAACACTTGGAATCAGGATTGTTTCTTCGTGACTTTCTTTACTAAGTGCTTGGCCACTTGGGTACCATTTTTCACTCGTCACGTCGTTACTTGGCCAGTGATCCATGCCAATCCAACGACCTGGTCGCACGTCATAAGTTACTCGTGGTTTTTCTGGTTCTTGAATCCAGGCTTGGAATTTTGGTTCGTCATACATACCAGTATCCGTATCTTTTAGCCAGTGGTCAAAGAAGCGAATAGCTTCTTGAAGGAAGCCAATTGTTGGTTCTGGTGTAGCGACTTCTGGGTATTCATGGGCCCACGGGCCGATTAAGCCTTTGGCGTTTGGTAAATGTTCCATCATTCTAAAGATGGCATCGGTATACGCATCTTGCCAACCTCCGACCGCAAAGACTGGAATACTTACTTTACTGTAATCTTCATTGATTGACCCATGTTTCCAGTAGTCGTCACGTCGTTGATGAGACAACCATTCAATCGCAAAAGGAGGGGTGTCTGTCACTCGTTCTAACCAGTTATCGCGCCACGTGTCTCCGACAACAGCTGGGTCTTGTGGTCTGGCATTATAGGTGAACATCGTCGATGCCCACCACAACATATCAGAAGCTAAAATATTCCCCCCGCGATAATGGACATCATCCTGGTAACGGTCATCGGTTGAACAGAGTGTCATAATTGCTTGTAAGGCCGGGTGTTCACGGGCAGCCACTTGTAGACTATTAAATCCACCCCAAGACTTACCAAACATCCCAACCCGACCAGTAGACCAGGGTTGATCACAAATCCAGTCGATAACAGATAAGGCGTCGTCTTGTTCTTGTTTTAAGTATTCATCGAGTAGGATTCCGTCAGAGTCACCTGAACCACGAATATCCACCCGAATGCTCGCATAACCGTGACCAGCAAAATAAGGGTGGCGTGCCGAGTCGCGAATCGCAGTAAAATCATTCTTACGGTACGGTAAGTATTCTAGTAAGGCTGGTACGGGATGTTCTAATGCATCTTCTGGTAACCAAATATGAGCCCGTAATGTTTTGCCATCAGGCATCGGGATTTTGACGTGCGTCATTTTTTTGACCTTACGGTCAAAGTCTGTCTTTACTCGTCGTGTGTTTGAATCTTGTATGTTAAAAACGATCTCACTCATCCTTTTTTTCTATATTTATTTTTTATAGTTACTCAGACTTATAAAAAGCACTGTTATTGAAAGGCTTCTCGCTTATCGGGTGCGACATAACGCATGACAACATTTTTGACTTCGCTATATACATATGAAATGGCCTCATCTTTCGTCCAACTACGTCGGTGATTTAAATAATGGACAAGCGCGCCTACATAGATCATATGGGTGATCTCAGTCAGGTCCTCTAGGTCACCTTCTATCAGATAACCTTCTGACACACTGCTTGATAAAAAGTCAGCACTGCGTTTAGAAAAACTCTCTTCTTGAAGAATGTTTTTTAATTCGCCAGGGACATCGACAAGTTCTTCCGGGTACATCGCATAATACTTTTTAAATAAATCTTTGGCGGTACCACCTAAATCTTCAATAAAGACCATGTAGTAAATGTGTGGGTCTTGAAAACTATGTTTTAAAAAACATTCCCATAACCCAAGCCACTGTTTTAAGTTCGATTCTTGTTTATGAATGTAGTTAGGAATATCATCAATATATGGTTTGGTAAATTTTAGTGCCGCAAAAAACTTCATATGACTTAAATCATCAAAGTAATTATAAGCTGTTGAAGAAGTATAACCAGCTAAATCAGCTACTTTTCGAATTGTTAATGCTTCTAATCCGTCTTCTTCAATAATATCCACCGCTGCATCAATGAAATATTGCCACATCCGTTTTCGTTGTAGTGCTTTTTTATCCATTCAGCAGTCACCCCTTAAAAAACATGTTTATTTTATGAACGTGTTCATAAATACTATAACATAGACTTTTCTAGTTCTCAAGAGATAGAAAGACTGTTAGCAAGGGGAATGCAGAGGAAAGTGAGGAGGAAGAAGAAAAAGAAAAATTATCTTAAATTTGAGATAAAGGTTTTAAAAATGTTGAAAAGGGAAAAACTAACTGTAAACATTGTTAAAAATGCTCAAACATATGAAAATCAAACAAATTATAAGGAGTGATTAATGTGAAAAGTACGGGAATTGTTCGTAAGACAGACCACTTAGGTCGGATTGTCTTACCGAAAGAATTAAGACGGTCGTTAGATATCGAGCCAAAAGATCCATTAGAAATATTTATTGACGGTGAACGCGTGATCTTAAGTAAATATAAACCAACGAAACAATGTATGATTACAGGTGAAGTCAGTGAAGACAATCATGTCTTCTTTGATGGAAAAGTTATTTTAAGTGATGAAGGGATGCGTCAATTAAAAGAAGAGTTGAGTGATTATTTTGAGTGATTTCTAACAATGAAAAAACGTACCGCGGCAAAGTCGCTGGTACGCTTTTTTTTGTTATTTTCATTTGAGATATCATATTGTTTGAGCCGAAGTCACCTGTAGGGTTCAATACTATCTAATCAAATGAATTGGATTTCAGTGTTCTGTTTGATCGAAAGAAGTTAAAAAATCAATGAGAGCTTCTTTTGATATGGGTTTACTAAAGTAATAACCTTGTAAGATATCACAATTCATCTCGCGCAATAACTCTACGTGAGCCTTTGTCTCAACACCCTCAGCAACGAGCGACATATTCAGGCGGTGGCCGAGTAAAATAATCGAGTCAGTAATAGCACGATCATCTAAAATATCAAAGATAAATGACTGATCAATCTTTAAATAGTCAATCGGAAACTGTTTTAAATAATTAAGTGAACTGTAGCCGGTGCCAAAGTCATCAATCGCTAACTTGACGCCAAGAGCCTTCAATTCTTTTAAGATCACGAGTGCTTTAGCTGCGTCCATTGCCATCGATTCAGTGATTTCAATCGTGATGAGTGACGGATCAATATCATAACGAGTTAAAATCATTTCAATTCGCTCAACAAGGTCACGCTGATAAAATTGACGGATGGATAAGTTAATACTAATTGGAAGCTCAAGTCCTTGCTTTTTCATTGAACGAATCGTGCGCGCCACTTCTTCAATAACCCATTCTCCAATCGGAATAATCAGCCCGGTTTCTTCTGCGAGTGGAATAAACACATTAGGTGGAACCAATCCTCGCGTCGGTGATTCCCAGCGAATCAGTGCTTCAGCGCCATGAATACGTCCGGTTTTTGTTTCGATTTGTGGTTGATAGTGTAGGATGAATTCTTCTTGTTCTATCGCTTTACGTAAGGCTGATTCAACCTCTAAAATACTATCCATTTGTACCGGCAGATTTGTTTGATAAAACTGAATCGTGCCACGTTCATTATTTTTCGCATGATACATTGCTTGGTCAGCCTTTTTAACAAGTTGTTCAACTGTTAAAGCATCATCAGGATATAAACTGATACCAATGGTTGGAGTATTGACGATATCAATGCCATCAATGACGTAAGACTGGCTCATTAACTGAATTAATTCAGATGCATAGTGTTTAATCGATGTAATCGAAGCATTTTGATAGAGAATAATAAACTCATCCCCACCGTAGCGGTAAAACTGTAATGCACCTGTTTTGGTCGTTTGCATGCGTTTGGCAATCTTTTTAAGAAGCTCATCACCTTTTGTATGACCAAGGGTATCATTAATCAGTTTAAAACGGTCCAAATCAATAAACAGTAAGCCAAAAGACGTAATAGTCCCATCCGTAATCAGTGCGTCAATGTCACGCGTGAGGGCAATTTGATTTCTAAGTCCGGTTAAATGATCGTGATAAGCGAAATAACGCAGTTCTTGGTTTAGTCGATTTTTTTCACTTAAATCTTTCGCAATACAATTAATTCCGTAAATGTGATCATCGACAATCATCGGGATAAGCGTAATATTTAATGTCAGGCTCGCGCCTTGTTTCGTTCGAATGGTAGTTTCGTACTCAATTGAATCCCCAGTGGCTGTCGCATGGAAGTTTATTAGCGTGCGTTCAAGTAAATCTGGTTGAATGAGAAAGTTAAAGGTACGACCGAGTAGTTCTTCTCGGTGGTAACCGGATAAATTAGTTGTTGCTTCATTTAAAGCGGTAAAGTGTCCTTGTAAGTCAAAAGTCATCACCGCATCGACGTTTTCTTTAAATAACGATTGGTATTCCACCTCAGACTGACGTAACCGTTCTTTTACGCGGTATGTTTCTGTCGTGTCATTTAATAGACCTACAATGCCGTAAACTTCACCGTTCTTCGCTAGTGGCATCCCATTGATATAGAGCTGTTTTTGTTTCAAATCCTTTGTTAGACCGGTTAGCTCGAGTTCGGTCGCAAATCCAGTGATGATTTTCTTAAAAGCAGACAGTGCTTTTGAGCGGTCTTTAGGACTGACAAAATCAAGAAAGTGTAGCCCTTCATTAGATGGGCTTGTATGATTTAAAAGTCCAAACGCCATCGCATTAGTATCAATAATCAGACCAGCTTTATTTAATGTAAACACGCCATAAGGTGCTTCTTTATAAACCGTTTCTTTTGCGAGAGACTGCAGTGTCATGACGTCTTGATAAAAGTGGAACGTCCCAACGATCGCGCGAGTGTTTGTCAGTTGAACACTTTCCAGCTGAATCGTGACCCACATTCCTTGTTCATGAATCGTCGGTGCTGTTAAGGTATATTTTTTATTTTTATGTAACGATGTGAGTATCGCACTATAAGTTATCTCATCTATTTCGAGAATAGCTTTTATATGGATAGGAAAGGACAAATGGTGATTTAACAGCCATTCTTTAACCGCTGCGTTCGTATGGGAAACGGTTGTTAAAGTCAGTGTTTCATCAAAAATCAAAACCGCAAAGTCTTTTAAATCATAAAGGGCAACTATTTCTTCAGTTGTTAGGGCTGAATAGTGTTGAATCGACATGAAAATCACCTCAGTTCTCGTGAATGTAGTTAGATACAAGTATACTACAGATATAGCTATATGACTAACGTGTCCTTTGAAAAATACGCTAATCTCAGCGATTAGCGGCAAAGATAGCGTTATGTCGATCCGTCTAGTGGTGCTGTGAATTGTTTTAAGTCGAGAAAACACCTTCTTCAAATATTAGACGGAATGTTAGGTGAGGGAGTTCAAGCAGGCGCTTAATCAAACTATCATTAAACGCTGTTACAAGCTAGACTCTTAGCCTAATATTAAGTGCTTAAAGTCCGGTCATACAAAATTAGGCTGATATTGTTTAACAACTTCTTTGTCGTCAACTGTATCACGAGGGATTAGAAGACTTAGAACGATTTTTTCCGGGGAGTGGTTTAACGTCTTATTTTCCAGCGACAATTATCTTGTCTAAGCGTAAAAACAGATCTATAATGAAAGCAGAAGCTTGCCTGGAGCACTCAGGATGACGTTTGCCGGTCGTTATATTGACCGTTAATGACATTGTGCCAAGGGAAGCTTCTTTTTTAGTCTTATAATTAAAAATCAAATAAAAACATCCGTCTCACTTGAGATGGATGTTTTTATTTGAATCCCTGTTGTTGAAGTTCAATCTAAAGGGGACTCAAGCTGAACCTTATGCTTCGATCATTTTGTTAAAATTGATTGATTTATTTAATGCATACATGATCGGTGCCCCAATCGCCATGACACCAAATTCACCAAGGGCGGTCGTTAAATAAGTAGCCCAGAAGGGTAATTCTAATGCGAGTGTTAACTCAAACGCAATGATCGCCATCGTCACAGTAAAAATCATCGTATTGATTACTAGTAAGGTTTTTACATTTTTCACTGCTCGCCGGATTAGAATCAGCAAACCAAGTGAAATAATCGAATGACCGACCCCAAAGAAAAGGTCGTAGACGCCAAGCGGGCTAAACAAATTGGTGATAAACACCCCCATGACAATCCCGAAAAAGTACCGGGGACTAAAGATAACCAAATGGTTAAACATTTCTGGTACTCTAAACTGTACACTCATAAAGGTGAGTGGTTCAAGTACGAACGAGATCGCGATATAGAGTGCCGCGATCACCGCATTACTGACTAAAGATTTTGTTTTTAACATCGTTTTCCTCCTGCTAGTTTTTTTGCGTGGGATGGTTGCGAACCACGTGTTGCATTTTTAAGCAACGATACTATTATATCGAACTTTAGATGTTTTTCAAGCAAAAATGGACGATTTAAAAGATGAGCATGTACATTCAAAACTGGCTAAAGACATAAACAAAACTGATGACCGCACGTGGTAGCCATCAGTTATTTTAATTTAATTTCTGTGCGCTTTACTTTCCCCAGGGGAAAATCATTGGTACGCGTTTTTTATAGTCTTCCCATCCATCATATTTCTCCATATTTTTCTCTAACAGTGGTGTAGAAATTTTAATTAGGACGGTACTCATAATCACTGGTGACATTACAAGCGCGACATAATAAATCACAGGAATATTACCTGCCACAAGAATCGATAGTCCACTAATATAAAGTCCGACCCAAATAAGGATTTCACCGAAATAGTTTGGGTGACGGGTCACAGACCAAAGCCCAGATTGAAGTAACGTGCGCGTGCCTTTTTTAATGTGCTGACGTAACTGTTCATCACCAACGACTTCAAAGAAGAGGCCGGTAAGGGCAATTACTAAACCGATATAAACGAGCCATTGACCGAAGCCAGAAAAATCAAAGCTATTGAATTTAATCACCGCATAACCGGCAGAACCAACAACAAAGTTAATAATGGCTTGAACCATAAATACGCGGAAAAAGGCAATAAGGACAACGTTGTCTCCCCACTCTTCGCGCCACTGACGATAACGAAAGTCTTCTGGTTTCCCGTAGTTACGCTTTAGTAACCGAATACTTAGGCGTAAGCCCCAGAAAGTGATAAAACCGACAACGATATAAGATAGTATTGTAGGTGCATTGGTTGTGAGCAATGTTACCCAACTCCCAATTACAAAGCCCATACCCCAGCCAATATCGACAATTGAGTTATTTTTAATCGCAGTCGCAATCAGGAAAATAATTGTGAAGTAAAGGAACGTAATCCCCATTGGTAAAATAAGTCCATCGATACCAAAGCGAGTAAAGCCAAAAGTAGCAAGAGCCAGAGTAATCAAAAATAAGAGCGGGTAAATAATTAGGCGTTTTATATCCATGTAATCTCTCCTCGTAATGTGTTATACCATTATTTTAACATGAAAGCGAAAAAAAAAGAACAAAAAGGATTCTAAGTATGAAAAAGTAAAGAAATGATATATAACAAAATGGTTGTTTTTACTATATATTTAAAAACCTAATAGAAAGTGAGGTCATAAATATGATGGTAACGCTTACATTTAGGTTAAAAAAGAGAAGATGTCGCAACACCTTCTCTCGTTCATGTTAATAATTAAATAATGGACTGACAGGCTGTTCAAAGTGGACCCGACGAATCGCTTCGGCAAAGAGCTCGGCGGTTGAAAGGATGGTCAATTTGTTAAAGTGCTTGTCATCTGAAATATGAATAGTATCCGTTGCGACAAGTTCTTTAATCGGTGATAAGTCAATATTTTGCTTAGCAATACCAGATAAAACGGCGTGGGTACACGTCGCATAAACTTCTTTAGCGCCTGATTCAATTAACACTTCAGCGCCAGTGGAGATGCGGCGGCCAGTATCGACGATGTCATCAATTAAAATACATGTTTTATTTTCAACATCACCTACGACAGATAAATGGCCATGTGTGACTGTGTCACGTGGTCCTCGGCGGTCAAGAATCGCAATCGGTACGTTTAATCGGTCGGCGAATGAACGGGCCCGTTTAACGCTGCCGTGATCTGGTGCGACAACAACGACATCGTCTAAGTTTTTCTCAATAAAGTAATCAGCTAAAATTGGTTGCCCATTTAAGTGATCAACGGGAATATCGAAAAAGCCTTGAACTTGTGTCGCATGTAAATCCATTGCCATTACGCGCGTCGCACCAGCTTTATGGATTAAATCCGCAATGAGTTTTGCTGTAATTGGTTCACGTGAACGTGTTTTTCTGTCTTGTCTGGCGTAACCAAAGTAAGGCATCACGACATTAATTGTTTTTGCGGATGCACGCTTAAATGCATCTAACATAATTAACGTTTCCATTAAATGCTGATCCGACGGATCATTTGTAGATTGAATGATGTAAGTATCGTATCCACGTACTGTTTCTTCAATGTTGATTTGAATTTCACCATCACTGAATGTTTTGATGGTACATTCTCCTAAGTCAATGCCCAGCTCTTTTACAATGGCCTCAGCTAATGGCTTATTCGAACTTAAACTAAATACTTTTACTTCATCTTTCAATTGATTATTTGTCACCACATTCGCTCCCTTATATTTCGGTCTTTAACATGTCTATTCTAAAACATATTCATCTATTTGACTAGGCTGTTTCGAAAGATTGTCGAATTAATCCCAAAAAATACCCTAAAAAAAATCAAAGATAAAGATTTTTGTTGAATGAACGGGAGTTTGATGTCGTAGTTTTAAAGCGACAGAAGTAGGTCAACTTGGGTTGATAAAAGCTTAGGAATAGTCATTAAAGTTAAAAATAATGAAATTACTTTATCGGTAACTCTTTTCGTTTTTTTGTTCACAAGTCAGATATTTCTGATATAATGAAAGCGTATAAACACTATCAATTGTATAGGGGGCGAAACAAATGAGCTATAAACAAGCTTATGAGAAATGGCTACAAGCCGAACAGCTTGACCAAGAATTAAAACAGCAGTTAGATGACATGAAAGATGATGAGAAGAAGTTAGAGGATAGCTTCTACAAAAATCTTGAGTTTGGTACAGGTGGGATGCGAGGAGAGCTCGGCCCTGGGACGAATCGCTTAAATATTTATACGATTCGTAAAGCAGCACAAGGATTAAGTAACTACATTAAGAAAAAAGGGGAAGAAGCAAAAAAACGAGGGGTTGTGATCGCTTACGACTCACGCTTTAAATCACCTGAATTTTCAATGGAAGCGGCCAAAGTACTGGCGACACATGGCATTAAAGCGTATGTCTTTGATGCTTTAAGACCGACACCAGAACTTTCGTATGCTGTGCGTCACTTGAACTGTGTGAGCGGAATTATGGTCACAGCCAGTCACAATCCACCAGAATATAATGGATTTAAAGTTTATAACGATCAAGGTTGCCAAGTCTTACTCGATGAGGCAGAACAAATCGTCGAGGAGGTTAATGCGGTAGAGAATGAGTTAACCATCTCAGTCGGAAGTGAAGCAGAACTTAAGAAACAACAATTAATTGAAATAGTCGGAGAAAATATTGACCGCCCGTATCAAGAAGCGTTGTTAGCCATTGTTCAAGACGAAGAGATGATTAAGTCTGTCCAAGATGATTTGAAGATTATTTATACACCGCTTCATGGCACTGGAAACTTACCCGTTAGAGAAGCTTTAAAAAATATGGGCTTTATGCATGTTGATGTTGTCAAAGAACAAGAATTGCCTGACCCAATGTTTAGCACGGTAAAATCACCAAACCCTGAAGAAAGCGAAGCGTTTACGTTAGCGATTAAACAAGGGATAGAAACGGGTGCAGATATTTTAATTGGAACCGATCCGGATGCGGACCGTGTGGGTGTTGCGACAAAGAACAATGATGGTGAGTTTGTCGTCTTAACTGGGAACCAAGTTGGTGCTTTAATGCTTGATTATTTGATTGAAGCGAAAAAGAAAACCAATCAATTCAATCAAAACTTAACCGTACTTAAAACGATTGTTACAAGTGAAATTGGTCGCGATATTGCCGAGTATCATGGACTACAGTCGATTGATACATTAACGGGCTTTAAATTTATTGGTGAACAAATTCATAACTTTGAATCAGATGAACGTGAATTCTTATTCGGCTATGAAGAAAGCTACGGTTATTTAGTCGGTGACTTTGTGCGTGATAAAGATGCCGTTCAAGCAGCAATGCTCGCAGCTGAGGTTGCTGCGTACTATAAACAACAAGACAAAACGCTTTATCAAGGTCTAGAAGCTTTATTTGAAAAGTATGGCTACTACTATGAATCATTACGTTCACTTACGTTAAAAGGTAAAACAGGCTCTGAGAAGATTGAAGCCTTGATTCGTGACTTTAGAGAAACACCACCGACAGAGGTAAATGAGTTTGCCGTTGCGGCAATTGAAGATTATAAGACAAGCAAGCGACAAGTTGTCAAAACAAACACAACCTCTATGATTGATTTACCTAAATCAAATGTGTTGAAATACTTCTTAAGTGACGGTTCATGGTTCTGTGTTCGTCCATCTGGAACGGAACCAAAAGTGAAGTTTTACTTTGGTGTTACAGGTGAAGCGGAACTTGAAACGAAATCAAAACTGAATGCGATTGAACAAGCGGTCATGAAGCGTGTTGATCAGTTTGTAAATGCGTGATAGTGATATAAAATTTTAAATTTAAGGCTCTCACACGTGTGAGAGCCTTTTTAACGTTAACAATACAAAAGATTTGTACAGACTGAATATAGGTGGGTTAAATTGCGCTGCTTAGACCTAACCATTGAACTACCCCCACCTACCATTCTCACGAATGTTTGAGGAAGGGGATTCCGTAAGGACACCCTAAAGGCGACCCATGCTCGTTCAACTAAGCATAGGTTTTTCTACTTTCCAACCGCCGCAAACCTAT
>NZ_FOXC01000007.1 GCF_900115605.1 Halolactibacillus halophilus
GCGTCTTTTATACCCTGAACTTCTCTTATCAATGTTAGGTGAGATACCGTTAATTTGGCTTTTCTTTGAACTTAGTAGAGAGAAATCTACAGGGACAAAGGTTGCTCCGTCGGACCAACCAAGTGTAAGTAAACGAAAACCTTTGTAGTATCTCATCTTCTGAGAAGCATGATCAAAGCAACGTGCCAGTAATTCAACAGATTTACTTCGATTTCTATCATAAGATGAGTCATCCAAAATGAGAACCTTTGGTCGTTGGTGATTGGTTAACTTGGTTACTTTACCAATAGTATAACGACTTAGGTTAAGTAGGAACTTACGCCAATTGAATGGTTGAGTGATTCATAAAGCGATAAACGGCATCCTTTGCGGGAAAATCGTGAGATTTCTTACTTTCAAGTGTTCTAAACCAGTTCTTATTTCTGAATATGAGACCAAAAACAAGCTGAAATAAATACCCGCTAGAAAAACCAAGTGCTTTCGTAATACCGGCATTTCTCAAGTGTTGTAAAACTTTGAGTTCTTTAAAAATGACATTTAATTCATTTGGTAGTTGCTTATTTAGGTCATTATTAGTTATCATATAGGAGACACCTCTTCTGTATGTTATTGTGTTTTGGTTAACTCAATTATACCAAACAGGAGTGGTGTTTTTTTATATTTTTTTAAAAGCAACATGAGTATTTAATTAACTAATGTTCTTAGAATCACTAAGTTTAGCAGTCATTTTTGAACTGCGAAAGTTGAGTTAATTACTAATAAATTTAAGACGTTATTGTTTTTTACTAAAAGTTTTCATAGCATCATAAACTACCAACAAACCGATAATTAATGAACTCGTTCTCAATATAAATTCTGCAACTAAAAGGTTGCCCATAACTCTTTGTACATCATACGATGCTCCAGTTATAATAACAGGAGAAAAAATTATAAGTGTTCCAACTATTAGACCGATAATTAAAAAAGATAAATTTATTACGTTTTTTTTCATGGTTAGCCTCCAGAGAATTAAAAGTATTTGTATCCTTCTTGATATTTATATTTGTACCAACTTGTAGCATGAGATACCCCAAATGAAACGCTACCATATTTTCCGATTCCTATGTTTAGACTACCGTTATAAGTAGTGGTACCGTTATTATAAAAATCACCATTTAAAATATAGAATATCTTATTTGGATCCTCTAATTTAGTATAAATTTCACCACTAAATTGTTTTTATTTACCATTATACGACCTATTCAATGAAACTTTTAATATTTTTTTAATTGCTCTAAAACTACCTCCCCGTTCATCGGTTTGGCAATAATATCTAATTTGAGGTTTATAAGTCGATGTTACACTTACGCTAGTACTTATAGTTCTGTAAGTTGCAGTAGCTGCTGCAGCTACTGAAGATTTATTTACTACCTTACCAGAGGTTCCGTATAAAGAACTAGTTAATTCGTTACGAGCTTGTTCTTTTGAAATGTTTTGATCATTTGCAACTTCACTTACTAACTCTTCATAAGTTAAAACATCACTTATCCCTTCAGTGGACTCATCAATTACTAATTCTTGTCCAAGCTCAACCTTGTTGTCCTTCAAAGAGGACGATCCAGTTTGAGCAAACACAGAAGTAGTCGATACAGTTAAAAACATGATGACAGATAGTGCGACAATCAATACTTTTTTCAAATATATAACCTCCTAAATTTTAGTTAATTTTAGTGTATAACTATATTATATCACTGTCAATAGTTCACAATTAAAAATATTTTTTAACACGGGAGTTTGACACTTCATTTCTCTAAAAACACTCTTAAGCCTTGATATGGCCTTATTTTTTTGTCGAATTTGGCGTTATAGAAACCCAAGAGATCCGCAAAAAACACCTCGGCATTGATTCTCAAGAATGAGCGCGTCAATGTGCTAAGACACTGGAGGATTGTCATAACTTTTCTTTGAGAGAGCATTGTACAAAAGTAAAGGAAGGCAATAATAGAAAAGTGTACATCAACAAAATAATTGGAACAGTAAAAAACATATATTCGTGCGAAGTTTTCGGCTAAAGTGGTTCACTTTTCAAGTAATATTCTGGTTCACTTTTAAGATAACACATACATTCTTGAAAGCTATTTTGGATTATACAAGATTTTCTCTTCGCGGAAAAGAACACGTAGAGAATGAATGAGGATTTGCATTATTGGTAACCTTTTTCAAGGATGAAATTACTAAAATAGAACCGGATGTGATCTTCTTATCAGAAAAACACATCCGGTTTTCACTTCATATTTTCGAGTTTTGCTTCAGACTCTTTTTGTTAAGAATGTGTAAAGTACTTGTATTTATAAAGAGGATTCCTTAGTATATAAGTAGATGATTATATAAGGTTAATGAGTTAATAAGTAGGGAAAAGTAACAGTGTGAAAGATAGGTAGTTGATCATTAAAAAGATACTCTAGGAGGCACACAAAATGAAACTAATTGTCATAGGCGCAGTAGCCGCCGGAACATCAGCGGCCGCAAAAGCAAGACGAAATCAAGATGATTTAGACATTACGATTTATGAAAAAGATATCGATATTTCTTACTCAGGTTGTGGATTACCATATTATATCGGAAATGAAGTAGAATCGATTGAAACGTTAACCCCAAGAGATCCTGCTTTCTTCAAGAAAAAATACAACATTGATATTCATACCGCTCATTTAGTAACCGAGATTGACCATGATAACCAACAAGTGCATGTAAAAAACTTAAAAACAGGTGAAATCTTTACAGATGCCTACGATAAACTCGTTATCGCTACCGGCGCAAAAAGTATAGCACCACCAATTGATGGTGTTGATTTACCACACGTCCATGCTTTACGAACAGTTCAAGATGCGCGTCAGATTAAAGGATATATCGATGACCATCAACCGAAAAAAGCTGTGATTGTTGGAACGGGATTCATTGGGTTCGAGATGCTTGAAAACTTAATTGAACGAGATATAGAAGTAGTCATCGTTGAGATGAAATCACATATTACCTCAAATCTTGATCCTGATATGGCGGACTATTTAGAAGATAAGCTTATAAAAAAAGGGATTGATGTAAGAACAGACACAACTGTCAAAGCGATTCAAGCCAATCACGTGAAGATTGACGAAACAGAAACGATTCCAGCGGAACTTGTTATTTTAGCAACCGGTGTGAAACCAAATGTCGCCCTCGCAAAAGCGATTGGCGTTGAGATTGGTGAAACAGGGGCAATTAAAGTAAATGAGCGCATGGAGACAAATCTTAAAAATGTTTATAGCTGCGGGGACTGTATTGAAACCTTTCAGCGACAAACAAATAAACCCGTTTACCGTCCACTTGGGTCGACGGCGAATAAAACCGGCCGGATCGCAGGTGACCAATTGTCTGGCGGTTCATTAGAATTTAAAGGGATTCTCGGGACAAGTATTTATAAATTATTTGAATTTACCATCGCTAATACCGGTCTATCTGAAGTGGAAGCACGGGCAGAAGGGTTTGATATTGAAGTTTCCCACAATATTAAACCAGATAAACCGGCTTACTTTAATGGAACGGAGATGAATATTAAGGCGATTGCTGACCGAGCATCTAAAAAGTTACTTGGCGTGCAAATTGTTGGACAAGAGGGGGTCGATAAGCGAATCGATGTTTTTAGTACATTGATTACTTATGGTGCAACGGTCGATGAGTTATTTCATTTAGATCTTGCTTATGCTCCGCCATTTTCAACGACTAAAGATCCGGTTCATTATAGCGGAATGATTTTAGATAATGCGTTGTCTAAAGGACGTCCGCTAAAGACGAGTGATGATGTTCGTGAGCTAGAAGCGAACGGTGAGAAGATTCAAATTGTCGATACCCGGATTGAAAAGCAACACCTCGCTAATTGCGTGGACGGCGCAGTGAGTATGCCGCATGCGGTTATTCGGGCACGGCTAAATGAGCTTGATAAAAACTTACCGACAGTGACGTATTGTAACAGTGGTACAACGGGTAATGCAGTTCAGAATATATTACTCAACCACGGCTTTAATGATGTCTCAAACTTATCGGGTGGGAATAAGTTTTATCAAGCGACGAAAAAAACGCGTGATCAATAAGAAAGCTGCATGAGTTATCAATCATTTCCTTTATAATAACAGAGATTAAAAGAGAAAGTCGCCTCTATAGGTGACTTTCTCTTTTATACTGGATTTATCGATGAATCCACTGGATTTTTATCCCATTTAATTTCCGATAAAGTTTAGAATAGTATAAAAAAGTAGAGGGTGACATTCAATTATTGTCCAACTAAAATAGACCCGAGATGCTCATTTTAAGCGTCTCAGGTCTATTTATGTGTTGCTTCATATTCAGCTAATTGCTTAAGTTTGAAAAAATCTTTACAAGAACTTTATTGCTATAAGGTTTTTTGCTTTCAATCATGTTACTCGATTAATCCTGCTTCAGTTAAATAGTCTCGTGCGACAACACTGGCATCTTCATTATCAACTCCGACACGGTAGTTCATCTCGCGCATTTCATCAGAGGTAATTTGTCCACCCAGTTGGTTTAAAACTCTTTCAAGTTCTGGGTATTCTTCTAACGTTTCGGCACGTAATAACGGCGCACCTTGATAAGGTGGGAATAATTCTTGGTCGTCCTCTAAGACGACTAAGTTATAGCGTTCAATCTCAGGATCGGTTGAGTAAGCATCAATTAAATTAATGTCACCTGACTCAATCGCCTGATAACGCAAACTTGGCTCCATCGTTTGCAGTGATGGGAAGGTTAGGTCATAGAGTGATTGAATCCCGAGATACCCATCTTCACGGTCAGAAAATTCTAAGGTGAAGCCTGCCTTAATATCTCCAAGTGCACGGTTTAAGTCAGAAATGGTCACCAAGTCATATTGATTTGCTAGTTCTTCAGTAACAGCCAAGGCATACGTATTATTGAAGGCCATTGGTTCTAATAAAGCCATATTATAGTCACGGAGAATACCACTTCGTGCTTGTTCGTACACAGCTTCTTTTGTATTCGTTTCAGCTTGTTCTTTGATGAGTTCTCCTAAAACGGTACCGGTAAATTCAGGATAGAGATCAATTTCTTCGTTATCAAGCGCATCAAAGACAAAGCTTGTTTTACCTAAGCCGGACCGTGTTTCTACATTAACATCCATCTCTTCTTCAATTAGGGCTTTATACATCTCAACGAGAATCTCTGGTTCAGCACCTAATTTCCCCCCAATGACAAGCGTGTCTTCATCTTGATTTAAGAGTGAAGGGGCGAGTGTTAAACCAAGCGTAAGAATAAGGATTGCCACAATGGCTGTAATGGAATACTTATAATTGACGTGCTCGAGCTTTCTTAAGATAAAGTCAAATAAAATGGCTAATAATGCAGCTGGGATCGCACCAATAAAGATAAGAGCGGTATTATTTCGGTCAATACCAAGCAAAATGATATCGCCTAAGCCACCCGCTCCAATAAGTGCAGCAAGTGTAGCTGTACCAACGATCAATACCATGGCTGTTCGAATACCTGCCATAATAACAGGCATAGCAAGCGGGATTTCCACTTTAACGAGCCGTTTTTTAGAGTTCATCCCCATCGCTGTAGCAGCTTCAATGAGCGAATCGTCTACTTCTTTAATTCCAGTATACGTATTTCTTACAATTGGCAACAGGGCATAAACCGTTAAAGCAATAACCGCAGGCACTTTGCCAATCCCGAATAAAGGAATAAACAAACCGAGTAACGCAAGGGATGGAATGGTTTGAAGGACAGCGGTCACGTTGATAATCGTTTCAGCAACGTTTTCTTTTCTCGTTAAATAAATGCCGAGTGGAATAGAGATAAGTACCGCAAAAAACAGCGCAATAAATGACAGTTGGATATGTTCAAGCAGAGCACTTAATAGTTGGTCTTGCCTTTGAGAAAGTGTGTCAAAGAATATAGACATATTAGACAGCTCCTTTCTCAAAATGATTGATAAAGGCATCGGTAAATGTTTCTTTATTTAGTAGACCGAGTGTTTGGTTGTCCTTTGTAATTAGGAGTGTGTCTGTTGTTTTAAAGTGCCTCATCAGTTCAAATACTGACGTTTCAAGTGGGATTTTTGGTGCGTCTTTAGCGTCTGTTGTTTCGATTAAGTCTTGAATATCAAAGTCTTCATCTTGTTGAACGCTTTTAGTAAAGGTTCGAACAAAGTCATTGGCAGGGTTATATAAGAGCTCTTCGGGACTGCCGACTTGGATAATATCTCCGTCTTGCATTAAACAAATGCGGTCGGCAAGCTTAACGGCTTCACGAATATCATGTGTCACAAACACAATCGTTTTTTTGATTTTTTTCTGTAAATCTTGAATGTCATTTTGCAGTTTCTCACGACTAATCGGATCAAGCGCACTAAATGGCTCGTCCATAAGGATGATATCTGGGTCCGCCGCGAGTGCACGAACAACGCCGACGCGCTGTTGTTCTCCTCCAGATAATTCATGAGGCAGGCGTTTTCGGTATTTATCCGCATCAAGTCCAACCATGTTTAATAATTCAGTCACTCGGTAAGTGATGTCTTCACGTGACCATTTCTTTAGCTCTGGCACAATCGCGATATTTTCTTCAATCGTAAGGTGAGGAAATAAAGCGATTTGTTGGAGCACATAGCCGATATTCCAACGCAGTTTATTAATGTTATACTCACTGATTTTTTTATCTTGAATAAAGATGGTGCCGTCAGAGATTGGAATGAGCCGGTTGATAGTTTTCAAGGTCGTTGTTTTACCACAACCACTTGGTCCAATGATAACAAAAAATTCTCCTTCTTTGACATCAAAGCTACTATCTTTTATTGCGGTGGTGCCATCTGGAAATGTTTTTTTAACGTTTTCGAAACGAATCATGTTGTTCTCCTTTCTTTGAATACTAAAAAGTATGTAAATAAGTATTCGTTAATCTTAATTACCCGTAATAACAAACTATCAAACGCTTGAGCCCAAAAGAGTAGTCATTCTTTCCGTATGTCTGATATGATAAGGAGGGATATAAAATAATATGAAAAAATACTAAAAACCCCTTCATAGAAGAAGCGTAAAAGTATTTTAATCAATTGGAGGATTAAGAAATGAAAGAACGATTCAGACGTTTTATGCAAGGTCGTTATGGCCTTGATCAATTATATGTAGGGATGTTGGTGCTTTATTTCATCTTGTTGTTTTTTAGTCGCTGGTTTATGCCAGAATTAATGACAGGATTGATGACCGTGGTCATTTTGCTAGCTGTCTTTCGGATGTTCTCAAAAAATATTGTGGTAAGACAAAAAGAGAATGCGGTTTATTTACGGGTAATCAATCGAATCAAACATACCGTAAAAAAACTTGTTCAAAAAATAAAAGACCTTCCGACAAAACGCTACCGTACGTGTCCGAATTGTGGGGTTACCTTAAGGTTACCGCGTAAAAGAGGACGGCACAAGGCGACGTGTCCAAAGTGTCAAGCGTCGTTCGAAGTGAAAATTCGGTTCTAAACAAAATATTAAGAAGAGCTGCGTTAAAAATTCGTACACGGCTCTTTTTTAGTGAATAGTGAAGACAGAGACGATTGTTTTTTTACGATACCCCTAATATTCGCCCTATAACATCATCCAGTTACATCAAAATTATTTGAGAATAAGGCCAGTGATTCATATATGAAAAATAACAGTACACTTCATCTCTTATCTTTTGATGTCACAAATTATTTTTTGGGAATTTGTATAAGTAGCAGTTTACATCCAGGTAAAATAGTGAACGTAATAGAGAAAATCTTATTATTTATGTATATAAAAAGCGGAGAAGACAGGGTCTTTTCCGCTTTTTCATTATGTCTTATTTTAAATTTTTAGCGACAGTTTTTACTTTCTCTAAGCCTTCAGCAATGATATCATCTGATTTTGTCGGGTCTTGGTTGTGACCTTCAATGATGACTTCATCAATGATTTCCATACCCATGACGCCACCAAATGATGTTTTCATGTAGTTAACAGCCATTTCTAATGGTTGCATTTCTTTAGTTGAATAAACACCACCACGTGCGTTAAGTAGAATAATTTTCTTATCATTCATTAATTGAATCATGTTGCCTTCAGTATCATATTTAAACGTGAAACCAGCTGAGAAGACATAATCAACGAATGTTTGTAATTTCGCTGGAATGGTTAAGTTCCATAATGGGAAGACAAAAGCGATAGTATCTGCTTTTTCAAATAAATCACGCGCTTTAGACTGAGCAGTAAAAAGACGATCCTCTGATTCTGTTAAAGGTTCGTGACCTTCAAGTTTCATATAAGCATTAAAGATATCTTGACCTAAGTAAGGGGTATCTTCTTTATAAACATCATAAACAGTCACGTCAACGTTGTCATTTTGTTTTAGTTCTTCCATAAATGCGTCATACATTTTTGGTGAGGTTGCTTGACTTGATGGACGGTCATTTGCCGTTACAACTAATAAATTCATAATAATCGTTCCTCCAATTAATTCGTTTATATTTAGCCAATCATAAAAAAAGAGTTTCAAATCATGACTACATTTGATATTATAATATTATCTTCGATTCAAGACAAATAAAGTGAATCCAAATATCCGATTTTAAACAAATACATGACATTTGATCTATAAACGGCTAAATTTAACAGCAAGAAAACATGATTATATGATCGCAGATGGGGAGAGAACCAATGCAAACAGACCCAAGAATTATTCGCACAAGAAAGAGTGTCGTTGATGCTTTACTCGCATTGATGTCAGAACGTGAAATAGAAAAAATTACCGTAAAAGATATTACTGAAAAAGCAGATGTCAACCGAGCAACGTTTTACCATCACTTTAAAGATAAACAAGCCTTGTTAAACTATACACTAGAAGAACATTTAATTCGCTATTGTTTTGAACCATTCAATGATGCAGACAGTTTTTCACGCGAACTTGTCTTAGGGGTGTTGGAAGCGATTGTTGAGTTGCATGATTATTTAGAAGGCCATTGTCAATTGAACTTCCAAAAGTTTTTACTCGATATTGAACAAGAGATTAAATCTGCGTTAATCAAACGATTTTTACCATTTGTTAAACAAACCGCTAATCACTTCTCGGACGATTATACGTTACTTGAGACATACAAGCTTGTTGGTGGGTTATACAGTAGTGCGATTGCAATAAGAAAAGCAAGTCATTATCGTAGTCAGTTAATTAGTTATGCCACTGATCAATTGATAAAATAGTCGGTTCTTTTTGGTTTAACCTTGCACCTTAGTAGGGAATAGGTCAGTGTAAGTATAAAAGGAGGCGACAATTATGCAAGCACGTTTAAAAAAATTACGACGATTTAACTTAATTATGGGTGGTTTCCACTTCGTTCAGGCAGTCATTATGTTGTTTTTAGCAACCACAGTGATTCAAACAATCTCTGAATTTAGTCCAACGATTACGCAATTCTATTTATCTTTTAATCCAGACACGCAATCACTAGAACTTGCGCAAGATCAATTGTTTGATTTACCGTTTGGGATTGGTGTGAGTTTATTTTTATTTATCTCAGCTTTTGCTCATGCGATCATCGCAATACCTAAGAAAACGAACGATATATACAACCGTGATTTAGAACGCGGAATTAATAAATTTCGTTGGTTTGAATATGCATTAAGTTCATCGATTATGATTGTTCTTATCTCAACGCTATTCGGTATTTATGATATTGCGTCCCTTATGTTAATCTTTATCGTAAATGCAACGATGAACTTATTTGGACTAGTGATGGAACAATTGAACGAAGGCCGTGACAAAGATAACCTGCGTTGGGGTGCATTTATTTGGGGGTCGATTGCGGGTATCGCCCCGTGGATTGCGATCTTCCTCTACATGTTTGGAACAGGCAATTTTGACATGGTTCCTTGGTTTGTGTGGGCGATTGTAGTGACGTATTTCATCGCATTTAACACCTTCCCAGTAAATATGATCTTACAATATAAAAAGATCGGTAAGTGGAAAGATTATTTATACGGCGAACGGGTTTATATTATTTTAAGCCTTGTCGCAAAATCTATTCTTGCATGGCTCGTGTTGTTTGGTGCGATGCAACCATAAGGATCTAAATGAAAAGAACAAACTAAATGTTAAAAAATAACGAAATCGTCCCGGTGACTATATGGTCAAAGGGGCGATTTTTTACATGTAATTGATAATTAAGGATAAAAAGTCGTTCAATACCTCAATTGTCGTAAAAGTATAGGTAACGAACAGGACTTTTGTGCGAAAATTTAGAAAAACATCGCTTTGAATAAGGAGGTTTGATATAATTGGTAATTAGTAGAAGTGATATGTTCACAATGACATTGTAGGAGGTGAGTGTGATGCATCAGACGAGTTTAATTTTAGAAGGTGGCGGCATGCGTGGTGTTTTTACATCAGGCGTGCTTGATTATTTAATGACCGAGGATATGTTTTTTCCTTACGTGATTGGGGTATCTGCAGGTGCGTGTAATGCGTTAAGTTACTTATCTAGGCAGCCGGATAGAAGCCGTTATATTAATGTGAATTTCGCGAATGATCCACGTTATATTAATATGCGCAATGTGCTAAGGGGTAAAGGCATGTTTAATATGGATTTTTTATTTAATGATATTGCGAATGAACTTGTTCCGTTTGATTTTGAGACCTTTCTTAACATTAACGAACGTTTTGTGATACCAACGACAGACTGTGAGACAGGAAAACCTTGTTACTTTGATAACACCGAGGACACAGATATCTTTACGGCCGTTCAGGCGTCAAGCAGTTTACCACTTGTTGGGGTGCCAATCGAGCTTGATGGTTACACGTTACTTGACGGTGGGATTGCTGATCCGATTCCCATTCAAAAAGCGATTGATGATGGCTTTAAACGTCATCTCGTTATCTTAACCCGACCGAAAGGTTACCGTAAAAAACCTTTTCGAGCGAAGTTTACTTCAAAACTGCTTTACCGGGAATACCCTAAGCTAGTGGAGACGATGCTCAACCGGCATGAGATTTATAATAAGACACTTGATCAATTAGAAGCACTTGAAGACGAAGGTAAAGTATTTATTATTAGGCCGAAAGGTCATGAACAAGTCAAACGTGCTGAAAAAGATGTGTCTAAACTAAACGCCCTGCACGGAGCAGGCGTGTCACGGGCAAAGGAACAAATGCCAGCTTTGAAAGATTGGTTAAGCGCAAATAAGCAAGTTGAAATCCATTAAATTTTTCGAGGTGTACAATGAAAAAGTGGCAGAAAATGAGTATATTCTATGGTGTGTGTCTAATTATTGGTCTTATTTTAGGCCTATATGCAGGTGCAAGCGAGCCGTTTTACGAACCTTTTCTATATAATTTAACGATTCAAAATGGATTAATACTTGTTATCTTCATTTTGGTCGTCTTATTTTTAGCGATTAATATTCATGAGTTCGGTCATTTTGTGTTTGGGAAACTCGTTGGTATGGACTTATTGATCTATCGCATTGGTTTTTTGGAGTGGAAGAAAGTGAATGGGGCGTTTCGAGTATCCGTTGAAAAAATGCACGGTTATGGTGGGTTATGTGGGATGATACCTAACCGTTTAGGAGACATATCCAACCGCTCCTTTATCATTTACTTTTTCGGTGGCGCCTTGTTTAACCTTATCTCAGCGTTTCTTGGCTATATGCTCATTTTACATACATCAGGGTTACTTCAAGTGTTTCTTTGGGTGTTTGTTATCTTATCGGTATTCTTAGGGGTCTCTAATTTGTTTCCATTTAAAACAACGACGATGATGATGTCAGATGGTGCCTATATTGTTGGACTAATTAAAGGTGAGAAAGCTGTGACGGATTTGGTGGAGATGATGAACTTTTCAGCGCAATT
Source organism: Halolactibacillus halophilus (assembly GCF_900115605.1). Taxonomy (GTDB): domain Bacteria; phylum Bacillota; class Bacilli; order Bacillales; family Amphibacillaceae; genus Halolactibacillus; species Halolactibacillus halophilus. The sequence goes on from NZ_FOXC01000007.1 coordinate 11,889, forward strand.
ACAGGCTGGCGTTTCACCTGGTCAACTCAATTTTGAGTTGGTAAAAGAAAATGACAGTATCCATTGTACGTTGCTTAAGCACCTTCAGGCGCTAGAACAGTTAGACTTTAACTCCTTAAAAGAGACAAAAGCAATGCTCGGTGAACGCGTGGATACATCGGACATATTTACGCGAAAAAGTGTCTTAAATGAACTTGTGGTAGCCTCTATACTCTTAGACGACCATGAAGATGTGAAGAAATGGCGAAAAGTGTTAACGCATATAGAGAAAGATCGTGATGCGAACGGTTACCGCACCAAAGCCTACCTTGCTTATTATGACGGCGACTTGACTTTAGTAAAAGAGGCCATTGATCAAGGACGAGCGGTTTTGCACCACTATCCGAGTTTAGGGCAGCAAACAACAGAAGCGGTATTGTTTAATTATTTGGAAAAACAATGCTTGATTGGGTCTCGTTCAAAAGAAGCCGTGACAGAATGAAACATAAAAAAATAGCAAGGATGAAAAACAATCGGTGACGGTTGTTTTTTTCATTCATTCTTATAATTAATTCAGCGTCTACTAAAAAATATATGAAGCTATAGTGGTTGGTTTTAATGATGTTTGGTTTCAGTTGAAAAATTCCATCGTTTTTACACAAAAAAGCAGGAGTCTTTTGATTGACATTTTTTAAAGAAACGGCAATAATATATAGCATGCTATGTAATTGCAAGGAGGTTTATCAACGTTGTCAAATGATTTAGTTCTTTACATACGTTTTGTGTATTTTGCACTTGAGCGTGAAAAAAATCAATATTTTGAACAGCACAACCTTACATCCTCGCAAGGAGATATTTTATTGTTTTTAGGTGGGGCTTATTTTCATCAAAAGGATGTGAACCAGAAAAATATTGAGGAACATTTTCATCTAACTAATCCAACCGTTACAGGATTACTTAAGCGATTAGAGGAAAAGGGTTTTATCGATCGGAAGAAAAGTGAAATCGACGGACGTCAAAAATTGATTTCTTTAACAGATCAAAGCATGCGAGTATTAGAAGATTTCCAGGCGTATAGAGAAACAATTGATCAAAAACTACTTCAAAACATTGATGTTGATCAGCGTGATTTTATGATTAAACAGTTGAGGAAGTTATTAAGTAATTTAGCACCAGTACACAGACATTGTAAGATTGATGGGAGGAAAAATAATGATTAAAAAACTAGTGCCTTTTTTAGGGGAGTATAAAAAAGCAACAATTTTAACGCCAATCATGGTTGTTTTTGAAGTTGTATTAGAACTTATGATTCCACTACTGATGGCGAGGATCGTTGATTATGGTATTCAAGGCGAAGGCGGTATGAGTTATACGATTCGTATGGGATTATTGATGATTTTAATGGCGATTGTGGCCTTGATTTTTGGTGCGCTCAGCGGGAAATTTGCTGCTGAAGCGGGCATGGGGTTTGCAAAGAATATTCGCTCAGGTTTATTTGAGAAAATACAAGGCTATTCATTTGCGAATGTTGATAAGTTCACTACGGCTTCCTTGGTTACCCGTTTGACGACAGATGTCACGAACACGCAAAATGCCTTTATGATGATTATTAGAATGGCCATACGGGCACCGATTATGCTTATTGGTGCAACGATTATGGCAGTATCAATTAACGCACAGTTATCGTTGATTTTCTTAATTTCAATCCCAGTCCTATCATTGACCCTTTTCTTTATTGGTAAGAATGCGCATCCACGCTTCTTAGCCATGCTAGAAAAATACGATGGCTTGAATGAAAAAGTTCAGGACTTTATCGTAAATATTCGGGTAGTTAAGGCATTTGTAAGAGAAGACCACGAAGAATCTCGGTTCATAGAAAATGCTAAACAAGTGCGCGATGCGCAATTAAATGCGGAAAAGCTTGTGATTTTGAACATGCCGATTATGCAGTTAACGATTTATACGAGTGTCGTCGCCATTCTATGGTTTGGTGGTAATATGGTCATTGATGGCACATTTAATATTGGACAGATGTCCAGTTTTATAATGTACATCATGCAAGTGCTTATTTCACTCATGATGATTTCAATGATTTTTATTATGATGATTATTTCACGCGCATCCTTCTCACGTATTATTGAGGGATTAGAGGAAAAACCTACTCTTGATGATGAAGGTACAGATCCAAATCTTCAACTCAATGATGGAACGATTGAGTTTAAAAACGTGTCATTTAGTTATACAAATGACCCTGAGAATGTTGTTTTAAATCAGATTGATTTATCAATCAAGTCAGGTGAAACGATTGGTATTATCGGAGGGACAGGGTCTTCTAAAACAACACTTGTCCAGTTGATCCCGCGCCTATACGACATCTTATCAGGTGAGGTTGTTGTAGGTGGACACAACGTTAAAGATTATCGCTTAAATGTGTTACGTGATAACGTTGCGATGGTCTTGCAAAACAATGTCTTATTCTCAGGTACAATTAAAGATAATTTAAAGTGGGGAAATGAACACGCGACAGATGAAGAAGTAAAAGCGGCAGCAAAAGCCGCTCAAGCGCATGACTTCATTACTTCTTTCCCTAACGGTTATGATACTGATCTTGGTCAAGGTGGAGTAAATGTTTCGGGTGGTCAAAAGCAGCGCTTAACCATCGCAAGAGCATTATTAAAAAATCCAAAAGTGATGATTTTAGATGATTCAACAAGTGCTGTTGATACAGCAACAGATGCAAAAATAAGAACGGTATTTAAAGATTCATTTGACGATGTCACCACACTAATTATTGCACAACGTGTGAGTTCTATTTCCGATGCTGATCGAATTATCGTCTTAGATGACGGTGAAATTAAAGGATTTGATACCCATGAGAACCTCATGCGATCAAACGAGATTTATCAAGAAATCTACGAATCTCAAAGTAAGGGAGTGAGTATCGATGGCTAAAGCAAGACCAATGGGTGGTCCAGGTAGCGGACCAAAAGGTATGGGAAAACCAACGAATATTAAAGATACATTAAAACGTATTGCTAGTTACATGAAAGAGGATAAATGGATTTTCTTGATTGTCTTTCTGACAATTATTACGAGTGCACTTAGTAACGTTATTGGTATTTCTTTCTTACAGACGATTATTGACAATTATTTAACACCGCTGATGGAAGAACAAACGGCAGAACTGATGCAAGACTTTATGATGGTGATTGGTACAGTCGCTGTCATTTATCTTGTTGGGGCAGCGTCCACATATATTTTCAACCGTTTAATGGTTGGGATTTCCACACGGACATTATATAAAATTCGTGTCGACTTATTCCAAAAACTCGAGAAACTTCCGTTGAAGTACTATGATACTCATACACACGGGGACTCGATGAGTCTCTTCACAAATGATATTGACACACTAAGACAAGTGTTATCAAACTCGGTTACTGGGGTTATTAATTCACTTATTACCGTTGTTGGTGTCTTCAGTATGATGATTTTCTTTAGCTGGCAATTAACAATTCTCGTCGTGATTATGTTAGGCGTTATGTTATTTGCGGTAAAAGAAATTGGTGGACGCAGTGCAAATTATTTCGTCAAGCAACAACAAGAACTTGGACAAGTTAATGGCTACATTGAGGAAATGATTGAAGGGCAAAAAGTTATTAAAGTCTTCTCACGACAAGAGAAAGTACATGACGAATTTGATGCCTTAAACGAAGGTTTGAGACAGAGTGCAACAACAGCCAATACCTTTGCAAATATACTTATGCCTATTATGGGTAACTTATCGTATATTCTCTACTCTATTACAGCCATGGTTGGTGGACTTCTTGCGATTGAAGAGTTACTCACTCTAGGTACGGTTGTAGCATTTTTACAATTTACCCGTACTTTTTCACAACCAATCATGCAAGTGTCGCAACAAATTAATGCCGTTCTAACCGGACTTGCTGGAGCAGAGCGTGTGTTTAAAGTTATTGATGAACAGCCGGAATTTGATGAAGGTACTGTTGAGATGGTGCCTGTGTCGATTACTGCGGACGGCACGATGACAGAAGTAACTGAAAGAACAGGTGAGTTTGCTTGGAAAGACCGAGGTGAACTTACACATGTCAGAGGTAGCGTTGTCTTTCATGATGTGGTCTTTGGATATGAGGAAGATAAAACCGTGCTAAATGGTATTTCTCTTTATGCCAAACCAGGGCAAAAAATTGCTTTCGTTGGTTCAACAGGAGCTGGAAAAACGACGATTACGAACCTTATAAACCGATTTTATGATGTACCAGGGGGTAAGATTACCGTTGATGACATTGAAATAAATCGCATTAAGAAGCCAGACTTACGCCGGTCACTCGCTATGGTTCTGCAAGATACCCACCTCTTCACTGGTACGGTAATGGAAAACATCCGTTATGGTCGCCTAGATGCAACCGATGAAGAAGTAATTGATGCAGCGAAATTAGCAAATGCTGATCCGTTTATTCAACATTTACAAGATGGCTATCAAACTGAACTGAAATCAGATGGTAACAGTCTATCACAAGGCCAGCGTCAATTGATTGCGATTGCGCGAGCGGCAGTCGCAAAAACGCCAGTATTAATCTTAGATGAGGCTACCTCATCGATTGATACACGAACAGAAGCACTAATTCAAAAAGGGATGGATCGCTTAATGGATGGTAAAACATCCTTTATTATCGCTCACCGTTTATCAACGGTTCGTTCAAGTGATGCGATCATGGTTCTTGAACAAGGGGAAATTATTGAGCGTGGGAACCACGATCAATTAATTGAACAAAAAGGAAAGTATTATCAACTTTCGGCAGGTATGTTTGAGTTAAGTTAAGCATAACTATCTAAATATTTAATTGATTATTAAAAGGTAGAGATACCAATTAATTTTAAACTAAAACCCTCGTTGTTTGCTTAGCAAATAACGAGGGTTTTTAAGTGTGTGTGGTTTGATTTGTAGTTTTAGTTTGCTTGAATAGATTGCCTCTCAAATGACCGAATATTTTGCTTCATCACTAGTGAAATAACAAATGTGATGCCAACAAGGCCTGAAAAAATATACAAGGCGGTGTTGTAACCACCCGTTGCGTCGTTAATATAAGCAACAGGAAGCAGACCAATTGAACTGCCCCCACCAAACATTCTCACGAATGTTTGAGGAAGGTGTCTTCTCGCTCTAAAACGATAAACCTATGTGAATCAGTGAATATTGTGAACAATTGAATAAAGAAACATTTTATCTTTAATTAGTGTAACTACCGTTAATAGAAAAATTCAACACTTGAATTTCAAACTATTTATAATTGCTACTTACTATTTTCACATGCTGTCATCAAGGCTAAAGGATTGATATCGTTCAGAAAAAACATCGTATAAGTCCACATGCCATACCGCTGCTTGTTCATCATATTCGATCTGGTCAATGACGAATAGTTCAGCAGGATGAGAAGGAGTATCTTGATAGACTTTCTGAATGATCTGTTTTCTGGTTAAAGTCGTATCTTTTTGTGGAACGCGCATTGATTGGGTAATTTTTTTGGTCGTTGCTATTCGCGGATAGTGTTGGCTAATTGAGTGATACCAAACATCAACATAATCCCCAACATCGTACCGTTTTTCGTCTATATTTACCCAAATTAATTCATAATAGCGCTCCCTGCCACCATATGCTCGCATATCTTTAGGATTTTCAGATTGGATTAATAAGCGCTTGGGTGTGGTTCGAATCACATAACCCGTAAGGTCGGGGGTGGTCTGTCTATGTGAAATAAAGAGCCAAAGTGTTAAAATGCCTAAAGATAGAATTAAGATATAAAAAAATGATTGCTTCATAAGTCACTACCCGCTCTCGAATAAAAATAGGTACATAAATAAGACGAGGCAACATCCTAAAAAGTTACAGTAAAATATGAATATTCTTATAAATTAGATAGGAATCATTGTAAATAGCATAAAAAGCCCACTTAATCAAAGTATGAATCTCTGATTAAGTGAGCTTATGGCTTGTTAAACTAGGTTGAAAAATATTTTTTAATAGACGGTTAGTTAATTAGCGCCTGAAGTGGGGCGGGAATACGTCCACCACGCTTAATCATCTTTTCAGAACTGAAAGGTTTTACACCAATGATTGGCGCACGGCCAAGCAAGCCACCAAATTCAACCATCTCTCCTTCATTCTTACCGACAACAGGAATGACCCTGACGGCAGTGGTTTTCTTATTGATCATACCAATCGCAGCTTCATCAGCAATAATAGCTGAAAGTGTTTCAGCTGGTGCATCGCCATTTAGCGCAATCATATCAAGTCCGACTGAACATACACAAGTCATGGCTTCTAACTTATCTAATGTGAGAGAGCCGTCTTGAATACCACGAATCATACCATTATCTTCACTGACTGGGATGAAGGCACCGCTTAGACCACCAACATAGGAACTGGCCATTGCACCACCTTTTTTAACAGCATCGTTCATTAGGGCAAGTGCAGCAATTGTTCCGTGTGTACCCACGCTTTCAAGGCCAATCTCTTCTAATATTTCAGCAACACTGTCGTTCATCGCATTCGTTGGTGCAAGTGATAAATCCATAATTCCAAATGGCACGTTTAGACGTTCAGCGACAACACGGCCAAGCAGTTCACCTGCACGTGTGATTTTAAACACGGTCTTTTTAATGACGTCAGCCACTTCGCCTAAATCAGCTTCTGGATAGCGCTTAAGTGCATTGAGTACAACCCCAGGTCCACTAACACCAACACTCAAGACAGCTTCTCCCTCACCAGCACCGTGGAAGGCACCAGCCATAAATGGATTGTCTTCAACGGGGTTACAAAAAGCAACAAACTTCGCGCAACCAATACTATCTTGGTCTTTTGTTAATTCGGCTGTTTCTTTAATAACATGACCAAGTTGACCAACAGCATCCATATTAATACCGGTTCTTGTTGTTCCAATTGATACCGAGCTACAGACACGATTTGTTTCACTTAAAGCGCGTGGAATAGCTTCAAGAAGTGTTTGGTCTGCTTTTGTCATACCTTTATGTACCAAGGCAGAGTAGCCCCCGATAAAATCAACACCGGTCTTTTCTGCTGCTTTATCAAGTACTTTTGCTAGTTCTACGGCTTGGTCAACACTTAAGTCACCTAAGATTTCAGCGATAGGTGTAATCGAAATACGTTTATTCACAATCGGAATCCCGTATTCTTTTTCGACTTGTTCAGCTATAGGCTTTAATTGTCCGGCATAACTCACAATTTTATCATAGACATTTGCCTTTACTTTTTCAAAATCACTATCTTGGCAGTTTCGTAAACTAATGCCCATTGTAACAGTACGAATATCTAAGCTTTCCATTTGAACCATGCGGATTGTTTCTTGAATTTCTGAATAATGAATGGCCATGTTTTCCCCTCCTTAAATTCGGTGCATTGCTTGGAAGACGTCTTCTAATTGCACACTAATTGTTAAGTTCATTTCTGCTTCAACTTGTTCAAATGCTTCGAGTAAATCTTCTAATAAATCTTTGTTTTTCATTTCGACAATCATCATCATCGTAAAATAGTCTTGAAGGATGGTTTGGCTAATATCGTGAATATTCATCTTGTGTTTCGCTAATACGGTGGTAACTTTTGAAATAATTCCTACTTGGTCTTTTCCTACTACTGTGACTACTGCGCGTTTTTGCATGTCTTTCACCTCGTATTAAATATTTTATGAATAAAAAAAGATTGGAGTCAATCCCCAATCTCAAAAGACAAGAAGCTTATTAGCTTCATTTGTCTTCTGTCCTTTTACCTGAGATTGTGAATCCTTCGGTGCCGTCATTAGAGCGGTCTCTCCAGAAGTTGCTCCCACTATAGTGTCACCCATAATGATCGTTGCGACTTATTTAATTACTAAGCATCGTACCAAGTTTTTCAGAAAAGGTCAACCACTGTTTTAGTCAAAAAAATTGGACAAGGGCGATGCCACTTGTGACATCGCCCTTTTAAAGGTAAAAATATTTGTTTTACTACAAACTGCCACGGTAGTTCATTCTAAATGCTTCTAACTTAAACACATAATCCCTACCTCTATTATGTTCTTACGACTCTTGAGTCGATCCAGTTGAATAAGTATTACGTTATTATTGTTTATCAATTTGCAACCATGATAAAATCCATTCAATAATCGTGTCGTTCATCATACCGTCATGATGTGTATCCAAATCATCTAAAATGATGCCTCTTTTACCTTGACTTTTTAAGCCAACATTAATCATCTCATAAAAACAACAATCTGTCAATAGTCACGAGTAGATGGAACGAATTAAATTAAAGAGAGTTTTAACATCGATAGTTTAAGTTGAACATATCTAAACTAGTGTCAATCATGAAAAAATGGTATGATTAAAACGATTGTTAGGGGGGATGAGCTATGACAAAACAAATAAAATTAGTAGCATTAGACTTAGATGGAACACTGGTAGAACACGGTGGTAAGGTGGTGACACCACGGTTAATTGAAGCGGTCAAAGCAGCAAAAAAGCAGAAAGTTGATGTTGTGATTGCGACAGGTCGTCACCGCACGACAAGTTTACCTATTGCCGAAACACTCGAGGTCGATCATTTAATTACATTAAACGGGGGAGAGGTCTGGACAACGCGCGGAGAGTTATTGCTTAGACAATCGATCCAACACGGTGATGTTGAAAAAATTATTAGACAATTTGACCGCTTAAATAGCCATTTCTGGTTAGTAAGTGACCAAGGGGTGTTTCGACACCAATTACCTGATAATTATTTAGAACATGAGTGGATTAAGTTTGGTTTTGATATTTTAGATGAGCAATTACGTGAGGAAGCGACGCGTTATTTTAGTGCGATTGAAACGCTTGAATTAACTAATTCAAGCCCGACAAACATTGAAATTAATAGCCGTGGAACCCATAAACGTCAGGCGATTGAGTGCTTACTAGAAGCAAGAGCGCTCGATTTTAGTCAAGTCATGGCCGTGGGTGACAGTATGAATGATATTAAAATGATTGAACATGCTGGTTTTGGTGTCGCTATGGGTAATGCTCAAGCGGAAGTGAAAGAAAAAGCTGACTTTGTGACGACGCGTTTTGATGAGGACGGGGCAGCGCTTGCGATTGAAAAAATGTTGTCAGGACATTTTTAATATTATAAGGCTATGAGAAAGTTGATATGAGAAAAAAATGAATTTTTAAAAAATTCATTTGCATCTGGCCTAAATCTGTTATAACTTAGTATATGTAACGTTGGGGTTTCATGTGGATAATTTGCGCAAATATCAAAATCCACGTATGATAGAGATAGAATCAACTAGATAAAGGAGCTAAAAACATGACAAAACAACAATTTGGTGTCATTGGTCTTGCGGTAATGGGGAAAAATTTGGCTTTAAACGTAGAAAGCCGAGGATACTCTGTATCTGTCTTTAACCGTACGTACAAAAAAACAGAAGATTTTATGGCAAACGAAGCCAAAGGAAAAAACTTCTTTGGAGCAGAAACGATTGAAGCATTCGTGGACTCATTAGAGAAACCACGTAAAATTATGTTGATGGTTAAAGCAGGTCCAGCAACAGATAAAACAATTGAAACACTTCGTCCGTTACTTGATAAAGGTGATATTATTATCGATGGTGGAAATACATTCTTCCAAGACACGATTCGTCGTAACAAAGAATTAGATGAATCAGGTATTCACTTTATCGGTACGGGTGTGTCTGGTGGTGAAGAAGGCGCGCTTAAAGGCCCATCAATCATGCCAGGTGGTCAAGCAGAAGCATACAAACATGTGGCACCTATCTTAGAAGCAATTTCAGCTAAAGTTGAAGGCGATTCTTGTGTAACGTATATCGGACCAAACGGCGCCGGGCACTATGTGAAAATGGTGCATAACGGCATTGAATATGGTGATATGCAGCTGATCGCAGAAGCTTATTTCATTCTAAAAAATGTTCTTGGACTATCAGCAGAAGAATTACACGATGTCTTCAAAGATTGGAACCAAGGCGAATTGGATTCATACTTAATTGAAATTACGACAGATATCTTTACGAAAAAAGATGATGAAACAGGAAAACCAATGGTTGATGTCATCTTAGACAAAGCAGGACAAAAGGGAACAGGTAAATGGACAAGTCAAAGTGCGCTAGATTTAGGGGTACCACTTCCTGTGATAACAGAATCTGTTTTTGCTCGGTTTATTTCAGCACTTAAAGATGAACGAGTGAAAGCAAGTAAGATTCTTTCAGGTCCTTCAGCAGAATCTCTCCCATATGAAGGGGATAAAGAAGAATTAATAGAGGCGATTCGTCAAGCGCTTTATATGAGTAAAATCACCTCATATGCTCAAGGGTTTGCCCAAATGCGTACAGCATCTGAAGAGTATGATTGGAATTTGGATTACGGTGAAATTGCGATGATTTGGCGCGGGGGTTGTATTATTCGTGCGCAGTTCTTACAAAAAATCAAAGAAGCCTTTGATCATGACAAAGCACTCGCGAACCTTATGTTAGATGATTATTTTAAAGACATTGTTGAGAAGTATCAATCATCATTACGTAAAGTGTTAGCCATTGCCATGGAGCGTGGTATTCCAGTACCTGGTTTCGCCGGAGCGTTGGCTTATTATGATAGCTACCGTACTGAAACGTTGCCAGCTAACCTTATTCAAGCACAACGTGATTACTTCGGTGCTCACACATATGAGCGCGTTGATAAAGATGGAGTCTTTCATACGGAATGGTTAGATAAATAAAAGTACTCACCGTTGTTAAAGACGTGTGAAGCTGAAAATATAAAAAAGTCGCTGACAGGTGTTTAAATACCTACCAGCGACTTTTCGTGTTGGATTAATAATTTGGTAATTAAGGAAGTTTAAAATTACTAACGCTAGTAAATACCTAAAACAAAAAGCAGGCCATTGGTCTGCTTTTTGTTTTAAGGCATACAACTTATGATTGCTCACCATCGCGAGAACATGTTTCCCACCAGTGGAAACCATCTTTATTTAACAATTGTTTGGACACGTCTGGACCATTCGTGCCAGAGGCGTAATTAGGGAAATCAGCTTTTGTTTTTTCCCAGCGATCAGTAATCGTATCGACGAATTTCCAAGAAAGAGCGACTTCATCAGCGTGAACAAAACTTGTTGAATCGCCATTTAAGCAATCATTAATTAATAGCTCATAAGCTTCTGGTACTTCAACATTTTCTGAACTCTTATCATAATGCATCGTAATCGGTTTACTTGTCATACCGTAATCTGTTTTCTTTGCATTTAAGTGCATCGTAATCCCTTCATCGGGCGCCACATGAATGACTAAGAGGTTGGGATTGATGGTTCCTTCATTATCCTTATACAAGTTCAGTGGCAAGTCTTTAAATTGTACCACAATTTTTGTGCATTTTTCTTTCAGTCGTTTCCCTGTTCTGACATAGAAAGGTACACCAGCCCAGCGGAAGTTATCAATCATAAATTTACCCGCAACAAATGTTTCAGTATTAGAGTCAGCTTCAACACCATTACTTTCGCGGTAGGCATTGACTTCTTGGTCATTGACGATTCCTTTATCATATTGTCCTCGAACGAAATAGTCATCAACGTGCTGTTCACTTAATGGACGAAGGCTACGCAATACTTTGACTTTTTCATAACGGATATCATCTGGATGAATTTTTGCGGGTGGTTCCATCGCAACAAGTGATACCATCTGTAGGAGGTGATTTTGAATCATGTCACGCAGAGCTCCAGATTCATCATAATAGCGTCCACGTTCTTCTACTCCTAATACTTCACTTGAAGTAATTTGGACGTTTGCAATATACTGGTTATTCCAAAGCGGTTCAAACATCGCGTTTGCAAATCGGACGATTTCAATGTTTTGGACCATTTGCTTACCTAGGTAGTGGTCAATACGATAAATTTGGTCTTCATCAAATGCTTGACCGATTTGGTCATTGAGTGCTTGTGCAGTCTCATAGTTGTGTCCAAATGGTTTTTCAATTACGAGGCGTGACCACCCTTTGTTGTCGGTAAGGCCTTGAGATTTTAAATTTGCGGCAATGGGTCCAAAGAAGTTTGGTGCCATAGCCATATAAAATAAACGATTTTCACCTGCTTGATGTTTGTGATCAAGTTCTGTAATAAAGTTATCGAGTTTTTGATATTCTGATAAATGTTGAGCATCAAACGGATTATAATGGAAATGCGAGGCGAAATCATCATGATCGATGGAATCGTCTTGATACTCTTTAATTGATGCTTTAATATTGTTTCTAAAATCTTCTTGCGTTAATGGCCTTCTAGCTACCCCTACAACCGCAAAATGATCGGATAATTTTTTATTACGATATAAACGGTACAAAGCAGGGTACAATTTACGATTAGCTAAATCCCCAGTTGCTCCAAAAATTACAATAATAGCTCTTGGTGTGTCTTGTGTCATTGGCTTTAACTACCTCTCTTTTATAGAATAAATGTTTAAATGTCGTATGTAGTCCTTCTCTATATTTAACATACCACTTTCAAGCCTTTAGATAAACCATTTTACATTTCTCTCTGTTTAAAGTTATAATTTTAAAGATGGTTATGTTCTATCTTATCATGTATTCAGAAAATAACAAATAATTTTACAATTATTCTTTATAAGGGGAGAAATTTATGACAATGTATAGCGGTTACTTAATAGATCTTGATGGGACGGTTTATAACGGTACGGAAAAAATACCAGCAGCAGTAGAGTTTGTGAAAGTATTAAACGAGAAGAAGATCCCGTATCTATTCTTAACCAATAACTCCACAAAACATCCACGTGATGTAGCGGAAAAGCTGCGAGCAATGGATATTGCGGCAACTGAAAATCAAGTATTAACAACAAGTATGGCAACTGCAAAGTATGTTAGTGAGCAACATCCAGGAGCGAAAGTATATCCAATTGGTGAAGAAGGTTTAATCATGGCTTTAGAAGCAGAAGGTCTCGTGTTAACGGATGATGATCCCGATTATGTCGTCATGGGTCTTGATCGCGAGATTACTTATGAGAAGTTATCGATTGGTGCTCTTTCGATTCGAAATGGTGCTAAGTTTATCGCAACTAATGGAGACATTAAGTTGCCAAGTGAACGCGGATTTTTACCGGGTGCAGGATCAGTTATTTCCGTGTTATCTGTTACAACAGAAGTTGAACCAAAATTCATTGGAAAACCTGAGCCGATAATGGTTGAACAAGCACTTGAGGTCTTAGGCACGGATAAGGCTGAAACGTTAATGATAGGGGATAATTATTACACGGATATTTTAGCTGGTATTAATGCAGGGGTTGATTCACTCCTGGTATTTACTGGGGTGACAAAGTTGGCGGATTTACAAGCGATTGATAAGCAACCAACGTATACGATTCAATCATTAGCGGATTGGAAATTTTAAGTTTTTTTGAGAGGAGAGAGGACATTAGATGGCAATTTCATATGAGATTATTAAACATTTAGCGGTATTATCCGAAAATGCATCAGGTTGGAAAAAAGAACTCAATCTTGTATCATGGAATAATCGTGAACCAAAGTATGATTTACGCGATTGGTCAGATAATCATGACAAGATGGGGAAAGGTTTGACGTTATCAAAAGAAGAGGTTGAAGAACTGAAACGGGCTTTAGAATTAATAGAATAGATATTAGAATTTATCTAAACATTATGCTTGAAATTTTTAAAATAGGGTATAGAATCATATAAGTGTATAAAACAAGGAGGACAAAGTATATGTTTAAAAAATTATTCGGTAAAGAAGAAAAAATTGACCATGAAGTACTCGTATCACCTATGACTGGAGAAGTGGTGGATGTAACAGAAGTACCCGATCCAACTTTCTCTGAAAAAATGATGGGTGACGGTATTGCTTTTAAGCCGACAGATGGTGAGGTAGTTGCGCCTATTGGTGGCGAAATCGTGAACTTATTCCCAACAAAACACGCGATTGGTATTAAATCTAAAGCGGGTGTCGAGTATCTTATTCACATCGGTTTAGATACAGTTATGTTAGATGGTGAAGGGTTTACCGCACACGTAAGTCAAGGAGATAAAGTGAATGTTGGCGATAAATTGATTACGGTTGACTTAGACTTTGTAGCAGAAAAGGCAAAGACGATTACACCGCTTGTGATTACAAGTGATGTCGGTTCGATTGAAAAAGATATTAATAAATCAGTGGTAAAAGGTGAAACAGAAGTTTTAACAGTTCACCTATAAGCTATGTGATAAATGAACCTGTAAAAAGCGAAGACATTTGGTTGTCTTCGCTTTTTAATGTTGTCAAGTCCGTTAGGACCCGATTACTTTTTCCGTCGCAACATCTAGTGTTTCACTGTCAACATTATCGATTGATGGACGATCACGATGGCTATCGCTGATCGTCATTAATGTCCCTTTAGCAACCGCAAGGAGCGGTTCATCTGCAATATGGATTGGGACATGTAATTCTTGTTCAAGCCAAGGGGCGATGCCTTTTAGTAAAGCGCCACCCCCGACAAGGGTAATGCCATAATCGACAATGTCACCACTTAGTTCAGGTGGTGATGATTCTAATGTTTGATGAATCATTAACACTATCTGATTAAGTGTGTCGACTAAAGCTGATTGTATCTCAGTCGATGTTAAAGTGACGGACTGCGGTAGACCAGTAAGGAGGTCACGTCCTCTGACGTTTAATGTCTCCTCCATATGTGCGCCTGGTGCGTAACCAATGGTTTGTTTAATCATTTCAGCGGTTTGTTCACCAATCATAATATTGTACTTATTTTTGACGTGTTGAATAATTTCCTTATCTAAATCATCCCCTGCGGTCCTTAGTGAACGACTAGTGACAACACCCCCGTAAGAAATAATTGCTACTTCTGTTGTCCCACCGCCAATATCAACGATGGTACTGCTTATTGGTGCTGTAATAGGTAGACCGGCGCCAATCGCCGCCGCTACAGGTTCTTCGATTAATTGTACCGCTTTAACCCCGAATGAATGCATAGCATTTTCAATTGCCCGTTTTTCTACCGCTGTACTGCCAGACGGGACGCATATCGTCACCCGCGGTTTTCTAAAGCGTTGATTCAAGTTTTGTTGTACTTTGGATAGGACGAGTTTTAGCATTTGACTCGTTAAATCAAAATCAGCAATCACACCTTCTTGGAGTGGTCGAATAGTATCAATATGGGCCGGTGTTTTTCCGACCATTACTTTAGCAACCTGTCCTGTTGCGGTGATTTTATTTGTTTGTCGATTAACAGAAATCACGGTTGGTTCATTATAAATCATGCCTTTATTTTTATGATAGACTAAGGTGTTGGCGGTACCTAAGTCAATGCCTAACTGAATTGGTTGAAACATATATAAGCCCCTTTGTCATAAATTAATCCGTCTACATTCTTTTGTCTAGCATCGATGAATATAGACAATCTCATACTTTAATCTTCTGCAGTCTAGCATAATGTTTGCTTTATGAACAAACGTCATTAGACCTAAATCAGGAAAGATACAACTACCGGTTCACGAAAGATTAAAAATCTATTATAATAAATAAGGATTAAGTCTATTTTTTACATGTAACGCTAGGTATTCTATCAGGTGCATAACAAATAGCTAACAATCAAACAACAATCATATTACGGTATGTCACAGCGAAGTGACATAAATTAGCCCTATCGAAGGAGAAGACAGATGAAAACGCTATGGATTTATTTATATGCGATCCGAATTACTATTCAAACATTGCCAAAATTAAAACACGCTCAAAAATTGCCGGATGATCCTTACGGACCGAAAGGACAAGCTATCTACAAAATTCCACAAAGTGTGTCGAAACGAGTGATTAAAAAAACGAAAACAAAAGTAACCGTCACTGGGTTAGAACAAATACCTGAAGGTCCGGTATTATTCGCTTCTAATCATCAAGGATTATTTGATATTCTGTTATTGCTCGGCTATATCGAGCGCCCAATCGGGTTTATTGCAAAAAAAGAGATTAAAAAAATCCCACTCATTAGAAGCTGGATGAAAGAGCTGCAATGTGTCTTTATCGACCGAAGTAACCGCCGGGCTGCGATCAAAGTGATAGAGGATGGTGTGAATAGTCTTAAACGCGGACAAAACATGGTGATTTTCCCGGAAGGCACCCGATCAAAAGGGGGGCCAATCGTGCCATTTAAGTCGGGGAGCTTAAGGCTAGGAACGCGGGCAGAAGTGCCGATCGTTCCAATTACAATTAACGGAACACATCTTATGTTGGAGGCAAACGACGGAAAAATGAAACAGGCAGATGTCTCTTTAACAGTTGGAGAGCCATTGATGCCAGAGGCTTACAAAAATTTAAAGTCGCAAAAAATTGCAGATATTATTTATGAGCGTGTAAAAAGTAATCTCAAATAGAGAGCCTAAGCAGCTTATCTATTGGCTGTGTGTAAAAAAGTGACCGAAGACATCACTATGTCTTAATGGTTGCTTTTTTGTTTTGATTACGTGAGGTAAATACTTACTTTAACTGAGTATATTTATCAACTGATACCGTACTTATAACAAGGGCTAATTTAAAAGTTTATACAAATATTGACGAGAAAATGACAGAAAGGCAATGGAAAATGCTCTAAAGATTGTGATTAGAATGTCGATATAAATATATAGATGTTTAAAATGTTAAGGAATGTAGATAATAATGAACAATTTTCTTGTTATTTTGTTTAGCGACAACTAGGTTTTATCATTAAAATTCGCTATACTATAGAAGAGAATAATAAAAAAACGAATAGAACCAATAAATTACAATAAACTAAAGGTGATGCTATGACTAACCCATCGATTACAGACATGTTAGAACAACAAACATTGAGTCAATTACTTGAACAATTTAAAGAACGACAGCTTGCTGAAGATGAATTAAAGAAGCACCTTTATACATATGTCTCAACAAAAGTCTTTTCAACTGACGAATTGAATAAGAGTGTGAGTCGAACATTTGATATTATTCTGTTGGATGATAAAGGCTATTTAACTTATTGTGATCAAAGTTTTGCTAAACATTTAGGTTATCAACAAGACGAATTGATTGACCATCATTATCGTATGCTTCATGCGAAAGTCCATGATGATCAATTTTATAATGATATGTGGCAAACCATTCAACAAGGTGATGTATGGACGGGAGACATTGTAACAGTCGCCAAAACAAATACCGCCCTTTGGTATCGAACAACGATTATTCCTATTCTTGATGGGGATCAAAAGCCGTTTCAATTTATCGTGTTCCATACGGATATTACCGATGTGAAAAAGAGTGATAAAGCAATATTAGAGCAACTTGATGATGATTACCGGAAAGTACTCAGTCATGTGATGAACCTGACTTTTCGTGTGAATCGTGACAAAACAGTTAATCGCTACCGTTTCCGTTTATTTGAAGGGAAATTAATCCGAAAAATGTCACCGTCATTTGATCAGATTGTGACAGGCCATGACGTTTTCTTTGGTCAAAATCCTGAACTCACCTATTATTTTGAACGCGCGTTTGAAGGGGAAGAAGTTCGTTTTAAACATCAATATAAACAAACAATACTGCTAACGACATTGGTGCCAATTATTGAAAAGGGGCAAGTTGTTGAAGTGGTTGGGAGTTCGAGTGATGTGACCTCACTTGAAGAAGCGGAAAAGAAAGCGAAACGGTTAACGTATTATGACTTATTAACTGACCTACCGAATCGAGAGAAATTCAAGCATGATTTGACAGATTATCTCCACCATCAACCGCGTGATTTGGCACTGTTAATTTGCGATATCGACAAATTAAAAAACATTAATGACACCCTTGGGGAAGTTATCGGGGATGATGTTATTCAAACGGTTGTGACACGTATTCGTGCCGAACTGACCGACTTCGATACCCTCTATCGCTATGGGGGTGATGAATTTGCGATTATCACTACAGGTGACGAGGCTAGATTAAAAAACTTAACCGAGCGAATGATTCAAGCGATTAATCGACCAGTAACCTCTCATCGGCAAGATGTGTTTGTCTCTGCTTCAATTGGTGTCAGCCGATTTAGTCTAGATGCAACAACAAAAGAACAACTCGTACGACACGCAAATGTTGCTGTTCATTATTGCAAATTAAACGGGCGTAATCACACACTATTTTTTTCAGAAACCATGGAAGAAGATTATAATGAGAACTTAATTCTTGATGCGGATATTAGAAAAGCCTTGTATAACAAGGAGTTTGAACTTTATTATCAACCGCAAATTAATGTCATTACAGGTGAAGTGATTGGTCTTGAAGCGTTAATTCGCTGGATGCACCCGAAAAAAGGACCTGTTTCACCAGCGAAATTTATCCCACTGGCAGAAGAGTCAGGTGTGATTACACAAATTGGTGAATGGGTGATACGAGAAGCGTGTCAACAACATCAAACATGGTTAAAAGAAGGTTACGAGCCAATTCGTATTGCAGTAAATGTTTCGGCAATTGAGTTGCAACGAACAGACTTCTCAGAAAAAGTAAGATCCATCCTGACTGAAACGAATATGGATCCGCATTTCTTGGAGATTGAAATTACTGAAAATAGTGTAATGCAAAATACAGAAGAGTGCATTTTAACAATGAATTGTTTACGTAAAATGGGTATCTCATTGTCAATCGATGATTTTGGTACCGGTTATTCTTCATTTGGCTACTTAAAACAATTCCCAATTAATTATTTAAAAATTGATCAGTCATTTGTAAGAAGTGCTCTCAAAGAACAAAGTAGTGCCGCAATTGTGAAAGCCATGATTCAACTAGCACATAACTTTGGCTTAAGAGTCGTCGCAGAGGGTGTTGAAGATGAAGCTATCTTGTCGTTATTAAAGGCAGAGAACTGTGACTTTTACCAGGGGTACTTTTATAGTAAACCAATTAGAGCGGTGGATATAAAGGAGCGAATTTTAAAGGCAAAGTAAAAAGCAAGTGATCTATCATCAAACAGTTAGTGTGATGATAAGATCACTTGTTTTTTAAGTTAGAATATTTTTAACTTATAGTATTTTTAGCTATAATGAGGTGTAATCAATTAAAAAAGGTGGTATATACTATGATAAGAGTACTTTTTGTTTGTCTCGGGAATATTTGTCGTTCGCCGATGGCAGAAGCATACTTTAGAGATTTAGTGAAAAAGAGAGGATTGATAGATCAATTTGAAATTGATTCAGCAGGCATTGGCCATTGGCATGAAGGAAAGCCCCCTTACATAGGGACACGTGATAAGTTGGATCAAGTAGGTATTACTTATGATGGGATGGTGGCTCGTCAAATCAAATCAAGTGATTTAGACGATTTTGATTATATTATTACAATGGACAATCAAAATCGCCAGGATGTAATGGCTTTAAGACAAGAAATGCCAACGGCTAAGATATTTAACTACATGGATGTCGTTGATAATGATTTAGAGGAAGTGCCTGATCCTTATCATACGGGCAAGTTTGATGAAACATTTGAACTGATTGAATTAGGGGCAGAGAAATTATTAGCTCAAATACTAAATGAATCTGAATAATAGGAGTGAAACAAATGCGAAATAAAAAAATGTTAGGTTTTATTGCGATTGGTGCCCTATCAGGAGCCGCTATTAGTTTGTTTGATAAAAATGTCCGCCGTGAATGTAAAGAAACGATGGACAATCAGATGTTGGAATGTCGTTACTATGCCAAACATCCAGCAGAATTGATGCATCAGTGCCGTAAACAGCTCGCTTGTGTGATAGATTTTTCTGAAACAGCGTTAGACCTAACGGTCCAATCTGCTGATAAAATAGAGAATCTGCTGAACAATATTGATAAAAAGATTGACTGATATGTGTGAATAACAAGGAGGCGAATAAAATGAACAGTCCCAACTGGAAACGGTTAAAACAATTCGGTATCGATTTATTTAAGAACTTTACCGAAGATGAAGTGACCTCCTTATCTGCACAAATGGCGTACTTCTTTTTACTTTCGCTGTTTCCATTGTTAATTTTTCTCGTGACTTTAGTCGGTTACTTTCCGTTTGATGCGGCATCATTGATTTCGGACTTAAGTGGCTATATTCCTGGGGAGGCAATGAGTTTGATTGAGTCAAACTTAGAACAAGTTGTAAATGCTAGTGGAGGTGGACTATTATCTGTTGGTATCATTGGTACACTCTGGTCTGCTTCAAATGGCATTAATGCGGTGATGCGCTCATTAAATAAAGCTTATGATGTTGAAGAAAATCGTTCCTTTTTAGTGGGACGTTTAATCGCAATTTTATTGCTAGTATCGATGCTCATTTTAATTCTTGTCGCTTTATTACTGCCTATCTTTGGCCGGGCGATTGGTGTTTATATCTTTTCGTTCTTTGGTGCATCTGAGACATTCATTGATGTATGGAATATGTTACGATGGGTCATATCTTCATCAATTTTCTTTGTTGTTTTCTTGTATCTATACCGTTTAGCACCAAACGCTAAAGTATATATAAAAGATACACTTTACGGTGCTTTATTTGCGACACTTGGCTTTCAGTTAGCGTCGTTTGGTTTTAGTTTTTATGTCAATAATTTTGGGAATTATACAGCCACATATGGTAGCCTTGGTGGTATTATCATTATGATGTTTTGGTTTTATATTACCGGTATTGTTGTAATTACAGGTGGAGAAATCAATGCGTTAACGGCGAAGTATCGAGGTCGTTCAAGTCAAAAGAACCGCAAAAATCATCAGCGCAAACCAAAGTCTGATGATTCAAGTAAGGAGAAAAAGTCAGATTCAAGTGCGAAGAAGAAACCAAATCAAACAGCACTAATCAAGCGAGATAAACAAGAATTAACAGAAGTAAATCAATTAAATAAAGACAAAGATATTAACTAGAATGATTCAAAATTTGGGAAAAGATATTGGCCTTGTTAGCAGGGTCAATATCTTTTCTCACTACAGAATGAGCTTAGTACATGAAGTTAATGAACTCAATTTAAATAGAAAGATGGGTCACATGAAGTATCATTTACAACTGATTTTCGGAATTATTAAATTTTTAAGGGTGAGTAGGTGAGGGTATGGAGTACTTTGTTCAATTTCAGTTGAATGTTTTTGCACTTTTGATTGTCGTAATTTTATACGCAATGATCAAATTGAAACTTAAAGTGAAAAGCTATGGCAAGTTTCTATTACGGATTATTATGCTTGTCTCTGCAGTCGCGATTATTGTTGAACCATTGACATGGATTTTTGACGGCAAGGTATTTCCGTTCAGCTATGTTTTAGAGTATGGCACGAATATCTTGTTATTTCTTGTTGGTCCTGTTTTAGGTGGCTTATTAATGAGTTATGTGGATTATCATACGTTTCACGACCCAAAACGATTAGGTAAGCGGTTATTTTATCAACAATGGAGTGTCGTGACGGTGATCATACTTATTGTCAATTTGTTTAACCCGATTTATTTCGAGGTGGATCCAGTCACAAATATTTATTCCAGTGGTGACTTTAAAGATTTTCATTATGTCGTACTCGCAAGTATTTATATTTATATGATTGTCTCACTATACCGGCATCGCCGTCTCGTGACTAAACATGCTCAACATATTTTCACTTGGTTTTTTATGTTGCCGATTCTTGGTATGATTGTGCAGCTATTTAATTCGAGGCTATATTTCTCGTGGACATCAGTTGTGCTGGGCATTTTAGTAGCTTATATTTTCTTAGAATCACAAGCGACAGAAGAGGATCACTTAACAAAATTATATAATCGTCAAAGTTACGAAATGTATGTCGAGCATTTGATTGAAGGAAATCAACCGTTTAGCTTTAATTTGTTTGATTTAAATCATTTTAAAATGATAAATGACACTTATGGCCATCTCGCTGGAGATCAAACGCTAATAGCTTTTGGACAAGTTCTTAAGCGTGTATTTGATAAGAATGCGCTTGTTTCAAGGCTAGGAGGAGATGAGTTTGTTGTTGTGATAGAGGGTGAGTACGTGAATGAAACGTATCATGAGCAAATAAATAGCTTATTGCAACAATACGAAGAAAACTATATCAAACAGGTCTCCTTCAGTTCAGGGTTGTCTGTTAAAAATGGCTTTGAAACGACTGAACAAATTTATCAACATGCTGATCATAAGCTTTATAAAGAAAAACGCACCTATCACCAAAGTCTCGTTGATTAATAAAGTATAACTATTAAGATGAGTCATTTCTATAGAATGAAAACAAACGACGCCTGGGTTTTGGAGACGTCGTTTGTTTAGTGTCGTTTTCTTTATATATATGGTTTAAGAAGGTAAGCCAGATTCTTTATATTTGAGTAAGCGTAAACCATTTAAAATGACAAGGATGGTACTCCCTTCGTGCCCTACAACCCCAAGTGGTAAATTAATAAACTGAAAGAGATTTGAGACAATCAGTAAGACAATCACAGAGATCGAGAAGAAAATATTTTGTTTCACGATGGTATTCATCCGTTTTGATAAACTGAATAGATCAACCAATTTAGAAAGTTTGTTTTTTATTAAGATGATATCAGCCGTTTCTAAAGCGACATCTGTCCCTGCGCCCATTGCAACACCGATATGAGCAGTCGCAAGTGCCGGCGCATCATTAATACCATCGCCGACCATCATAACAGTATCAAACTCTTCTCTTAATTCTTTCAATACCGTCACCTTATCTTCCGGCATACAGCTAGCTACATAGCGGCTTAAGCCAACTTCCTCTGCAATAGCCTCAGCTGTTTTTATATTGTCACCGGTTAACATAATGGTTTCAATGCCGAGGGATTGGAATGTTTTAATTGCTTCAATCGTATCTTGGCGAATTTCATCTTTTAAAGCAACGATGGCAACAACTTCATCATTTTTTGTAACATAGACGAGGGTTTTTGCGTGTCCTTTTAAAACAGTTGCTTGTTGTTCATACCAATTGTCTGATGAAGCATTAAATAGTTTTTCGTTACCAATTGCCCATACATCACCATTGAAGTTTGCTTTGACGCCTTTACCCGTCACTTCTGTCATTTCATCTGAAGCATTGACAGTCAATGGATCGAGGTGGTTTGCACTATACCGAATCATCGCTTCTGCAAGCGGATGACTTGAACCTTTTTCGATTTGAATAATCCGCTGTATAATCTCCTGATCTTCTTCGTTTGTTCTTGTAATGAAGTCAGTGACATCAGGACGACCAACAGTAAGTGTTCCGGTCTTATCAAAAGCAATTGCCGTGATTTTATCAAAATTTTCTAAATGTACACCACTTTTTACGAGCATTCCGCGTCTAGCACTTGTTGAAATTGCCGATAGTGTCGCTGGTGTAATTGAGGCGACAAGCGCACAGGGTGAGGCAACGACGAGTAAAATCATTGCCCGGTAAAAGGTTTCATTCCAACTCCAACCGACGATAAAAGGAGGGAGTATCATCATTAAAGCTGTTACACCTAAAACGACATAGACGTATACATTTTCAAATTGTTCAATAAATAATTGTGACGGTGATTTTTCCGATTGCGCTGAGCGTACAAGGGTCATAATTTTTTGTACGAATGAATCACGGCTATCTGTCGTTACTTCAACTGTAAGGCTGCCACTTTTGTTCATCGTTCCGGTAAATACTTTGTCACCAAATGATTTTTCCACTGGGATTGACTCACCAGTCAAGGCGCTTTCATCGATGGCGGTGCGTCCCTTAATAATCTTACCATCAACTGGCATTCGCTCGCCAGGTTTGACATAAATCAAATCACCAATACTCAGTTCATCAATTGAGACAAGTTCTTCATTATCATCATTAATACGAAGTGCTTGATCAGGTTGTAGGTGCATAAGATTGGATAAATCCCGCTCGCTTTTTTGCATCGTGTACGTCTCCATTGCGCCGGAAAGTGAGAAAATAAAGATAAGAATCGCACCTTCGACCCAGTAACCGATCACGGCAGATCCAATGGCAGCAAGGATCATTAACAGTTCAACGTTTAATGTCTTATTTTCGATTGTTTCGGTGATGCCTTCTTTTGCTTTTGCGTAACCCCCAACCAAAAAGGCTAAAATATTTAATGTAATATAAGTGCCCCCTGGAAGTTGATTGCTAAAGACCCAAGCGATTAAAATAAGTGCCCCGCTAATGATCGCAGCAATTAATTCTTGATGTTTCTTTACCTTTTTAAATTGCATCTGTACTAATTGAGAATGAGTCTTATTGTTATTTATAATATTTTTAGTTATTTCGCTCATAAATGACCCCTCCGTTTTCTAATTGAGAATTATAATCACTAATATTTATCTTAAACCCATTAATTAAGGTATTTTTTTAGTCTTTTCTTTAATAATTAAATTATAATAATTATAATTTAATTATAACAAGTAATTCTCAAAATGCAAGAATGGATACGCAAACGATGCTGAAATGTGAATAATTTGTGGCACAGGAGTAAAAAAATGAATTTTGTTATATTACAGATAAGATTATAAATATAGTACAGTTAATGTTTTTTGGTTGCATTACAATCTAATAGTTGATATAGTGAGTAACGAAATAAGTGATTTATCAGATAACAAACAAAGGGGATGGAAAAGTTGAAAAAAATACTTGCGGCTTTTTTACTTAGCAGTGTATTAGTTTTAAGTGCTTGTTCAGAAGAGGAAACAATATATGATGAAATTAAAGATAAAGGTGTCTTAACAGTAGCTACATCTGGGACATTAATTGCGGCTTCTTATTATGATGATGCAGATCAATTAACAGGATTTGATGTCGAAGTAGCGCGAGAAGTAGCGAACCGTTTAGATTTAGACGTAGCATTTGAAATTATGAGTGTGGACGGTATGTTACCTGCTGTTGAAACAGGGCGTGTTGATTTAGCGGCTAACGATTTTTCTGTAACGGAAAATAGAAAAGAGGCATTTACGTTCTCAGAGCCATATAAGTATTCGTATTCAACGATGGTTGTAAGAGAAAGTGATTATTCTGGCATCTATGCGCTTGAAGATTTAGAAGGTAAGATCAATGGTGGTGGGGCAACAACAATTTCGTCTGAAATCGCCCGACATTTTGGTGCAGAAGTTGAAACTTACGGAAATGCAAGTAATGAAGCTTACTTAAGAGATGTTTCAATTGGTCGAACAGATGTTGTTGTGAATGATTATTATTTAATTAAGTTTGGTGTAGCAGCCTTTCCTGACTTTGATATTATGATGCATCCGGATTTGAAGTTTCATCCAACCGAACAAGCGCTTGTGATGAAAAAGGATGAAACAGAACTTGAAGCAGCTGTTAATGAAGCATTAGAAGCAATGCGTGATGATGGTACTTTATCAGAGATTGCGATTGAGTTCTATGGTGAGGATGCTTCTGAACCGACAGAGGCAGAAGTTGAAATCATTGAGGGGTTAGATATTTAATTAATTTCTTGCTGGAAGGAGGCGGTAATGATGATGACATTTGATGTAGGTTTTTTTAATTTGGATAAGGCCATTGAAAATTTACCGCTCATTCTTTCTGGGTTACCAATGACGATTGCGGTTTCGTTTTTTAGTATGGTAATTGGTTTAATACTTGGCCTGCCCGTTGCTTTACTTAGAGGGAGTGAACGTAGGCGGTTTCGGTTACCCGCCCGAGTGTATATCTCATTTATGCGTGGAACACCGATATTAGTCTTTCTATTCATTATATATTTTGGTTTACCCGCTGTAGGTATCGAATTTTCTGCATTTCAAGCAGCGGTGATCGGATTCGGTTTAAACGCCACGGCCTATATAGCAGAGGTGAATCGTGCGGCCCTTAATAGTGTCGAACACGGACAGTGGGAAGCAGCGCAATCACTCGGTTTGAATTACCGACAAACAGTAATGGGCATTATCTTACCACAAGCAATGCGAATCGCATTACCACCGCTGACAAATATCTTTTTAGATTTAGTAAAGGCAACATCGCTTGCGGCAGTTATAACTGTACCTGAATTGTTTCAAAAAACACAGATTGCTAGTGGACGATCGTTTGATTTTCTAACGATGTATACCTTAGTAGCTATGATCTACTGGCCACTCAGCATTTTGATTAGTGCTTTTCAAGAACGATTGGAAATACGTTTTTCAAGGTTTGTTGATCGTAATTAAACAAATAGCTAGAAAAATGAGTCGCTTTTTAAATAAGCAGACTCTTTTTTCTAGCTGATAAACTTAATGTTAGCGTTTATAATCTTAGGTTTTAAGTGGACTCTATTTGGACTCTTTTAGGAGTGAAAAAAATAAATAAAAGGGCAATGATGAGTAACATAACAGTTAAACTATAAAACAAGGAAACGTCCGGAAATTTTTGAATTACTGCCCCGCCAAAGTAAGGACCAATCATACTTCCTAAACTAAAACTAATCCCACACATAATATTCCCTGCCGGTAGTAACTGTTTTGGCAAGGAGTCTGTCATAAAGGAGACGCCCATTGAAAACAATGAACCGAGTAAACCACCAGCTATTATAAAGGTTAAGATAATGACAAAAAAGTGCTGTTCAAATAGAGCACCGATAAAGAACATAATGGTTCCGGCAGATGTTACAATTGCCAACATTTTCTTGCGTCCAATCTTATCACTTATTGTTCCAAGCGGTACTTGGGTAAAAAGTGTTGCAATGGAAAAGAGCGGGATAATATAAGCGATTGTATCTACAGAATAACCAATCCGCATGCCATACAATGGGAAAATCCCATGTAAGACAGCTTCTAAAATTCCGTATGCAAACGGTCCAAGCAAACTTAGCCAAGCAAGCTTAATAGTAAGGCCAAAGCGAATGAAAATCGATTGAATTTTGACAGTTTGAATCGTCTCATCTTGCTCAACATGATCATTTTGGATAAATAAAACAAATAGCCAAGCTACGAAGCAGGAAAGACTCGCAAGGAAAAAGGGCAGGTGTGGATGCACTTTTACGAGTTTTAACATGAGTGGTCCAAGTGCAAATCCTAGGCTGAAGAACAGTCCATATATAGCGATAATTTTCCCGCGCTTATATTGCGGAGTTGCCGAGGTGATCCAGGTTTGTGTGGCGAAGTTTAACATATGGTCACCGACACCGACAGCGAGCCTTAATATAAACCAAACAAATAGAGACGGGAATAGCGGGAACAATAATAATGAAATAAAGACTAATGCACCACCTGTCACAATCATTGGTTTATATCCGAACCGGTGGAGTGGTTTCTCCATAAAAGGAGAAGCAATCAAGACCCCAATATACAATCCGGTCGCATGTAAACCATTGATACTTGATGACACACCCATATCTTCTAACAGAATGGCTAATAGGGGCAACAACATCCCTTGAGTAAAACCAGAGATGGTCACAAAACTGATTAATATATTAAAACGCATTGATTTAGACAATATTTCCCTCCTTATCTACCGATAAATTTAAACAACAGTCTTACTTTAATACGTTTAGTTAGAAAAGACAAGCTTCTTAGACGAGGGAATGTATGAGAAAGTGTTAAAAAAGTGAAAAAATCCAAGTGTTTATTTAAGCATCAAATTCTGAAAAGTGATAAACTAGAAAGGAATAGAAAGATTGAGCCTTCAATAAAGTTATGAAATGAAGGTCAAACGACTATACTCATAACGGGATAAGTTTTAAAAAAGAGAGAAGGATGCTTATCACAACTCAATATAGGGAAAAGAGAAACTATCGTAAGAAAGGGAGTCGATATTATGTTATTTAAATTTAAAGAAGAAGGTATCCGTGTCGAAGTGGAATATGGTATTTTAGATGTTTCTGAAGACCCATACCATGGTTATAAACCGGAACACTTATTGGTGGCATCGATTGCTGGGTCAAGTGCTAAGGAATTTACTGATTTATTAGAATTACATCACACACATGTAGATGACTTTTTTATTCGAACAGAAGTAAAGAAAGATCCAAAAGACGATCATAAAATGACAAAGATTAAATTGCACTTTGTTGTTAAAGGGCGTAATTTAAATATTGATAAACTATACCGTCTCTTAGAACAAGCAAGAGAGCGTTGTATGATTAGTCGTGCTTTAGAAAACAGTGTTGAGATTGATGAAACATTAGAAGTTGTCTCATTAAGATAAGTGATAATGGAAAGTATGTATTACGAAATGACACAGAGTCCTTTCGTTGTACATGCTTTTTATTTTTCGAAAAAGGGGCCATTGTCTTTATCTTTGAACTATCTCCACCCAATATTATCTTGAGTGTTTGAAGAGGGTGTTTATTCGCTCTAAGACAAAAAACACAACGGGCAAGATTACTGTCCGTTGTGCTGGTCCATATCAGTGATGTGGATGGCTTGATGGGGCATTTTTATTTGATTTTTAAACATATGCTTTGCGATAATTGTTTTTACCGTTCTTGCATTGCCAAAGTAATTCAAGTCTCCAACTAATCCAGAAATAATATAGCGATAACCTTGGTGTTGATCATTGACTGAGTCTACCCCAAGAACTGAAAATGGTTCAATCGGTTGTCCGGAAATATTCTGTTTTAAATAGTCTCGCAGTTCATGGTTAATATCCGTACAGACATCTTCTAGAATCCGTAACACTTTGGTGGGGTCTTCATAGTAACTGACTGTCACACGCTCTAAAACTCGCATTTTACTTTTGTTGAAATTTTCAACGGATGTTACTTGACCGTTATTTATTGAGATAATAGTCGCAGACCAATCACGGATTTTCAAGACGCGAAAGCCTACTTCTTCCACTATCCCTTCGTATTTTTCATTGACAATAACCCAATCACCTTTTTGAAGTTGTTTTTCATAGACGATGAAAAAGCCAGCGAGTAAGTCTTGCACGAGACTTTGTGCACCAAAACCAATAATAATACCAAGAACCCCAGCCCCAGCTAGCATTCCACCCACATCTAAACCAAAGATACTTAAGGCAAAGAATAAAAACCCTAGGATGGCAATGTATTTAATAACAGATTGTAAAAGGGATATAACGGTATCAGATTCTTTGCCATCCATTAAAGTTGTTCGACTTAAAACAGAGCGAACCAACCGCTGTAAAAAGACAGCGACAATAAAGATGACAAAACCACCAATGAGTAATTGCGTTATATGGTTTTCTAAAATTTTTTGTAATAATTCATTAATTTGTGAGAGCGACATACTATTCCTCCTGCTTGGTTACTTTTAGATAGTTATTATAACATACTAGACAGCAGGCTGCTTTTTTTGTACGATAGAGGGACATAATTAAAAAGGAGCTTTTTCATGCCAGACAATCCGAAAATACAGCAACTTAAACAGCAGCTAGAAGCATTTGTACAACAGCTAGATGAACTCGAACCAAGCGAAACCTCACTTGAAGACATTGACCGTTTAATTGAAATGATTGAGTCGATGGAAAAAAAGCTAAAGTAATGAAAGACAAGTCCATTAGGACTTGTCTTTTTTAGAAGTTTTTTGTGAATCGCTTTAAATAAAGCTTTACGCCATGAATCAAGCTGGACATTCAACAGGAGACGAAAATATGTTAAATATATTGATTGGTGTCATCATTATCTTTGGCTTTGCATTCGTTGTTTTTGATCACTATGTTCGTTTTAGATGGAAAAGTAATTATGGAAGAATTAGCTATTAAAAAATAGACGCAACTTGTCAATTGAGTGAATACGATCACTCGAAATAATCAATAAGTGATTGAAGACGATTGTTTGATTGCCTGTCTATATGGTGAAAGTCCGTGATTTTCTTTGATAAGTTATGAGCTTATTCTTATCGTTTCAAACACCCGTGAGAATGTACGGTATCAATTTGTTGGTGATGTTTGATAGGCCATGTCAAAGAATGAAAGTTGACTAGAGACTATGTCCTCATCAATCTGTTGTTTATAATCATAACACCCATTGGCTAGTTGGTAACGTGCCTTTTGATTGTCATGGAGTTGTAAATGTAAGATATCTATTACCCGCTTTTTATGGTGCCGGTCAAGAATAGGAAAAAGTAATTCAATTCGCTTAATCATGTTACGTGTCATCATGTCACATGAAGCTAAAAAGACTTTGTTAGTCCCGTGGTGATGGAAGTAATAAATCCGACTATGCTCTAGGAAACGACCAACAATACTCGAAACAGTAATGTTTTCGCTGACGCCTTTGATACCTGGTTTTAAGCAACAGATACCGCGCACAATCAATTCAATCTTAACCCCCTTATTCGATGCTTCATATAATTTTAAAATAAGTGGTTTATCAGTTAAGGCGTTCATTTTTGCAATAATATGACCATCACCATGTTGTTCGTGATAAGTCATTTCTTGATCAATGTAATGAATGAAGTCAGCTTGGATCTGATAAGGAGCCATTGATAAATGATGAAAAGTTGGCTTAAAGGTATAACCGCTTAAGAAATTAAAGAATAACGTTGCATCAATTCCAAATTCACGTCGTGATGTTAAAATTGATAAATCGGTGTAAAATTTGGCAGTTTGATCATTATAGTTTCCTGTACTTAAATGGACAAAACGTTCAATTCGTTCATGTTCTTTTCTAACAATCAAGGTAATTTTACTATGTGTCTTTAATCCAGTAATCCCGTAGATCACATGGCAACCGGCTTTTTCTAATGCCTTTGCCCATTGGACATTATTTTCTTCGTCAAAGCGAGCTTTTAATTCGACAAGCACAGTGACTTGTTTCCCGTTTTCGGCAGCAAGTTTTAAACTATTGACAATCGGTGAATCCCCACTGACGCGGTATAAGGTTTGTTTAATCGCTAAAACATGAGAATCTGTGGCTGCCTGGTCAATCATATCAACAATCACTTCAAAGGATTCATAGGGATGGTGCAACATAATATCTTTCCGACGTAACTGATCAAAAATATTAACAAGTGGTTCAACTTCTTTTGGTGGTTGTGGAATTAATGTTTGAAATACAAGATGCTCAAAGGTTTGTTTTAGTTGGCTATAAACATTAAGCAAGAATGTGAAATCAAGCGGGCCGTCATGATAGTAAAGGTCGTCGTTTGAAACTTCTAATACATATTTTAAAAAGTTAATCATATGCTGATTATGTTTCCCTTGACTCCCCATAATTTCTAATCTAACTGCCACTCCCCAGCGCCGTTTCTTAAGCTCTTTTTCGATTTCTTTTAGTAAGTCACGTGAGCCTTCCTCATGTAAGTTCATATCAGCGTTACGTGTGATCCGAAAACAAATCGTATCTTCGACGGTATAACCAGTAAATAAGCGATTTATATAATACCGGATGACATCCTCCAATAAAAGATAATGATGTTTATTTTTAATTTTGACAAATCGATTAAGAAGCGCTGGTACTTGGACAATTGCTGTTAGTTTTTTTTCCTTTTCATCTGGATGGTGTAGTGTAACGGCAATGTTTAACGATAAATTCTGTAGTATCGGAAATGGCCGATAAGCATCAATGGCTAGCGGTGTTAATACCGGATAGATGACCTGCTCAAAATACGTGTCAAGCCATTTTAATTCTTTTTTTGTTAGCTTATCGATCAAACCGATATGAATGTTTTCGTCGGCTAATTGCTGTTTTAACGTACGATAATAATCCTGTTGTTGTTTTACAAGTGGATGGGCTTCTTTTGTGATGGCTTTTAGCTGCTGCAAGGCAGTTAAGTCGGATTTATTCTCTGGTCGATTAAAGCCTGCTCGTACTTGGTCTTTTAGACCAGCAACGCGGACCATAAAAAATTCATCAAGGTTATTAGAGAAAATCCCGATAAAACGTAACCGTTCAAGTAAAGGCGTTTGTTCATCAATCGCCTCCTCTAGTACCCGTTTATTAAAGCGCAACCAACTAATTTCACGATTGTTAAAGTGTTCTGGTGAGTCAATAATGATGGGTTCTGTCATAGTTGTCACTCCTTATCTTTACTAGCCTTAACAAACGTTAAATCAATCGTACGTTTTAACGCTTTTTCTAAATGCTTCTTCTGTTTTTCTGCTTGATAAATTTCAGGGGCAGCATTTTTAGTATGAGTCAAGGTAAGCTTGATGGTTTTCTTTTTAACGGTAAGCGACACGTCGCTAATCGCACGTCGTTTAGTCGCATCTAAACAATAGGTGAATTTAAGTAAGGCACCTAATAGCATCATTTTTTTGCGCTCGGTTTTTGTTAACCAACTTTTATAAGGGCGCACAAACTGTTTGAAAACGGTTTTATTTTTAAACGAAGAAACAAGAGCAAGTTCAAGCTTTTCTCGGTGGCTTAAACCGTCAATGGTTCGGTTACTAAGTAAATAAAAGGTATGCTGGGCACTTGACTCATTATCAATATAGTCCCCCATATTAAATACATAGCTGGCACGTCTAAGTATAGTCCAATCTTCTTTAGTTAAGCCTTTAACTTTATGGTCAAGCAACGTCTCAAAAATTTCACGGGTAAGATGCTGAACTTGAAAGACTTGTCTTACATCTAAATCAAAGTCAGAAATAAGTTCTTGAAAAGAATCTTCTAGTACATTAGGCGAATATGGCTCTTCTTGTTTATGAAATAGTAATTCATAGTTAATACCGTCACGCAAACCTTTTTGACTCAATACAAAACGGTCAGCATGGGTGTACTTATAAAGTGTAATAAACGTCATAATCGCTGGTAAGATAATATCTGACCGGTCTTTTGATAACCCTTCTACTTTCATCCGTTTTTTATCGGATAAACTAAGTAAATGATCTTTTATTCGATTTAAATCCTTAAGGAGCATCGGGTATTGATGTAACCCGGCCATTGGATAATCTTTATCGATTTGATCGATTTGGGCAACGTTTCTCGCACTTCCTCCAATCGCAATAATAGGTACTGATAAATCTTTTAGCCAATCTAATGTGTGAAATGCCTTTTTAACATAGCTTTTTACTGTAGCTAGGTTAGCTGCTTCAGATAACGTATCATCATATAACTGACGTAAACTTAATGTACCAAAAGGAAAACTATGCGCGTAAATAAGTTTACGATTCTTAAAGTACGTGACCTCGGTCG
Source organism: Halolactibacillus halophilus (assembly GCF_900115605.1). Classification (GTDB taxonomy): domain Bacteria; phylum Bacillota; class Bacilli; order Bacillales; family Amphibacillaceae; genus Halolactibacillus; species Halolactibacillus halophilus. The sequence goes on from NZ_FOXC01000007.1 coordinate 44,897, forward strand.
AGCCACCACCCATATCAACAGTCACACCTTCAGTGAGTGAGGTTGAATTTACAATGGCTAAATATCCGTAAAAGGCTTCTTCCTCTTCGGAAAGAATTTGCATGTCCCAACCAAGATGCTCTTTAACCATTTGAATGATTGTATCTGAATTTTTTGCTTGTCGAACCGTCGCCGTTGCAACAACAGTAAAGTGTTTCAGTGGATAGATGTTTAGAACATCTTTAAATTCCTCTAAGGTTTCCATTAAAATAGTGATACCTTCATCAGATAAGTACCCTTCATCATTTAAATGATTTCTTAATCGAGCCACTACTTTGACGTTTTCTATTTCACGAAAGCGTCCGGCTTCATTTGGTAAATAAATAACTAGTCGCATCGTATTTGAACCAATGTCAATAAGGGCATAATAATTGTCTTTTTTGATTTGCATTTTCATCCCGCCTTTAATAAGTATCAGTATTATGTATATACCACGAATCGGCATATTATTAACCCTTTTAATTTGTTGGACTAACGAGACCATCGCTCTATTTTTAGAAAAAAAACATAAAAATCAAACAAAATACTTGAAAGTCAAAGAAGGTCAAAGTATACTGGAGTCAGGAAAGGTCAAAGATAGTCAAATGATAAGAACCTTCCATTATTATACTGAATGAAGGAGGAAAATAAAATGAAATGTCAAAAATGTCAAGTTCGTCCCGCAAATGTTAACGTCACCTTACGCATAAATGGTCACACCGAACAACTTCACGTGTGTGAGACGTGTTTTAAAGAAATCCGCAATGAATCCCTTCACCCATCTGGCTTCTTAGGACAAGCACCACATGACTTTGATGAACAACCTCGGTATACTCAACGTCAAACCGGTGTTAAAACAGAAGCACCTCAACATGATGGCTTACTTGACCAGCTCGGACGTAACCTTACTGACCAAGCAAAGCAAGGCTTAATTGACCCAGTCATTGGTCGTGAACGAGAGGTCAAACGCGTGATTGAAACATTGAATCGCCGTAATAAGAATAATCCCGTCTTAATTGGGGAACCAGGTGTTGGTAAAACAGCGATTGCTGAGGGGTTAGCATTAAAAATTGCTGATGGTCATGTGCCCAAAAAAATAAAAGAGAAAGACGTCTATTTACTTGATGTTGCATCACTTGTTGCTAACACGGGAGTGCGTGGTCAATTTGAAGAACGGATGAAAGGGTTAATCAATGAACTACAAGAACGTGAAAACGTGATTCTATTTGTTGATGAAATCCACTTACTTGTTGGTGCTGGTACGGCGGAAGGATCTCAAATGGATGCCGGTAATATTCTAAAACCAGCACTTGCTAAAGGCGAGCTGCAATTAATTGGTGCTACAACGTTAAAGGAATACCGTCAAATTGAAAAAGATCAAGCGCTTGAACGCCGGTTCCAACCGATAATCGTCAAGGAACCAACAGAAGATGAAGCGATTCAAATTTTACAAGGTATTAAGGACCGCTATGAAAGTTATCATCATGTTGCCTATAGTGACAATGTGATTGAACAGGCGGTACGATTGTCTAAGCGCTATATTCAGGACCGATTCTTACCAGATAAAGCGATTGACTTAATCGATGAAGCTGGGGCACGGTTGAATTTAACGTTATCTGAATCAGATGAATCAACGATTGAAGATGAATTAAAACAGATGGCGATAGAAAAACAACAAGCAGCAGAACGAGAAGATTATGAAACAGCCGCACATTTACGTCACAAGGAGTTACAGTTAGAGAAGAAGTTAGAAAATCATGAAGGTACACCGTCAATTGAAGTCACAACAGAAGCGATTCAATTACTCATTGAAGAGAAAACTGGTGTTCCTGTGAGAAAGATGCAAGCAGATGATCAACAAAAGATGAAAGATTTAAAAGCACATCTTGAGAAAAAAGTGATTGGTCAAGCAGTTGCTGTCGATAAAGTAGCGAAGGCGATACGTCGTAGCCGGGCCGGATTAAAATCAAAACATCGTCCAATTGGATCCTTCTTATTTGTCGGGCCAACGGGGGTTGGGAAAACGGAGTTAACAAAAGTACTCGCAGAAGAAATGTTTGGTCGTAAAGATGCTTTAATTCGCCTTGATATGAGTGAGTATATGGAAAAGCATACGGTATCTAAAATTATTGGATCTCCCCCAGGTTATGTCGGTCACGAAGAAGCAGGTCAGCTGACAGAAAAAGTTCGCCGGCAACCTTATAGCGTGATATTACTTGATGAAATCGAAAAAGCCCATCCCGATGTTCAACATATGTTCCTGCAAATTATGGAAGATGGTCGTTTAACGGATAGTCATGGTCGTACCGTTAATTTTAAAGATACGGTTATCATTATGACAAGTAATGCTGGCAGTGCAGTGAAAGAGTTACATGTTGGTTTTAACAAATCGGAAACAGATGCTGTTTCAACGCTCTCTCAGCTAAAAGATTACTTTAAACCAGAATTTTTAAACCGTTTTGATGCGATTATCACCTTTAATCATTTAGAGCAACAGCACTTAATCAAGATTGTTGATTTGATGTTAAATGAATTAAATGAAAATTTAAAAGAACAAGGTTATACACTAGCAGTGACAGAAAAAGCTAAGTTACACCTTGTGGATATCGGCTATGATCATGAATTTGGGGCACGTCCACTTCGACGAGTCATCCAAGAAACCATTGAAGACGGTATTACTGATATCTTATTAGATGAATCTGATATCACTGCTTTTAAAGCAGATATTGTTGATGATCAGATTGTTGTAACTAAGGTATCCGAATAGACTAAATCCAAATGAAACATAAGATAAACGGAATCATACGCTCAAACTAAGAGCGTATGATATTTTTTTAGAAAAAAACATCTGAATAATTATTCAATAAATTACCTTTTTCAACATAGAATATTAAAAAAATATGATTTTTTGTGAATAAAGATAAATGTTATTGGATAAAGCTATATTTGACAAAGGTTCTGTCAGTTTTGTTTGTGAAAAAGTCTGGTATAATAGTGGAAAAGTACGCTGAAGGGGAGAAACACTTATGACTACCGTATGTCAATCAGAATATGACAGGTTAACCCGCGTCATCGTAGCGGAACCTACTTATATGGCAATCACAGAAGTGATTAATGAAACACAAAAACATTTTTTAACTGACAATATAGATACCGAAGTTGCGACGCATCAACATCAAATGTTTGTCGATGTATTAAAAAATGAAGGTATTGAAGTTGAGCATCTGCCAGTGAAAGACCATCTCAATGAACAAGTATTTACCCGCGATATTGGCTTCATCTTAGGTAAGACATTATTTATTGCCAATATGGCGAGTAACATCCGTAAAGAAGAGACGAAGCTTTTAACTGATGCACTAGAAAAAAGTAACACGCCTTTTCAACCGCTAGTTGGACCGTCGATAGAGGGCGGGGATGTTTTGATTGATGGAAAAACAATTTATGTCGGTGTGAGTGAACGTACAACACAAGCTTCGATTGACTTACTCAAACAACAGTTACCTGACTACGAACTGTGTCCATTACCCTTAGTGGGGGATATTTTGCACTTAGACTGTACGTTTAATATTGTAAGTCAAACAGATGCGCTTATTTATCGTGACGGTTTAACAGACGAAGCGGTTGAACTGTTAGCACAACGCTATAACTTAATTGACGTTTCAGCTGATGAGCAATTTACCCTTGGTACAAATGTCTTGTCGATTGGTGATAAAAAAGTGATCAGCTTACCTAATAATCAAGCTGTAAACAAGCAATTAAAAGACAAAGGCTATCAGGTGATTGAAGTCGCTTTTGATGAGATCATTAAATCAGGTGGGTCTTTTAGATGTTGCACGTTACCGGTTGTAAGAGTGCAGGATTAAATCACTGTATATCAATTATTTAACTTAAGACAAATGAAAGAACCTGTCGCTTTTGCATGTTGTGTTGTGCAAAGAGACAGGTTCTTTAGTTATTACAAGCGTTCTTTTCGGTCAAATAGCGTGAAACTAAGTAAAAGGAGCGCAAGGCTTGTAATGAGCAGTAAACCAACATTTAATAAGAGGTCGATTGATACAGTCTTTGTTTGGAGCATCTCAACAATCAGCGCAGATAAATTATTATAAAACCAAGGGATTTTGTGATGAAAGATCCCGTTAATAATTGAGCCTGTTGCGAGTGTGAGCACCGTGATGCCAACAATCATATACTGTTGGCGAATCACAGCGGCATAGGCAAGTGTCAGACTAATAACGAAGATAAACCAACAACTATAAAAAATAATTGCTAACATCATGTAAATCAGAGGTAATGACCCAAATAAAATCGCGACATAATAACCACTAAATAACAAGCTAATGACGATTGCGCCAGTAAACACGACCATTTTAGCGAGGGCTTTACTACCAATATAATGCGAAGCATTGATCGGTTTTACTAGTAACAGTTCACTGACACCGGTTTGACGCTCTTGGCTAATTGATGAGGCTGTAAGTAAGATAGTGATTAAGACGCCAAACATACTTAGCTCCGATAAACTGAGACCGAACGCTTCACTTGCGGGAACAGCCGGGATATCAAAGGTCACGCCTTCAGGCATGCCGCCAACATTTTCTAGAATGACGGGTAAGAAGTAGGTTGTAATTGGATCCATAATCGCTAAAAGAATAAAGACAATCGGAATCCAGATCAAACTGTGGTTACGCTGATGCATCCGTAACTCTTTTTTAAGCAGGGTCAATAGTCGCTTCAAATCCAATCACCTCCAAAAACATTTCTTCAAGCGTTGTTTTTTCAATCGAAAAATGGTTAAGCGCAAGGTGCTTATCAGCTACTAATGCTAAGATGGCTTCTCGTGTAGCGGTAACATCTGTCGTTTCAAGATAATAATAATTACGTTCTTGTTTAACTTGTTTAACATAAGGGAGAGCTTCAAGTATCTGAATAAAGTCTTCTGGTTGTTCATCAACACCAAATTTAATGATTTGTTTCTGATATTTCTTCTCTAAGTCATGAACTTGTCCTTGTTCGACGATTTTCCCTTGATTCATCACGACTAAATAATCACTGATTTCTTCAGCATCTGATAAGATATGCGTTGAAAATAGAATGGTGGTTTCTGATTTTAATGTTTTTAATAAATTCAAGACATCGCGCCTTCCGACAGGATCAAGTGATGAGACGGGTTCATCAAGAATCAATAGTTTCGGTTGATGAATCATTGCTTGGGCAATACCGAGACGTTGTTTCATCCCACCAGAATAACCATTAATTCGCTTATGTTTTGCTTCAGCTAGGCCGGTTTTTTTTAACAACAACTCGGCACGTTCTTTTGCATCAGCTTTGGTCATACCACTTAACTCCCCCATTAAAAGAAGAAACTCATATCCTGTCATCCAGCCATGAAAATGAGGATACTGAGGCAAATAACCAATATAATGACGGCGGTCGCTGTTAGGTATTACTTGGTCAAATTGAATCGTACCCGACGTCGGTTTAATGAGTCCTGAAAGCATCCGGAAAGTCGTTGTTTTACCAGCACCGTTTGGACCGAGTAAGGCAATTGTTTGACCTTCTTCTAACTTTAGGTTAATAGACGAAACGGCCTCGATATTTTGAAATTTTTTTTGGAGCGATTGAATATGAATCATAAGTTAATCTTGTCTCCTTCCAAAAATGAAAAATAAAATTGGACCAAGGGTGCTAATGAGTAAAATGATCATTAACCATCCCCATTTGTTGCCGTTTAAACGTATGTCTTGGTCAGCTTTATACCAACTCATCACGGCGACGGTGGTTAAAATGAACTGTAACAGAATTAGGGGCAACAATAACAACACGATATTAATTGGTAAATATAAATCAGTCATTTGAATCCTCCTTTTGTTCACGGCGATAGAGTACATAAGAATATACGGTAGGAATAAGTCCCGCTAATATCGCTGGTATGACAATCATATAAACCATTAAGTCAACTGGTAAGAAAGGAATAAGGAAAAATAACAGACCACAAATCATAAATAGTTTTGAGCCCAGACGGTGTGTTTTACGCCAGACTGTTTCACTCGATAGTGTCCAAGGTGTGCGGATGCCCATAAACCAATTGGCTTTAACTGTCTGCATGTAGTTACCGATGATAATGAATAAAATACCAACAAGAATAGGAATGACAAGCTCAATATTTAAGTCAAACCCTAAGCTTTGAAAAATAACAAAAGCATTCACAAAGACCAACAAACCAAGGACAGCATAAATAATGATCCAATAAGCTTTTGACGTGTATAAGTAACCTTTACGTTTTGGATCTAATTTAGGGCTAAGGACAAGTATAGGGTAAATCACGAGTAAAATACCGACATTCACCAACATCCCTAACAGCTTAGGGGCGGTCCAGTTGACACTGCCATCAGTTCCCCACTGCATCGGAATCTGATTAGGTAAATTTGGATAAGCGATGATCCACATAATGAGTGTTGCGATTAATAAAAAGATAAAGGGTAGGTGTTTACGCATTTGTATCATCTCCTTTTGTAAACGACATCGCCCAACTAATTAATTCTTGAAAAACAGTCGTGTTTAAATGGTAGGAAATGTATTGTCCTTGTTTTTCAGCTTCAATTAAATCAGCGGCCTTTAAAATTTTCAAGTGTTGAGAAATGCTTGGTTTTGACATGTCAAATTGGTCGGCAATCTCGCCAGCGGTGAGGTCTTTACCTTTGAGTAAATCAAGGATTTTCCGACGCGTTGGATCGGCGAGGGCTTTAAATGCCTCTTTCATGATGTGGCCTCCTTAATTAAGTATTTAAGTAATTAACTAAATAATAAAACATATAGAATAGAAAGTCAATATAGAACACAGTATGATAGAAAAACAATAGTGAAATTATGGCTTAGGAAATAATCCCCCTTGTCAAAACAGGTGAAAATTTGTATAATACTCATGTAACAGATTGCGGGGCATTAGCTCAGCTGGGAGAGCGCTACACTGGCAGTGTAGAGGTCAGCGGTTCGAACCCGCTATGCTCCACTTACTCTCTTAAGGGATGGTCCCATTCGTTTTTTATGAGACGCGCCTGTACATCTATTGATGACCACGTTGGTTTTTTAAAATACCTTTATTGATTGATTTTTTTACACCAACGAAATGTTATTTTAAAAGCATAAAATATATTTAAATCAGTCAGCTCGCTTTAAAAAGCATGCTGACTGATTTTTTTTGTATCTTGACAAAGAGAAAATTAAATATTGTAACAGTGGTTGACAATCTGATCATTATCAATTATATTGTATGTAACCGGTTACATGAAGTGAGGGATAACAATGGCAACGATAAAAGATGTCGCAAAACATGCGAACGTATCTGTGGCAACCGTGTCACGATATTTAAATAAAAAAGGTTATTTAAGTAAAGAAGCTGAACAAAAAGTAAAAGAAGCCATTGGTGCACTGAACTATAAACCGAACTCAGTAGCACGGTCGTTATATCATAAAACGTCAAAAATGTTAGGACTCGTTATACCGGATATCACGAACCCGTTCTTTCCAGAACTGGCACGTGCGGTTGAGGATGTTGCTTTAACCTATGGTTATACGGTGGTGATTTGTAATACAGATGAGGATATTGATAAAGAAAAACACTACATTGAAGCACTTAAATCAAAATATGTGGATGGCTTGATTATTGCGACACATGAATTAAGTGAAAAGGATTATTTAGATTTAGGTATTCCGCTTGTGATGCTTGATCGAACAATTGGTGAAGCAATTCCGAGTGTTAGATCAAATAACCGAGAAGGTGCAAAACTTGGCACAAAGTACTTAATTGAACAGGGGTGTCAATTTATTGCTCATGTCCGGGGGCCATTAACTATAAAAACAGCTTATGATCGCTATCTAGGTTTTAAAGATGTTGTTGACCAACATCAGACACGGCATGAAATTGTTGAAAGTGCATTTGATATTGATGAATCAAAGCAAAAAATCTTAAAGATTTTAAATGAATATCCTGAAATCGATGGGATTTTTACGAGTAGTGATGTCATGGCTGTAGGGGCTTTAAAAGCTACGCAATCTCTAGGTTTACATGTACCTGAAGATATACAAATCATTGGTTTTGATGGTATTCCGTTAGGTGAGATGTTAATCCCGAGCTTAACAACGATTAGTCAATCCATTTATAAAATGGGCACATTAGCTTGTAGACTATTGATTAAACAAATAGAAAAGAAACCTTTAGAAGAATTACATTTTGTACTAGAAACCGAGCTAAAAATAAGAGAAACAACAAGAGGTGAATGAAATGAAACAAAAACAAGTTACGGTGATTGGAAGTATTAATTTAGATATGGTAACTACGTCGGATCGGATACCGCATCAAGGCGAAACAATGATGGGAACAGGGTTTAATACTGTCCCAGGAGGTAAAGGCGCAAATCAAGCGGTTGCAGCGGCTCGACTCGGAGCTGATGTGACTATGATTGGTTGTGTGGGGGATGATCCTTTTGGTAAAGTGTTAATAGAAAATCTTCAACGAGAAGGCGTTTTAACCGATTATGTGGAACCGGTTACAGATGTACCTTCCGGTGTTGCGACTATTCTTGTATCAGACGGTGATAATCGAATTATCGTAACGCCAGGAGCAAACGATTATGTTACACCAACATATGTAGAAAAATATTTAGACGTGATCGACCAGAGTAACATTGTTGTCTTGCAACTTGAAATACCGTTAAAGACGATTGAATATGTAACCGGTTATTGTTATCGACATAACATTCCCGTCATTTTAAACCCGGCACCGATTCAAGAAGTTCCAGATGACGTACTCAAACAAGTAACCTATGTCACACCAAATGAAACAGAAGTCACATCCTTAGATGTTGGGAAAGAAAAATTGATTGTAACTGAGGGTAAACAAGGGGTAAGGTATTTTCAGAACGGCAAAGTTCAACATGTACCGGGTTTTAATGTTACCGTTGAAGATACGACAGGAGCAGGAGATACGTTTAACGGGGCTTTAGCTGTTTATTTAGCGGAAAATCACTCATTAAAAGAGGCCATTATATTTGCCAACGCAGCGGCCGCTTTATCCGTCCGGAAATTCGGAGCACAAGGCGGTATGCCAAGCCGCAGTGAAGTGATTGAATTAATGAAAAAGGGTGGTCAATAGATATGAAAAAGCATGGTATATTAAATCGAGACATCGCAAGTGTATTAAGCCATCTTGGGCACACGGATCAAATCGTGATTGCTGATTGTGGTTTACCGATTCCAGATGGTGTCCGCTGTATTGACCTCACATTAAAACTCGGGGATCCGTCTTTTTTATCCGTTGTTGAGGAAGTACTTAACGACATGGCTGTCGAACAGATGATACTTGCAAAAGAGATAAAAGCTAATAATCAAATAATCGAAACGCGTTTAAGCTCACGTGATATTCCAATTAGTTATCTCACACATGAAGCTTTTAAAACACAAACAAAACAGGCCAAAGTCATTATTCGGACAGGGGAAGCGACGCCTTATGCTAATGTTATTTTACAATCAGGTGTCATCTTTTAAGGGCAAGAAAAGGAGGTAAGGAACATGATTGAAATGTACGGGATTACTAAATCATTCAGTGCTAATAAAGTACTTAATGGTGTGAACTTTACGGTTGAACCTGGTGAAATTCATGCGCTTATGGGTGAAAATGGTGCAGGTAAATCGACATTAATGAAGATTCTTTCTGGAATTTATAAGCGTGATGCTGGTCAAATTAAAGTGAAGAGTAATGATGTCACGTATACACATCCTGATGAGGCAGAAGAAGATGGGATTGTTGTTATTCACCAAGAGCTAAACATCCTACCTGAACTAACAGTTCAAGAGAATTTATTCTTAGGAAAAGAACTTACCTATAAATTTGGTTGGATGAATACAAAAGCAATGGAACAAGAGACGAAAAAGCAACTTAGTCAATTAGGACTTGATGTCGCACCCCACACATTGGCGAAAGATTTGTCTGTTGGAAAGCAACAAATATTAGAGATAGCTAAAGCATTAATGACAAAAGCAGAAGTCATCATTATGGATGAGCCAACAGCTGCTCTTACTGATCGAGAAATCGACACGCTGTTTGCAGTCATCCAGCGTTTGAAAAAACAAGGGGTATCATTTGTGTATATCTCTCACCGAATGGAAGAGATTTTCGCTATCTGTGATCGTATTACCGTTTTAAGAGACGGTGTCTCTATTGGCACACGATTCATTAAACAAACCACGTTTGATGAGATTGTGAGTATGATGGTAGGACGCGAGTTAGGTAATCGCTATCCTGATCGAACCCATCAAGCAAAAGAAGTAAAATTAAAAATAGAAAACTTATCATTAACGGGATTATTTAACGATATTTCCTTCGAAGTGAGGAGTGGAGAAATACTCGGTGTGTCTGGCCTTATGGGAGCTGGTCGGTCTGAGGTTGTAGAAACAATCTTCGGTTATCGTAAAAAGACAGCTGGTAACGTGATATTAGACGGAAAAATTGTCGATATCAATCACCCATCAGATGCTATTAAACGCAGTATTGGATTTATTTCAGAAGATCGAAAATCAAAAGGCTTAATTGTTGATTTTTCTGTTGGAGATAATTTAAATTTAGCTAACTTGAAAGCGTTATCACGTAATGGGTGGATGAATGATAAAAAGTCAACTGAATTATATGAAGAAATGCAACAAGCACTCAATATTAAAGTAACGGGCGAACATCAATTAGCTAAATCACTCAGTGGTGGTAATCAACAAAAAGTGGTTTTAGGCAAATGGTTAGGCACCCGTCCAGATGTTCTTATACTAGATGAGCCAACGCGCGGGGTTGATGTTGGTTCAAAAAAAGAAATCTATACGATTATGTGTGACCTCGCTAAACAGGGCGTAGCGATTATAATGGTCTCATCTGAATTACCAGAAATTATTGGAATGAGTGACCGTGTGGCCGTTATGAGTGAAGGACAGTTAATGACCATATTAAATCGAGATAACTTAACAGAAGAGACAATCATGCATTATGCAACAGGAGGAGATAAACATGTTAAAAAATAAACGGATCCCCCATTTAGTCGCCCAACTTGGTCCACTGGTTGGATTACTTATTATCGTGGTGATTATTAGTATCATTGATCCAGGATTCTTATCTGCAGGTAACTTATTGAATGTCTTTCGACAAGTATCGATTAATGCGATGATTGCCTTTGGGATGACGTTTGTTATTCTAACAGGCGGAATCGACTTATCCGTCGGCTCAACACTAGCTTTGTCAAGTGCTGTATCTGCGTCATTACTTGCAAGCGGTCTCGATCCTATACTAGCCGTATTAGCTGGGTTAATATCAGGTGCAATACTCGGTGCGATTAATGGGATTGTCATTGCGAAAGGTCATGTAGCACCGTTCATCGCCACATTAGCGACTATGACAATCTTTAGAGGATTGACACTTGTTGTCACGGATCGTCGTCCAATCTCAGGTTTAGGTGATTCTACATTCTTCCAAATGATTGGCAAGGGATATTTATTTGGCATACCGGTTCCAGTTGTTTTAGTAGGAATTGTGTTTATCATCTTGTTTCTCGTCTTAAAGAAAACGACACTTGGTCGACGTATTTATGCTGTTGGCGGTAATGAAGAAGCAGCTATTTTATCTGGTATACACTCAGATCGTGTTAAAATTTTCGCGTATAGTTTAATTGGTTTTCTCTCAAGTGTCGCTGGAATGATTTTAACCTCACGTTTAAGTTCAGCCCAGCCAACGGCTGGTGAATCATACGAATTAGATGCCATTGCAGCTGTTGTATTAGGTGGAACAAGCCTGTCTGGTGGTAAAGGTAAGATTGTTGGAACGCTCATCGGTGTCTTAATCATCGGTGTATTAAATAATGGTTTGAATTTACTTGGTGTCAGTTCAACCTTTCAGCAGGTAGTAAAAGGTAGCGTCATTCTCTTAGCGGTACTTGTTGACCGTAAAAAGTAAACGTAAAAAGTGGTTCAAACAGCCGCGTGCTGTCGAATAAATATTAAAAAGAAAATGGAGTGAGTCAAATGAAAAAAATGAAAATGTTTCTCATGTTACTGATTGGTCTTATTGTTATGAGTGCGTGTTCGCTTGATGCCCCTGGTTCAGAATCAGATGAGTCATCGACTGATAGTGATGATACAATGACGATTGGTTTCTCTATTTCAACCCTTAACAACCCGTTTTTTGTAACGCTAGCTGAAGGGGCAGAAGCTCAAGCTGAAGCGCGCGGAGCTAGTATTAGAGTCATTGATGCAGAAGATGATGTGTCTAAACAAATCAATGATGTTGAAGACCTCATTCAACAAGATGTTGATATTATTATGATTAATCCGACTGATTCAGCATCAGTTGGTACCGCTGTTGAATCGGCTAATCAAGCCGGCATTCCAGTCATTACTGTCGACCGTGTTTCTGAAGGTGGCGATGTAGCGGTCCACGTGGCAAGTGATAATGTGGAGGGTGGCAAACTCGCCGGCGAATTAATGGTTGAACTTGTTGGTGAAGGTAGTCAAGTAGCAGAACTGGAAGGTATTCCAGGATCATCAGCAGCACGTGAACGTGGTGAAGGTTTTAACACAGTCGCAGATGAACAGTTAGACGTTGTTACAAAACAAACAGCAAACTTTAACCGGGCAGAAGGATTAACGGTGATGGAAAATATCCTTCAGAGCGAATCGGATATTAAAGGGGTGTTTGCTCACAATGATGAAATGGCTTTAGGTGCGATTGAGGCAGCAGAGGCAGCTGGTTTAAGTGACTTGGTGATTATTGGATTTGATGCGACAGATGATGCGGTGAAAGCTGTTGAGGAAGGTCGTTTAAGTGGTACCATTGCGCAACGTCCGTTATTAATTGGTCAAGAAGCCATTGATGCGGCAGTAGCTTTATCAAATGATGAAGAAGTCGAGGCCTTCATTCCAGTTGCTTTAGAGGTAGTTCGTTAAGTTTTATTTTAATGTATTATGAAGTTAGAAAAGGTCCTATGCTTAGCATTAAAAGCATGGGACCTTTTTGTCTATTTTTTTTTGTGTCCTTAGACCGTTGGAATTATTTCTTCATGCATCGTTTCTTTTTTTAATTCAGTCGTTGATTTAAGCAATCTTAAGTAATTTTCTGTTACAACAGAGGTGTCTGTTAAGAGGTCGACAACATGTTGTTTGTAACGAGTAAAAATCGTTAGACTATACATAATCCAAAGTACTTTTTGTAAGTAACGGCCAAAACCTTCACGCACAAGGACGGTTGTCCAGCTGAGCTTTTCTTCATTGATCGCAATCACTCGAATACCGAAAATCATTTTACCTAGTGTTTGACCATTAGTAAATTTCGTCATAAGAATGAAATACAGCAAGTAAATACTAAGTGATAACACCGTTTTCACCAAACTATCATCTAAAAAGAATAAGAATAAACGAGAAAGTGAACCGATCAAGATCACATCAACAGTAAAAGCAAATAATCGAATGAAAAATCCTGCATAAAAATAATCCGGATAATCATTAAATCGCTTAATCATATTACAGCCCCCTATAAAGGTACTTAAATGTTGGGGCTTCCTCTGTCTGTCCAATCGAATTTAGAGGTGTTGATTCCGCTTGAGGTAACAGTTGTTTCATTGATAGGAAAAATTGATCGAACATGGTTAAAGATGAACCTTCATATTGAAAGACTTCGGCACCAGATAAATCAAAATCAGCTTCAAGTGTTGCTAAAGCATCATCAAAGTAACCAATTTCATCCACAAGCCCAAGAGTTTCAGCCTGAGCCCCACTATAAATACGTCCGTCTGCTAAATCGAGTACTTGCTCACGTGACATATCGCGTCCTGTAATAATCTCACTTACGAAACGCTCATACATGCCATCAACAAGCTCTTGTAAGACGGCAATTTCTTCTTCTGTATTTGGGCGGGTGGTAGAACCTAAGTCTTTTAAATCACCGCTTTTAATCGTTGTATCTTCAATGCCTAACTTATCAAGTAAACCAGACACATTAAAACCTTGCATAATGACACCAATTGATCCAGTTAAGGTCTCTTTGGTCGCAAAGATCTTTTCTGATTGCGCTGATATGTAATAGCCACCACTCGCAGCCATACTTTCCATGACTGTATAGACAGGAATGTCGCGGGCCTCTTTTACTTCTTTGATTTTATCAGTGAGTTCCGCACTTTCGTACACGCCCCCACCAGGTGTGTTAACGCGCAGAAGAATGGCTTTTACCGTATCATCTGTTTTTATTTGTTCCAGTTGGTCTAAGAGTAAAGTATGGTTATAACCCCCTTGAGCAAATGGTGCTGCTTGTTGATTAATCATCTCACCTTGAACATCGATTAAAGCAATCCGATTAAAACCATCCCCCTCTCTCACAACAGTTTCGGCCTGAGCATCGTCAATGAAGGCAGTGAAGAAATCCGTGGCTTTATCTTCGTTGTCTTCCTCATCAGCCATAAATATAGATGCAGCAGCGGGTAAAATAAGTGATACAATTAGCACGATAATAGATAAGCCAATTGCCACCCAACGTTTATTCGTCATAAAAATCCTCCTTTTGTTTTTATTTTCACATATACAAGTATAACAAAAACTTACAATCTGTGTAACCTTTTGTTGAAAGTCCACTCGAGCTTTTTATCAGTCTCATCCCTTGACTTATGATATAATTTGAGATTGTATCACATACACGTTTTAATTTTAAAGCGTTTCTCAGTCATAAGAAAGCGTTGTGACGAGAGGGGCATACATAAAGAGAGGGGATTTTTAGATGTTACGACGATTTTTTAGTTATTATAAGCCGTATAAAGGTCTATTTATGTTAGATTTTTCGGCTGCTGTATTGGTAGGTTTGCTCGAACTTGCCTTTCCACTGGCGGTGAATTATATTATCGATGAATTACTTCCGAGCGAAAATTTTTCTATTATCATGTTAGCGGCGTTTGTGTTACTGATGATTTATTTGCTTAATACATTCCTACATTTTGTGGTCACCTATTGGGGGCATATGTTAGGAATTAATATTGAAACAACGATGCGCCGGAAATTATTTGAACATCTGCAGTCGTTGTCATTTGGTTACTTTGATAATGCGAAAACAGGTCACTCTATTTCACGGTTAACGAAAGATTTAGAGGAGATTGGTGAAGTAGCTCACCACGGGCCAGAAGACGTCTTTGTCGCTGTGATGACGCTCATTGGCTCGTTATGGATTATGTTAACGATTGATGTCGAGTTAGCGCTGATTATTTTTACTGTTGTACCGCTTATCGTTGTTTTTGCGATTCATTTTAACAAAAAGATGACCAAAACATTTCGCCGTATGTTTCAAGATGTCGCCAATATTAATGCGAGAGTGGAAGATAGTATTGGTGGGATCCGAGTCGTTAAGGCATTTGCTAATGAAGCGTATGAATCGGATAAATTTCAAGAAAATAATATGGATTACCGCGTGACAAAGTTATCATCATACAAAATTATGGCGCAGAATGTGACGGTTAACTATTTACTGATGCGACTAATCACCCTATCGACGTTAATGTTTGGATCTTATTTTGTCATTGATAGTTCTTTATCACAGGGAGAATTTATCGCTTTCATTTTACTCACGAATATTTTAATTGGTCCAATCCAAAAAATTAATGCAGTGATTGAGAGTTATCCGAAAGGATTTGCTGGATTTAAACGTTACACAGATGTCCTTGACACGGAGCCAACAATTAAAGACCGAGCCAATGCTCGAAAGACTCATGTTAAGGGTGATATTATTTATAAAGATGTGAGTTTTGGCTACACTAAAGACCAAGATGTTCTCAGTAGAATTAATTTATCGATTAAACAAGGAGAAACAGTAGCCTTCGTCGGACCGACAGGCGCAGGAAAGACGACGTTGTGTAATTTACTGCCGCGGTTTTATGAAGTGACTAATGGATCCATAACCGTCGGTGGCGTTGACATTCGTGATGTGAAACAGCACTATTTACGTGAAAGTATTGGTGTTGTTCAACAAGATGTCTTTTTATTCTCTGGGACGGTTAGAGAAAACATTGCCTATGGTAAGCTTGATGCAACTGATGTGGAAATATTAGAAGCGGCTAAACAAGCACGGCTCGATACATTCATCTTAAACCAACCTCAAGGGCTAGATACTGTGATTGGTGAACGAGGCGTAAAGCTATCGGGTGGACAAAAACAACGCTTATCCATCGCACGGATGTTTCTAAAAAACCCAGCGATTTTAATCCTTGATGAGGCAACGTCAGCACTTGATACTGAAACAGAAATGAAAATTCAAAAAGCGCTTAACCGGTTATCGAAAGGTCGGACAACGCTTGTCATCGCTCACCGCCTAGCAACGATTAAAGATGCTGATAAAATCGTTGTAGTGACAGAAGAAGGTATTAAGGAAACGGGTTCACATGAGGCATTATTAGCTAAAAAAGGTGCTTACAGTGAGCTGTATGCGGCTCAATTTGGTTTAACAAATGACTAGACAATCGGTTGATATATTAACAGGATAAACAAGCGCCCAATGGCAATGAAGATGCCGTTGGGCGCTTGTTTGCGTTTCATGTGATGACCAGTCATTGCCTCCATGGCATTTTCTACCCTGACTTATCTTGTTAAGGACGCAATCAATCGCGGAATCTTGTCGCGATCTTTTTGCTCTGGGTAAAGTTCGACTTTTAATGTTACGCGTAAATCGGTCCGTTGCTGCATTGGTGCAACGAAACGATCGACCGCACCGCAAAAATAAGGATAGAATCGGTCACCCGTCCCAACAATAGCGCTTCGGACGTGTGTTAAGTCGGTTTGAGAAAGATAGTGATACAGTGGCATCATTTCTTTAGGAATATCACCATTACCGAATGTATATGTTCCAATAATGAGGTAATCGTAGTGTGATAGCATCTCAAAATCTAAATCACGCACGTGAATGAGTTGTGGTGTAATATCAAGCTGTGCTAAGGCATCGTTAATATTCTCCATCACGGCTTGTGTATTCCCGGTGATGGAGGTGTAAATGAGACAGGCATGCATTCATCTCACCTACAATTCATCGAAGCCATTAGATGAGGATACTTTTGTGTACGTACGCGACTTTTGTTCAAAGAAATCAGACTTTGTCTCATTCATCATCTCATCGCTAAATACATGAATCCATGGCATAGGATTGTCACGTTCAGGATAACCGTTGTCTAACCCAAGTTGTCTAAAGCGTTTATTCGCAAGATATTCAAGGTAAAGATAGAATTCGTTAAGATCAATCCCTTCAATATCTTTTAAAATGACGGCTGCCCACTCTTTTTCAAGTTCTACCGCTTGTTTAATCGAGTCATAAATAAATTGAATGTTAGCATCACTGTTTAATTCAGGCTGTTCTGACATTAGAATTCTAACAAACTGCGAGATAAAATAGGCATGCTGCATCTCATCACGCTGGATATATGAAATCATCGTACTTGTTTTCAACATCTTTTGATGTGTGGCTAAATGATAAAAGAATGCAAAACCACTGTAAAAGTAGATTCCTTCTAAATTAATTGAGCTAATCGCTAATTTAAATAAATTAAGTGGTGTCGGATTATCTTTAAACTGTTGATAATAATCTAAAATAAATTGATTGCGTTTATTTACGATTGGATCGCTCTTTGCCTCATTAAATCGTGCATTCTGTTCATCTGTTGGAATGAGTGAGCTTAAGATGTAAGAATACGATTCATTGTGCACCGCCTCTTGTTGACTAATCACCGCAAAAATCGCTTTAAAACTTGAGTCGGTGACATAGTTCATCACCTCTGACATCGTCGGTGTTTGTAAACTATCTAGAGCCGCGAGCTGGGTATTGATTCGTAAAAAGACATCTTTTTCTATAGCTGTTAACTGATCCCACGCCTTAACATCATCTTGCATATTAATTTCATGCGCTTTCCAAAAGTTTGATAACAATGTTTGATAAAGGTCGTACATTTGTGGGTAGCGTAAGTCATTCCAATTAAGAATGCCAGACGTTTGACCGTTAATAATGCCGGTTGATTTATTTGGGTGTTGTGGATTCAGTAACGGTATTTTTTTCAATGGTTGTTCAATCATTCATTTGCCTC
Source organism: Halolactibacillus halophilus (assembly GCF_900115605.1). Classification (GTDB taxonomy): domain Bacteria; phylum Bacillota; class Bacilli; order Bacillales; family Amphibacillaceae; genus Halolactibacillus; species Halolactibacillus halophilus. Next base: position 63,040 of record NZ_FOXC01000007.1, read on the forward strand.
CTAGCTATGACAAGCGACACATTCATTAATTTCTGCTTGTGACGTCGAGCGTACATAGTACGTTGTTTTTAATTTATTATGGTAGCTGGCTAAGTGTAGGTCAAGTAGTTCTTTTGCCTTAATATCATGACGGACATATAAATTAAAGCTGATACCTTGATCGATATGGCGTTGTCTTTTAGCATTTTGTTCGATACTCTTTTGTTGGTCGAGTTCATGGCGTGCTTTTAAATAATAGGGATACGTCTTCGGCGTTAAATCTGGGACAGTGACTTTGAATTTAAAGTTTTTCTTTTCTTCTGCATACATGAGTGCATAAATGGGATCAATTCCATCGGTAGACCCGCCTATTTTAGCTGTTGAACTGTTGGGCGCAACCGCCATTAAATACCCGTTTCGTAGTCCATGTGTTTGAATCGCTCGTTGTAATTGAAGCCAACGTTCACTTTCATAGTTGCGGTCTTTGAAGTAGTTTCCGTTATCAAACTCAGAGCCTTTAAATTTAGCGTAGGGTGACTTCTCTTTAGCTAAGTTCATCGACGCTTGTAAAGTTAAATAACCAATCTCTTCATAGAGTTTATCAGCATAGTCACTTGCATCGTCTGATTCCCAGTAAATATTCTCAAGGGCAAGCAAGTGATGCCAGCCATATGTGCCAAGGCCAATTGCTCGATATGTTTGATTGGTTAAGTTAGCTTGGGCAACGGTAATCGTATTTAAGTCAATCACATTATCAAGCATCCGTACTTGAATAGGAACAAGCCGTGCTAACACATCATCAGTTACAGCGCGGGCAAGGTTAATCGATGAAAGGTTACAAACAACGAATTCACCAGGCTTTCTCACAATAACACTATTGCCCTCATCATCAATGTACTCTTTTATAATCGTTGTTGCCGACATATTTTGGGTGATTTCTGTGCACAGATTACTTGAGAAAATACTGGTTCGCCCACGTCCGTGGACATGTTTATTGGCATTTTTTCGGTTGACTTCATCCCGGTAAAACATATAAGGAGTGCCTGTTTCAAGTTGTGCCATCATTATCCGAGCCATAATATCCATTGCCCGGTATGTTTTACGTGATAGAAGTGGGTGATTGATTGCTTCATGGTATTTCTCAGTAAAATACTTTTTATCGGCTTCATCGTAAAAATCTTCTAAGCCAAGTGCTTGTCCGTTCTCATCTTTCCAACCCATCACTTGCTTGACTTCATGGGGACAGAAGGTATGCCACTCACCAATACTTCGTCCTGCCTCATCGATTTTTTCTAACTGCTCCATAAATAAGTCAGGAATGCTGACGCCAGTGAAAATATCATGCGCCTTCCGGCGCTCATCGCCATTATTCGTTTTTAAATCTAAAAATCCGTTCATGATATCTTTATGAAACACATCTAAGTAAATGCTGACTGCACCTTGGCGTTGGCCGAGTTGATCAACACTTACCGCTGTATCATTTAATAATTTAATCCAAGGAATCACACCGCTAGAATGCCCCTTGAATTTTTTAATATCAGAGCCGAGTGCTCGAACTTTACCATAATATACACCAATGCCCCCGCCGTCTTTACTAAGACGTGCCACATCCCAATTGTTCATATAAATACCGTCTAACGAATCATCGACGGTGTCGATAAAACAACTCGACAATTGCCCGTAGCTTTTGCCTGCATTTGATAATGTCGGTGTAGCGACAGTCATATAGAGATTAGATAGTGCCCAGTAAGCCTCTTTAACAAGCGCGAGGCGTTTGGCTTTCGGTTCGTGTTGCATCAAAGTCATCGCAATGACCATTAGCCGTTCTTGAGGTAATTCAAATAATTCTTTTTTGTGATTTCTCGCAAGGTAACGATCTTGTAACAAGAATAGACCAATATAGTTAAACAGTTCGTCTTTTTTAGGATCTATCGCTTGGCCCAATTCAACGATAGCTGGTTTTGAATAGTGACTCAGCAGCGCATCAGAATAAATACCTTTGTCTGTAAGTGTGACAATAAGTTGATAAAAATCAGGATAACTGGTAGGATCGTTATGCTGCCGGTTACGACTGGCTTCTTGATATAATTGTTTCTTTAAAAAATGGCTTGCAATAAATGACCAGTTTGGTGCATCGATATCAATTTGATTGAGTGCATAAAATAAAGCCGCTTCATTTTCATCCTTATGCTGGCTTGTCGCGACCTTGATTTTTTGATTAAGTTGTTCGAGATTAATATTGTATCGTGCTTCTAAGTATGTAAGTTCTTGTTGAAGTTGTTCAAGTGTATCTATCATAGTTTTCTTCCTCTCTAAATGACTTGACATAGTTTTTCTTGAAATTTAAAAGTAACTAAATACTATATATAGTATTATTATTTTTATAATTGCACTACATTTAGTATTATATCGTTAAAGTTTGTTCGTGTCTATGAGTAGGAAGTATTATTTAAACTTTTAAGTTTAAATAAGATCGAGCCAAATAACCTTTCTCTATTTTGTGGTAGTTCAATAGTGAAAAAGAAGCGGTTTAAAACGTTATCAAAAGAAATTCAGTACTTTAATCAATTAGTGACTAAAGAGAAGAAATATTTAATTGATGAAGAATGGGAAGAAGTATGTGACGCGCTTAAGAAAATATTTTTTAAAATTCCACAAATCGATGTGTCAATGGATATATTTAAACGATTACTGTATCAAATGAAAAGTCTAATTGATTCAAGTGCAATGCAAAACATTGAACTACCCCCACCTAACATTCTCACGAATGTTTGAGGAAGGTGTCTTCTCGCCTTAATGCGATAAAGAAACAGATCTCTTCTTAAAGAATACGCTTAATAGCTGATTGGTTTCAGCAGGGGATATTATAGTCCTCGGGCGTTCGTGTATTAACTCAACAATCAAAGCCAAAGTCTTTATGACGGTGAAAGGAATTGCCTGTGATGGTGAACTATTTGCAAAAAAAGGCTGCGACTTACATGAAGTTGGTGGCCAAATGGTTTAAGGACACTAATCAAAACCTCAATAGAGGGAAAAATACGGATTCGAAAAGTGTATGAAGGGACGGTTATTAAAGTAGGGGGATGGACACACACTTTTGAAGAGGACCAAGAATATATAGTGGCTGCTTTAGATAAAGATGGTAAACTATGCTTAACTCATCAATAAAATAGCCGATATAAATTAAAGTTAAAAAAATGTTAGTATTTTCACTAGAGGAGCGGGTTGAGCGATGCGCTACAAAAGAAAAGAGCCATTTAGATATTTATTTAACGAACCGATAGATGGAAAGTTTGCGATTATTTTAAATCATGAGGATAAAGATAAAGTTATCCGAACAGACCCAGGTATGTTAAAAGTTATTGATCTTAGTCCAAGAGGCATGCAATTTAAGACAAAGTTGGATATACCTACATCCAAAAAAGAATTCTATGTTGAAGTCACCTTTGAATTAGATGGAGAGATGATTGAGATGTTAGGAAAGGTCGCGTGGAAGAAGAATGAACGTGATTGTGTCCGTTATGGCCTTGAGGGGATTGAGGATCGAAAGCGGGAGCAACAAATTATTGAAAGAGTCAAATCACTTAGTAAAAAAGCACACGCTAAAGCTAATATTTTAGAAAAAACAGAGGATTTAGAGCAGCGTGAAGCGAGTAAAGATAAATAAACAGACCAGAAAGATTCAGGTGAATAGGTACAAGATATCACCGTTTTTGAATAAGCTAACAGGAACATAAGGTTAGACATTTTAAATGAGCCTTAATGTAAAAGGAAAAACTATGTCAATATAATGGGTTTTTCCTTTTGACGTAAAAGTGTGTTCTCTCTATATCCTCCAATAGGCTTAACGTTTTTAAAAATATAGTAAAATACACTTAAGAGTTGTCATTCTTTGCCGATAATAATAGATAGGAGAGGCTAGCTCACCTGATGAATTTACCTTGAAAGGAAATGTAAGCGTTTAAAAAGGAGGAAGTAGAATGGGATTATTTAAAAAGAAAAGGCCAAAAGAATTGAAAGAAGTCAAGGAGAAAAAGGTAAAAAAAGAAAAGCGTCCAAAAGGTAAGGAACAAAATAAGAAAAAACTAACAGGTGTTAAACAATCACATAAATCAAAGGTGAGAAAAATCAGTTTACATAATGTTTCAATTGGTTGGAAATATGGTTTTGTTATTATCTTTATTTTTGCATTATTGTCCATTTCAACCTTTTTAGTTACACAAGCTATCATGGGACTCGGTAATGATTTAGATGAGGTCGAAGACCAAGGGAACCGTGCGGTACTAACGACTGAATTAAGTCAGCACGTTCAATCAAAAGGTTTATCAGCAATGAACTATTTACAGTTTGGAACTGAAACGTACTTAACCGATTATGAAACCAAAAAAGCTCGCGTCGATGAACTATTAGAATATTTACAAGGAACGATTACAACTGAAAATCAACAGTCATTATATGATGAAGTCGCAAAAAATAATGATATCTTAGATGAAACTTTTTATGGTGATGTGATTGAAAATGTTGGCGCATCGGAAGAGATTCGCCGTCTTTATAGTAACCGTTTTAGTAGTGCAACCAATACAACTTCGCTGTACTTACAATACTTGAAAGATTTAATTATCGAAGACCGTGACGAGACGGTGAGAAAGGCCGATGAATCACAGCAAGCCTCGCTGATTTTACTGCTTACATCTATGGTGGGATCATTAATCATTGGTGTTATCTTAGTGTTACTTATTAGTCGCTACATTTCGAAGCACCTTAACCATGTTGTAAAAGCAAGTGATACGATTGCTTCAGGCGACTTGACACAAGAGCCAATTCAGTATCAAGGTCGTGATGAAATTGGTCGTTTGAGTGCATCAATTAATGGTATGCAAAAACAACTCTTAACGATGATCAACAAGATTGATGAAACGTCTGTGGGAGTAAAGGATAGTAGTATTGCTTTAAACCAATCAGCACAAGATGTGAAAATTGGGACAGAACAAATCGCAATTACAATGGAAGAGCTTGCAACAGGGACAGAATCACAAGCAACTTATGCTGGTGATCTAGCTGAGACTATGAAGGCGTTTAGTGATAGAATCACCTCTATTAGTAAAAGCAGTGAAACAATCAACCAATCATCCAATGTTGTTTTAGAAGAAACTCAAGCCGGTAATACCTTTATGCAAAAGTCAATCAGTCAGATGACAGTGATTGATTCGATTGTGAAAGAGGCTGTCACAAAAGTAAAAGGTCTTGATAAGCAGTCAAAAGAAATCTCAAAATTAGTTAATGTGATTAAAGATATTGCTGATCAAACTAATCTTCTGGCGCTTAATGCAGCGATTGAAGCGGCTCGCGCAGGTGAACATGGCAAAGGTTTTGCGGTTGTAGCTGACGAGGTAAGAAAATTAGCTGAACAAGTTAATCATTCGATTGGTGATATTACTTCAATCGTACAGACGATTCAAACAGAATCAAAAACTGTATCAGAAGCCCTGTCCCATGGTAATGACGAAGTAGAACAAGGTAAAGTTGATATTACTAAAACAGGTGAGCGTTTCAAATCAATTGAACAAGCGATTGACGAGATGACTTCACACGTTAAAACAGTGATGAATGGTTTACAAGTTCTTGCGGATGAATCAGAACAAGTAAATGGATCGGTGCAAGAGATTGCATCGATTTCTGAGGAATCAGCAGCAGGTGTTGAACAAACTTCTGCCTCTGCAGAGGAAGCGTCATCTTCAATGGAGGGTGTCGCAGACGGTGCTACAGTTTTACTGGAATCAGCAGAAACTTTAAATGAAATGATTCGTCAATTTAAAATAAAGTAAATCAATATTAGATAGGAAAAACCGCCCCATTAAGGTATTCACCTTGACGGGGCGGTAATATGTTAGGCCACATATTGTCTGTGACTGTTAGGCGTTATAAAAGTTAAGCTCTTCTTCAATAGCCGCACGGATATTATTTAAGGCATCATCAACGTCTTTCCCTTTAATTCTTTTACCGTTGACCAGTGCGAATGGTCGTAAGCGGCATAAACCACAAAAAGATAAGCAGCTACTTGTGATAACGGAAACTTCAAGGTATTCGTCTTCAAGAAGACCTTCTGTTTCAATTGTACTCAGTAAATTACTTTCACATATTTCTACAATGATAATACCGATAGTACCCACACCCCTATTATTATGCTATACTGAACTGTATATTATAAAGCAACGGATCAAAGGTGTCATTTAATCTGCTCATCACGTTATGGTATAATAACATAACAAACTTTAATAGATAAAAATTAAAAAAATGAAAGTTTGTTATTTACTTCACAAACTTTTTTCGTTACTATAGTCATAAGGGTAGGTGTTGAATATGGTTAAAAATAAATCAACGAGACAATCTGTTTTGGAATTATTAAAAAAGAAACAAGAATTATCAGTCAGTGGTTTAAAGGGACATCTAGACATAACAGAGATGGCAGTAAGAAAACATTTGATCAAATTAGAGGGCGAGGGACTGATTTCGTCACGCACGGTGCGGCAACCGATGGGACGACCAGTAATCTTTTATCAACTTACAAAAGCAGGAAACGATCTTTTTCCTAATAATTATGACCAGATTGCTGTCGAGATTTTGCACGATATAAAAGCTTCAATAGGTCTTGAAGCGATTGATGCACTGTTTGAGAATCGTGAACAACGGATGCGCAAAAAGTATTTACGGAAAATCTATCAAGATGATCCGTTAATAGAACGAGTTCAACAATTGGTTGATGTCCAAGAAGATAGTGGCTATATGGCTGAATTAGTTGAAGAGGAGTCCTCTGAATCTGAAGACGATGTGCAAGTTACTTTTGAACAATTTAATTGTCCAATTTCAGCCATTGCTGGTGAGTATGATAAACCATGCGAGTGCGAATTGAAATTGTTTAAAGAGGTCTTAGGAACGGAAAATGTCGAACGTGTAAGTTGCATTGCTAAAGGCGGAAAAAGTTGTCGTTACGTAGTAAAAGATGAAAAAAAGACCGTGGCTAAGTTAAAATGATAGCTATGGTTGTTACATATACAAAAACGAGGAGCTATTTAATACGTTAAGTAGCTCCTCGTTTTAATATTTTTTTAATTCTTCGATTGCTGTAAGCAAAAAGCGATCAATTGTCTTTTGTTGTTTAACAGGCAAAGACCTGTAAAGGTTTAGTTGGGCTTGAAGTGGTTTGTTTTTTAATAAAAAGTCTATCAACTGATGCACTGATGCATCAGCATAATCTTCGAAGGCATTCTGGTAGTGGGCTTGAAAATCACTTAGCACAAACGTTGTTTCAGGCGCTTCACCTACAAGTGCGTCCAAAGTTATTTGAAAAATATTACTTAATTTCACGGCTATTATTAAGTCGGGAAGCACATGTCCATTTTCCCATTTTGCTACAACAGAACGTGAAACTTTTAACAAGTCAGCGAGTTGTTGCTGAGTAAATTGATGTTTTTGTCGGTAATGTCTTAAATTATGAGGTAATTGTTGCAAAGGCATAGTTCTCACACTCGTTTTCTAATAGAAATCATTATGGTATGTGCTCATCCTATCATGTTTTAGACATATACCTACGACTTCTCTTGTTCTTATGAAGATAAAAATATATAATGTTCTTAAAAAGAACAGATGAGTGGTGGGAATATGAAGACGTGTTTATTGTTTGATCGTGAACAAATAGAAAAATCCAAGTTTCTCCAAACAGATTTTAATGTGGATGGTTGTGTTCGAGTAGAAAAGTATCAAGTAAACTACGACACGATTGAATTTCATTTAGAAGTTGAGACAAAAGAAAGTGTTTGGAAAATTGTCCAACAATGTCTAGCGATTAACTTGCCGCATGGCTATGGCTTTAGTGAGGATCCGCTAACGCGTTATGAGGAAGCTAAACTTAAACTAAAAGCCTATCATCGTTAATGGAAGTGTGGCTCCCACTAAAATATGCTACACTTATAGTGGTTATTAAATGGTGGAGGTGATCATTTGCTGGAAATATCAAAGATATCCATTCAAAAAAAACGCACAGATCGTTATAATATTTTCTTTAAAGGCCCCAGTGGTAAAGATGAGTATGCTTTTAGTGTAGGAGAGGATACACTGATTACAGAAGGTCTTCGTAAAGGGTTAACGCTTGATGATGTGAAGATAAATGAGTTAAAACGAAAAGATGACACAAATAAAGCATTTAATAAAGCAATTTATTATCTTGCGCAGCGAATGCGGTCTGAGCTAGAAGTCAGAGATCGTTTAGCTAAAGCTGATTACGACCCAGAACAAATTGATGTTGTCATTGCAAGATTATATAAAGAAAATCTATTGAATGAAAAAGTTTTTAGTGAGGCGTTTGTTTTAACTAAAAAGCAAACAACAATGAAAGGTCCAAGGGTTATTGAAAGAGAGCTAAAGGAAAAAGGAATAAAAGAAAAAGACCGACTTTACGGCCTTTCATTTTATAAAGAAACCGATGAGATTGAAAAGGTAGCTAAATGGATCGGGAAACAACATACTAAACAAAAAAAGCAATCACACAAGTTATTTAAATTAAAGCTTAAACAACAGCTAATGCAAAAAGGTTTTTCAAATGATGCAATTCAAATAGCGATCGAAGAAAGTTTAGAAAAATTACCCGAAGAAGAAGAGTATCAAGCATGTTACTTACAAGGAGAGAAAATTTTAAAGAAAAAGATGCGGAAATATACCGGCTATGACTTAATACAGCATGTGAAAATGAGTCTTTATCAAAAAGGTTTTCCTATGGAACTTATTCAGCAATTTATCGATGAAAAAATAAAAACAAGCGAGTGAAGGTTAGCTTTCTCGCTTGTTTTTATTTTTATGCTAAATCTAAATCAATTAAATCAGTAATGGCCTCGTGAACGTGACGAACGACTTTTTGTGCGTGAGACCGTATAAAGATAGGTGCCTCTTGCATGGCATAACTGTAACCGGTAAAAGACAGCATGGATGTATCGTTAAAACTATCCCCAATTGATACCGTTTGCTGGACATCTGTTTTTGTTCTCTTTAATAGTGCTTGTAATGCATGACTTTTATCAGCACCTTTAGGGACAACATCTAAACATTGTTGAGCTGATAGAAAAGTAGAGATATCATGTGGGAAGAGTTGATTAATTTCTGTCTCTAGTGCTAATAGTGCTTCTGTATCTCCAAGTAACATGAATTTTGATGTAGCAAAGTCATGGTGTAAGGATTGTTTTAATTCAGGCTCAAAAACGAGTGGGGTTTTGAATAAAGGTTGTAATGTCTGAACTACTGGCATATCTTTTGCATAGTGAATATTATCAAAGTTAGATATGAGGCAAGGAAATTCGTGGCGGTGAAGGAAGTCAAAGAGCTTTACGCTCACATCATTTGAAAAGGTGTGTGAGTAAATTTCTTGATTATCTTTAGAAAAAGCAAAGGTTCCATTTTGACTGATGCGATGTCCGGTTATGTCTAATTCTTTAAAGACTGCCTGTACTTCACGGTCGGAACGACCTGTTGCGATTGTGATGTCAACGCCTTGATGATATAAGTATTGTAAAGCTTGTTTATCCTCTTTCGTAATATAGCGGTTTTGTTTTAGTAATGTGCCATCCAAATCGGTAGCAAACATTGTAATCATATGTTCTATCTCCTCTACAAAGTATTCATTTCATCAGAAGTAACCTGAGAATAGTATGGAATTTAAAGTTATAGTCAAAGACTAGTATAGCTGAAAAAAATATAAAAATAAAAGCAAAAGCCCAACGGAGCTTTTGCTTTTTTGAAGCTTGTTAAATGCATATTGCTTGTATGTGGCTTAGCTATTCCTCAATCAGCAACTTATCCTGTAATTTCTCTTCTGAGAAGACCCAACCGGTATAAGAACTAAGAATATCAAGGTTACCTGAAATATTTACGACCGCGACAAATGGATAATGATCTTTGGCTCGGTAGCGTAAGTCAATAAACCGCACTTCAGTATAGTGATCATACTCTGTAATTTCATGTCGATAAACGGAAGAAAATGATAAGAATGCTGCCACGTTTTTATCTGTTTTAGCGGTGGCGATTAACCGATTGTTTGGTAATGGAACACGATTATATTTATGGACAATTTGAATTGTGCCACCGATAGAACGAGCGACATAAAAGCTGTCTTCGGTTGTAATGGCTAAACGCCAAATCCCTTGTTTAATAGTTGGTGATGCATACACGCCTTCTACGCTTCCAAAGTATAACGTTAATTTCTTGACCATTGTTTTCTTCTCTAAATAACGTTTGATATAATAAAAAATTAACAAAAAATATATCGACAAGAAAACGATAGTTGGATCTAACCCAAGTCCCCATAAAACGAAACCAATGATATGCGCAACAAAAATAATGGGATCAAAGGTATTAATAAAACCAAGTGCAATCCAGCGATTAGAAAACGGTCGTAATGCTTGTGTACCGTATGCGTTAAAGATATCAACGAAAACGTGGATAACAACAGCAAGTGCCGTCCACCGATAGAGGATGCCGTAATCTAAGTTAGGAACTGCGACATAAATTAGGGCTGATATAAACCAACCCCAAAATAAGACAAGAGGAATAGAATGAGTAATCCCACGGTGATGTCTTAAATAAACGGCATTACTTTTTAATTTAAGTACCGTATCAAAATCGGGTGCGTGTGAGCCAACAATTGTGCCAACTAAGACGGCACCGAATAAGACTGGATTTTCGGAAATGGCTGGGTCGGCTGTCGCAATCCCGCCGAGTGCGACCCCCATTGCAATATGTGTTGCCGTATCCATATGACTCACTCCTTTAAACTTACGTAAAAATAGACTATAGTTATTAGTAGCCATTTTTCTATGGGATTAAACCTGATACGGTATGATTTGATTAGAAAATACAAATGATATAAACAGATGATGAGGAGAAAGTTATGAAAAAACAAGAAAAAGAAGCGAACAAGAACAACCGCTATCTTGAGCAAGTTACACGGTTAGATGCTGTTGATTTTTTGTTGTTTCGTCAACAATTAGTTGAGTGGTATCAAACAATTAAGCGGGATCTGCCGTGGCGTAAAGACCAAGATCCTTATAAAGTTTGGGTGTCAGAAATTATGTTGCAACAAACGCAAGTTGATACTGTGATCCCTTATTTTAATCACTTTATCAATAGGTTTCCAACACCTGCGGTGCTTGCAGAAGCAGATGAAGATGAGGTATTAAAAGCGTGGGAAGGTCTTGGATATTATTCGCGGGCTAGAAACTTACATGCGGCCGTGAAAGAAGTAACGGCTAGTTATGGTGGTAAGGTACCGACAGATAAAGAACAGTTGCAATCGCTTAAAGGCATTGGGCCATATACATTAGGCGCGATTATGAGTATAGCTTACGGTGAGCCAGAACCTGCCGTTGATGGCAATGTGATGCGCGTCTTGTCTCGGGTATTTATTATTGAACACGACATTAAAAAAGCAGCAACACGTAAAGTTTTTGAAGCCTTAGTAAGGCAATTAATTGATCCGATACGTCCATCTGACTTTAATCAGGGGTTAATGGAACTCGGAGCACTTATTTGCAAGCCGGCTCAACCTAAATGCGAAAAATGCCCGCTTAAATCGGTTTGCTTAGCTCATAAACAAGGTATTGAAACGACACTACCTATTAAAACAAAAGCTAAAAAACAGCGACAAGAACAATTCTATGTGCCAGTTATTGAATCACCTGATGGCCATGTATTAATTGAAAAACGCCCAAGTGAAGGATTGCTTGCGAATTTATACCAATTCCCAATGGTTGAACAGTCGCAAACAGACAGAGAATTGCTTAGGGATTACGTAGCCGCACAGTACCAGTACCAATCATCACTGCAAGAATATAAACAATTGCAACCAGTCAAGCATGTGTTTAGTCATTTAATTTGGTCACTTGTACCAGTTAAATTTACGACAACGACGACATTTCTAGTCGAAGAACACCAGCAATGGGTAAAAAAAGATGCACTTAGTCAATTTGCTTTTCCGGTTCCACATCAAAAAATCATAAAACAACTTTAATGATGCAGGCTTATTTTTACGCTCTAAGGCGATAACACACGTTACAAAAGAAAGAAGAATGTTAATGAAACTAGGGAGTCAACGTGTGCGACATACATATAGAGAGTCGAATAGCTATTAGTATGCAAACTGTTTCTTTAACTAAATGGCGTAACTATCTAGAAATTTCAAAGCTTATGATTTCAATTTTAACTTAAAATCGTTATAATAAGAGAGATAAATGAGATTATGATTAAGAAAGGAAGATAGGATGCCTGGCCCAAAAATCGGTCGACCAGTTAAAATTAAAAGTTATAAACATAATGGGCAGCTCCATCGAACCTGGCAAGAAACGACTGTATTAAAAGCAACGAGTACGAAAATTATTGGTGCGAATGATCGTACCCGCGTGGTTGAAAGTAACGGCCGCTCGTGGTTGACTCGTGAACCAGCGATTTGTTTTTTTTACACTAAACATTGGTTTAATGTGATCAGTATGCTTCGTTCAGATGGAATTCATTATTACTGTAATATCAGCTCACCTTTCGTTTATGAAGATCAAGCCATCAAATATATCGATTATGATCTTGATGTAAAAGTCTTTCCAGACATGACTTACACACTCTTAGATGAAGATGAGTATGAACTACACGGAAAGGAAATGAACTATCCAGGTAAGATGGATAAAATCTTATGGGACAGTGTGGATGAATTAACCCGCATGATTAGACAGCGTAAAGGTCCATTTTCTCATGAGACGATTGAACAATTGTATGAACTATTTTTAACTTACAGATAAAAAAACGCGAAGCTTTTAGTAAGCTTCGCGTTTTTTTCTTTAACATTTAGATAATGTGTCATGATTAACTCGTATGTTTATTCTCTAAGTCACGGTGCTTAGGAATAATATCAAGTTTCTCATTACCATGGAATTGATCGTAACTATTCAATAATTTTTGTAAATGCGAGAGGTCTTGATGATAATTCATCAACATGGATGCCAGCGGTAAAAAGATTAAGTAATCCATTTCATTTTTTTGATAGAGCTCCAACAATTGATCAACAATATCAGGAATGTTAGATTCATTTAAATGTTGATACTCTTTATCTTTTCCACGTTTAATCTTTCGCATAAAACCAAGCATAATGTGTTCATGAGCATGAATAACAATATCAATCTCATGTATGAGTCGGCGTTGTAAATCTTCTGGCATGAGTTTTGCACGATTGTCGACCTTTTGAATTGAGCGCAACACACGGAAACTTCGATGAGTCGTTTTAATTAATTGACGAAAGACAACGAGTTTACGCGCCCGCACAGGGTGCTTCTTTTTTCGGTAGACGTGCTCTTCTGAGAACAAAGCATACAATTCATCCATTCGACGTAATTCTTTCTCAATCCGTGACATTTCCTTTTTTAAAGAAGGATCATCAGATAAATGGCGAGTCGTAATTCTTAACCATTTAAGAATTTCTGTTGTAATTTGATTGATTTGTTGGAATAGTGTTGTTTCATAACGTGGTGGTATGAATAATAAATTAACTAAAAAAGCAGAGAAAATACCGAGCATGAGCGAAGAAAATCGCAATAAGCCAAATAGATAGATCGGCATGGTAGTTGTCTCCATAACTGAAATTACCGCAATTAAGGCGATGGATACGGCACTTTTCTCGATTTTCAAGAAGCGACATAGGCTAATAACAAACATAACTGATAAACCAACGATAATTGGATTGTTACCTAAAAGATAAGCAAAAGTAATCGATATTGTCACACCGATAAAGTTTGCTTGTAGTTGTTTAAGTGTAGTGATATAGGACTGATAAATAGACGGTTGAATCGCAAAGACGGCTGCGAATCCTGCAAAAACAGTCGATGGAAAGCCGATGAGCGCAGCCGCATAAAGGGCAATGGCGACAGCAAGGCCCGTTTTAAACATACGTGCTCCTAAACGCATGTGAGGTCTAGCTCCCTTCTAAAAAAACGTTGATAGTAGTATATTGCCAATATTTCTGATGTATAAACAAAAAGGGACCTTTTCGGTAGAGAAACAAAGTTTCTCCTCTGAAAAGGCCAAGAACTTTCATGCTTTGAAGGGAAGTCATACAAAATTGACAAAAATAAAGCATGAGTTGAAATATAAAATTTCATAGTAACTATAGCATATTCAGAATAAATTATCAATTCAAAAATTAATAAATATTCATAATCGTGTATATTTATAGCGGTTTAGTAATTAGTTTTAATTCTCCTGCATTTTGCTGAAAGCGTAATCAACCGCTTCTAATGTTTGATTGATTTCTTTATCCGTATGCGTGATGGTTAAAAACCAAGCCTCATATTTAGAAGGCGCTAAATTAATACCTTGTTCTAACATGAGATGGAAAAACTCACCGAACTTTTCGGTATCAGTTGCTGCTGCGTCTGCATAGTTTCTAATTATATTATTCGTAAAATATACAGTTAGAGCACCTTTTAGCCGATTAATGGTAATCTCAATCTCATGATTTTTGGCATGTGCTAGAATACCTTCTTCTAAGCGTAGTCCTAACCGGTCCATCTCATCATAAATTCCATCTTCCTTGAGTACTTCTAAACAAGCAATTCCGGCTCGCATTGATAGCGGGTTACCTGCCATTGTACCAGCTTGATAGGCTGGTCCAAGTGGGGCTACTTGTTCCATAATATCCACCCGGCCGCCGTAAGCACCAATCGGTAAACCACCACCAATGACTTTTCCTAGAGCAGTTAAGTCAGGCTCAATATTATATAGCTGTTGAGCACTTCCATAGGTGAAGCGGAAGGCGGTAATAACCTCGTCGTAAATAACGAGTGAACCATTCTCATGTGTTAACTGATTAACGGCCTTTAAAAAGCCCGGGTCAGGCTCGACAATCCCAAAATTACCGACAATGGGTTCGACGAGTACACAAGCAACCTCTTCACCCCAGAGTCTTAGGGCCTCTTTGTAAGCTTCGAGATCATTAAAAGGTACGGTAATGACTTCGCTTGCCGTCCCTTTAGTCACGCCAGCTGAATCAGGATTTCCTAATGTTGAAGGACCTGATCCTGCTTGGACAAGAACAATGTCGCTGTGACCATGATAACAACCGGCAAACTTAATTACTTTTTCACGCTTGGTGTAGGCACGAGCAACGCGAATCGTTGTCATAACAGCTTCTGTTCCGGAATTGACGAAGCGAACTTTCTCTAACGAAGGAATTGCCTCTTTTAACATTTTCGCGAAAGTGTTTTCCAACTCGGTTGGTGTACCGTAGAGTACACCTTTAGCTGCTTGGTCTTGAATGGCTTCGGTAATATGGGGATGGGCATGACCGGTGACAATTGGACCGTAGGCAGCGAGAAAATCTATATACTCATTATCATCGACATCGTAAAAGTAAGGGCCGCTCCCATATTTCATGTAAACAGGTGTGCCACCTCCTACACCTTTATAAGCACGAGACGGTGAATTAACTCCGCCGACAATATGGTGTTGAGCTTCTTCATGTAAACTTTCTGACTGTGTGTGTTTCATCATTATGACCTCCAAAATTTAAAAACTTGAATTCTATTATACATGAAAAAATAATACTAAGAGATAAGTATGTAAATAATTTCTCGTGATGAAGGGTTTAGTTTTTATACTGACGGGTAAATTAATTATTAGTGAATCCAAATGGTTTTATTAAAAAACTGAGGTGGTGGGAAATGGCTGATTTAGATGTCGCTCAATATATTGCGTCACATGATGAGAAGTGGCAAGAAGCTTTTTTAAGCTTATATGAAACAGTTAAGGCACATATTCCTAAGGGGTTTAGTGAAACCATGCAGTATGGTATGCCAAGCTTTGTCGTTCCGTTAGATATCTATCCTGCAGGTTATTTACGCGATAATATAACCCCGTTGCCATTTATAAGTTTGGCTATTCAAAAGCGGCATATTGCCTTCTACCATATGGGGATTTATACAGATAAGGATTTACTTGAATGGTTCGAAGAGGCGTATCCAGATCATATCAAGACAAAGTTAAATATGGGTAAAAGCTGTATTCGCTTTACTAATCCGAAGACAATGCCATTTGAATTAATCGCTGAACTTGTAAGTAAGGTTTCGGTTGAAGAGTGGATTGAGCAATATGAAAACTCGGGAAGAAAATAAACCATGGGCTTATTTTGTGATTACTCGTGCTAATTAATAATACTATATAGAAGGAGATGGACTAAATGACTGTAACAATCGGAAGTGAAGTACCTAAATTACCAATCATCACAAGTGAAGGTGATGAAATATCATTAAATGATTTTAAAGGTAAGAAATTGGTGTTATATTTCTATCCGAAAGATGAGACGCCTGGTTGTACGGAAGAGGCGTGTGCTTTCCGTGATTTACATGATGAATTTGAAAAGGTGGGTGCTGAGGTTATTGGTGTGAGTCCCGATTCAAAAGAAAGTCATGAGAAATTCAAGAAAGATCATGATCTTGCATTTTCATTAATTGTGGATGAAAAGCATCGTCTTGCTGATGAATTTGGCGTATGGATCTTAAAAGAAAAAGAAGATAAAGCGTATCACGGTAATGAACGGTCCACATTTATTATCGATGAGAAAGGGATCATTAGAAAGGAATTCCGCGGTGTATCGGTACCAGGACATGCGGATGAAATATTAGCAGAATTAAAAAACATGTAAGAGTATTGCCGTTAGCAGAAGTGCTAGCGGCATAGTTTTGCTACGAAGTCGGCTGATATCAGTTCTTTTCATTCAAGTGAATGAAGGTTATAATTATAAACAACAGCCGGTGCAAAAGGTATAAGGTTCTCATATTCTAGAAAGTGGGTAAAGAATAATGAGAGCGAAATGAATGATAAGCATTAGAATTTATAGAATGAATAGTTAGGATGAGAGCGATGCAAGTAATTTCAACTACGCGATTAACGGAAAATCTAGAACAACAATTGATTAATCATTATCCAGAGGTTACTTTTCACTTCAATTCATCGATTGAAACAGTTAAAGATTTAAATGAAGCGGATATATTATTAACCTATGGTGAAGACATAACGGAATCAATATTAGAACAAGCAACACAACTTAAATGGATTATGGTTATGTCTGCTGGGGTAGACGAGATGCCTCTGGCACGGATCGAGGCGCAAAACATTCAGGTAACAAATGCTAGGGGAATACATAAACATCCAATGAGTGAATACGCGATGGCAATGTTACTCGGCCATTACCGAGAGATGTTTACTTTTTATGAGCAACAAAAACAACATAAGTGGCATCAACAAGTTAAAACGAAAGAAATCAATCGCCGGAAGATGACAATCATCGGAGCTGGAGCGATTGGTGAAGAGTTGGCACGTTTAGCCCAAGCGTTTTATATTGAAACAACAGCGGTAACGAGATCTGGTGGTAAACGGAACAACTTTGATTCCAGTATGACATTAAATCAGGTTGAAAAAGCACTAAACGACAGTGATTTTGTTGTTTCAATCTTGCCGAGTACAGAACAAACGCGCCCGTTTTATCAATCACATCATTTTAAGTCCATGAAATCATCTGCGATCTTTTTAAACATGGGACGTGGTGATGTTGTAGAGACGGATGTACTAATCAAGGCCTTAGATGAGGGAGAGATTGATCATGCTATTTTAGATGTCGCACCGCTTGAACCTTTACCAGAAGAACATCCATTTTGGGATCATGAAAAAATAACACTGACACCACACATTTCTGGTAAATCATCACAATACTTACAGAGAGCCATTGAAATTTTTGAAGACAACTTGTCACAGTATCTGATTGACGGGATACTCACTGTTAACCAGATTGATTTAAAAAGGGGGTATTAAACATGCGTATTTATACACGTTCAGGAGATTCAGGTGAAACGTCGCTCGTGTCAGGTGAACGGGTACAGAAAAATCACTTAAGAGTAGAAGCTTATGGAACAGTAGATGAGGCGAATGCCGTTATTGGCTATGCTGTATCGACAGTCGATCTAGGTTTAACTTGGTCGTTGTCTGACCGCAAGTTACTATTAAGTACAATGGATGATGTTCAATCGATGTTATTTCACGTTGGATCGGAGTTATCAACCCCAACGGAAAAAGCAGTGCCGTGGCCGGTGACGCAACAAGCGATTGACCGGTTGGAAACAATTATCGATCGATTAGATGAAGAAGTCCCACCATTAAAACAGTTTATATTACCTTCAGGACACCCAACAGCTGCTGCTTTTCATCATGCGCGTACAATTGTTAGACGAGCGGAACGATTAACAGTTGGTTTAAAAGAAGAAGTGAATCCATTGGTCCTCGTTTATTTAAATCGTTTAAGTGATTTACTATTTGTCGCAGCGAGATTTGTGAACACCTTTAGTGCTTATGAAGAAAAAGCATTTAAGTATGTGGCGGATGACAAACAAGAGTATTAATATATAGCATGACCTTAGAAAATAGCTGGAATTCCAGCTATTTTTATTTGACAAAATCATATGTTTCTTAGTACACTAATTATAAAGATTATAATGTAATAATTGTAGTTAACCAATAACTAAGATCATCTGTAATTTATTCTCATTTAGTCATTTTAGTGTTGGAATAAAAGAAGGAGAGGTGGATGTAATATGCATGAACATCATGATCACGAACATGACCATACACATGATGAAATAAAAGAAGCGGTAGAACGTTTAAAATCGTCAGGCGTTCGGATCACGCCTCAACGACATGCAGTACTGGAATATTTGATTGAAAAGGAAACGCACCCGACAGCAGATGATATTTATAAAGCGCTCGAGGAGAAATTCCCAAATATGAGTGTAGCAACGGTCTATAATAATTTACGTGTGTTTAAAGATATTGGTTTAGTTAAAGAATTAACTTACGGAGACGTATCAAGTCGCTTTGATTATAATACGACAAAACACTATCATGTAATTTGTGAATCTTGTGGGAAGATTGTTGATTTTCACTATCCAAGCTTAGATGAAGTAGAGGCGCTCGCTGAAACAGTTACAGGTTTTGAAGTGAGTCATCACCGACTCGAGATTTATGGCACATGTCCCGATTGTAAAGAAAAACATTAAAATGTAATGAATAAAAAACTCTAATAATGATAAAATAAAGTCTCTTACTATTATGTGAGAGGCTTTTGTTTTGGATTATAAAAATATAGTGGTGTTATGAAGGAATCGGATACGTTTGTGTCGAATGGTACTTAGGTGACGATTTATAGAAAGGGGATATGTTTATGTTCGGAGAATTGCGTAGTTTATATCAGGGTTATACGGCAGATGATGATACGGTAGGTGTTATTCAAGTCGATAAAACATCACGCCAAAGTCCAAATACAGATGGATTTGATACGATTTTATCGCATTAAGGCGAGAAGACACCTTCCTCAAGTGCGTCAGCACTAGGTAGGTGATGAATCGTTTGTTTTGAATATTTTTGAAGTGACAAACATATATTCCACATGGTATAATTAAAGCACTAACAATGACCGTCACAAAAAAAGAGAGGGTGTGTATCATGGGCATGAAGGCCATTTTTTCAAATCGCTTATATAA
>NZ_FOXC01000006.1 GCF_900115605.1 Halolactibacillus halophilus
AATATGCCGGCGTTGATTTTATCTGCGCTTAAACTGGATATTTTCGCATCGTCTATTGACGCATTAGCTATCTTTGCATTGGTGATTGCTGCATCGGCTATTTTTGCATTTGTAATTGATGCATCAGCAATCTTTGCGCTATCAACAGCCAAATCAGCTATCTTTAAGTTTGTAATCGCAGCGTCTTTGACTTGTAAGGTATCAACTGCCGCCGTACCGATTTTAGCGTTAGTTATCGCACCGTTTTCAATCGCTATATTCCCGACAGCCGCATTAGCTATTTTTTCAGCTGTGACAGCACTGTCCGTTAACTTACTTGCATCAACAGCCAAATCAGCGAGTATATCAGCGTTAACACTGCCAAACAGCATGTCATCTGTGATAATTTTTACTGTCGTCGCGCTCACGATCGTTGTAAAATCGCTTGGACGACCGTGATGATTAACAGCCCTTAATGTGTAGTACCACGTTTCACTCGTCTCAACAACGTGACTATACCCACTTGAGTCACCTTCAAAAATAAGGTTTTGAGGTTGTGTTATATAATCGATTGACTTAGCTGCATAAAGCTCGTATTTTTTTACGTTGATAGAGTTTGAATAATCCCATGCAATTTGAATTGTTTTAAATCCTGCAGTGACAGAAAAGCCAGTCGGGATTGCGGGCTTGACGTTAGGATAACTGTCTTCCGTGACATTTTTCCATCTGTCTCGATTAGACTCGATTGTATTAACAATCTCGTTGATCTTATTGTCTGTCGATATTTTTTGGTCTGTAAACACTCGGTATTCAGCACCAACAACAATTGTATTGTTGGCCGGATTCTCCATGTCAATCGACAGTTTTTTAATCAAGTAATAATCATCGATATCGTGTATTGCGCTTTTAACTTCGACATATTCAAAGTAGTTAAGTTCGTCAAAATTAACGTCCGCCATCGATTTGTCAATCGCTTTTAATTCGACTGTGACAGGCGTTTTAATAGCTTCAGATAGATAAGCTTCAGCTTTTGTTTTTAAATTGCTTGGTAGAGTCACGTCGCTAAATTCAACTGTTTCATAAACCCAACCATAAGCGTCAACAGCCTCTTGATTGTAGATGTAATCAACACCATCATTCACTGACGTTATGTCGACGTACGACTCGTTGCCTTCTTCATCTTCAATTCTGGCGCCTTTCGGTATAACAGCTGTTACAATCGCGCTGCCTTTTCTCGACCTTGTTAAATCCAATAGATTTTCTCTAAACTCTATTTTTTGATTACTGTAAAAAGTAGAGTCTTGTAAAAAGTCGACGTAATTGACGTTATTTTCGCGTCTAAAGTGTAAATAGCCGTTAAATGATTTAATCACTTTATTTGTGATAACATCCCATGTTTTTGTGTGAGTTGCATCTGATCTAACGATGTAGTCGTTATCATCTTGTATCGTTATGTTACCGATGTATAATTTTTTATAGTCATCAACTTGATCGTTGTGTTGCGATATAATCATGTTGATATACTCTGATACACTACCAGTAAATTCATACGGCCTTATGACAGAGTCATTTAAATACCCTAGCGCGCCTTCACACGCGACTTTTTTATCGTTGTAAAATCCGATGTCGTCATCCAAAACACGCCCATAAAAAAGAAGCGTATCATCTTGATACAATTCAATGATTGATTTGAGCTTATAAACACTCTCGTATAGTGGATGAGTTGGATAAATTGTAAAATCAAATCCACCCGTTTTATTAACTTCAAGCGTTAGTTTTTTATCGGTGATTTTAAGTTCATCGACACGTGGATCAAACAGCAGTTGACCATCACAATAAACTGTGTACATTAAATCGCCCCCTCTCTATATTCAACAGAGAGTTTTGTTCCTTCAGCACCACTGAATGTAATGTTGTTATCACCTTCAGTGAATACAATGTTAGTGATCCGGTGCGTACCTGCGTCTAGCGTGTAGCTATTACCGTTAAACGTAATTGTGATTTCACCGTCAGTCGTGATCGTCGGGATCACACGCTTACGTGAGTTTTTGCATACGATTGACTTTGTTCCGGCGCTATCTATCGTTACGTTATAGATTGTCGGTATTTTTTTGATCATATACGTGTCGCAAGTCGCGGCAACGGTCAATCTTAGTACAACTCCATCTCTTTCGAACGTTGTTTGGCACCGTCCATCTAAATAATATTCTTTTAGATTGTCGGTCTCTATAACTCTTCTTTTGCCATGCAAATGAGCTCTCACCTTTCTCTTTAAAGGCTCCCACTCTTTTTCATTTCCTATAAAAGCAAAAGAAGCTTCGAATTTTCGGTCTTTATAAGCGATGTCGCCCGTCAGAGATTCGGTTAAATCAATACTTCCGTCTCTGAATGGTATGTCGATGTAAAGTTCCTTAGGTTCCGGTTCCTCTACATTGACTGATGTACAAAAAAGACCCCAATCCGAATAAGACGCTACGCCATCAAAAATAACTTGGTTCACGGACGTCCACGCCCTCTCATTTCAGTTTCGTCGCTCAACTGACGATCTATTTCTTTTCTTAACGCTCCCACAAGAGCGCCTGTCTGCATCACAATTTGATAATCTTGATTTCTTAACAAACTAGCAATATCTTCAAGTATGTTAATCATATTTTGCATGCTCATGTTTCTTGCGATTCCATCACCAATTCCCGCTAGTGTAGATTTGTTTAAAGGTAATACTGCCTCAGGACCTGCTTCACCAACACCCTGTAATCCTCTCGCTGTGTTAAAAATCGTTGGTTTATCGAAGATACCACCTTTAGCATTCCAATTAACTTTAAGTTTTGGCACACCGTCTTTTAACCAAGTGATGGGATTCATACTTCCGCTGATGCTGAATTTCGGCATTTTAAGTTTTGGCCACGTAAATTTAAAGTTGAAGAAACTTTTTATCTTGTCGATGGCATCTTTGACTTTATCTCTAGCTGATTCGATTTTATTCTTAATCCCGTTATAGATATCAGAGAATATACCAAGAACTTTATCTTTCGTTCTGCCAATACTGTCAAAGTAACCTTTTATTTTATTTATAGCATTGCTCACTTTATCCCTTGCATTGTTGATTTTCTCGGCCATTCCAGATGACATATTTGCAAACCAACCAATGACTTTTGAAACTAGTGGTAAGATGTACTCTGTGAACTTATCTCGCATCCAAGCGATGATATTAGCGATAAGATTGATTGTTGGTTTAAATATGTTTTCGTAATAAGCTTTAAACGCTTCAACAAGATTTTTAAACGTATTTTCAATCGCTGGCATATGCTTTTTAAACACAGATACTAGCACGTTGATAATATCGACAATAAACATAATGGTTGGTTGCAATATCGTTTCCCAAATATTTTTAATATTGTCAAACGCGAGTTTTACGACCGTCCATATATGCGGCCAAGCCACTTTAAATAATTCCCACACGAGATTTAACACGTTCATAACAGCTTCAAAAACTGGTCTTAACGTTGTTTCCCAGATGTTTTTTATACCAGCAAACACATTGCTAATTGTCTGTTGAATCATCGGCATATTCGCTTGTATCCAGTCGTACAAAGAGAGAAAAACAGGAAGTAGATACGTTTTAAATATATTGACTGCTGTTTCAACAAAGAAACTAATCGCACTAAACACTTTACCCATGACGGATTGAATCGTTGGCATGTTTGCTATAACCCATTCAAGCGCTTTTTGGAACATCGGCATAACTTTAACGCCGATATTTGTTGTTACCGCGCTTAAACTACGTTTGACTTGATCCATCGTGTCTGTAAACTGGACACCTGCGCCCACAGCTTCACCATCAAGAACAATACCTAAATCTTGTGCTTGTTTCTTTGCATCTTCTATTGATAGTGATCCGTCTTGTAAAGCAGGTAATAATTCACGACCTAACTTTGTACCAAATAATTCTGATGCAAGTGCCGCTTGTTCTTGACCATTTTCCATTTCAGAGAGAGACTGAATAGACTGAACAAAAGCGTCTTCTGTGGATAAAGTACCATCTCTTACATCGTCCATATTAACGCCAAGAGTTTCGAGCGCACCCGAATACTTTTCATTTCCGTTAGCCGCTTCGCCCATCCGTTGATTCAATCGTCCGACAGCTTTTTCTAAGTCAGCTTGAGATAGTCCGTTTTGACTCGCCCAATAGTCCATCTCTTGATAAGCTTCAGCGCTTACGCCCATTCGTTTACTCGCCTTGTCAACGTTATCAGCGACACTCGCTGCTTTACTAGACATGCCTAACAATGCACCGCCAGCAGCAGCCGCCGCGCCGACAACAGCCGTACCAATTAAAGCACCTTTTTTTGCTACATCAGCAAACTTTGAACCTGTGGATTTACCTTTTTTATCAACATTGTTCAGCGTGTTAATTGCATCTTTATCGTCTATGAGTACTGAGCCGAACAATTTAAACAGTTCCATTTATCGTTCCTCCTTTCCGAGTAACTCACTCATGATTTCATCTTTGTTTCGAGTGTCCATTTCAATTTTCGGAGGATATAGTTTTTCGTAAAATTCTTCAAACGTTTCAAACGTTTCTTCTGTGTAAGACGAATATCTAACTAACCAAAGTGCGTATGTTTCTTCTTTTTGTTTTTCTTCAACCGCTTTATTGAGTAACTTTGATGCTCTTTTAAGCGACAACGACATGATATATTGCATGTCGCTATATCTAGATAGAAAGATATCTTCTATATCTTCAGCTTTTAACGTTACTCCTGAATAAAAAAATCAACGATATCTTCGTCATTAAATAGTTCTTGGAAAAACTCGATCAATTGTTTTAATGAATATTTCTTTACTTTTTGCATGTCATCGCCCGTTAAATCAGCGATAAATTTGTACACTAGCTTTTCTGCTTTATGAATCTTTTTAACAAGTTTAAATCCTAATTCGGCACCCATGTTTGCCTGTACGTTGCCTTCTTTTGACTTCGCTTTATCAAGCATCTTATTTAAATCTAATTCAATACCCATTGCATCGATAATTTCTGATAGTTTAAACACGTCTGATAGTTCTAGTTTTCTCATTTTTTACCTCCTAAAAATAAAAATAAAAAAAGAGAGCAATTAAGCCCTCTTAAAACGTTTTATACTACTTCTCCCATGAGTACTTCCCACGGTGCGGTATCTCTGTCATCTTCTGTGTAGCTAGCTGTAAATTCTAATGCAGGGACGACTTCGTTCTTATCTTCAAGTGTCCACTCTAAGTTACCGATGTTAATTGCATTTTTAACCGTGATAACGACTGGCTCGCCGTCTTTAGTCTTACCTTCCCATTTAACGTCATTATAATCACCCGCATCAACTTTAATCGTTGACGTGATTTTATTACCTTCAGCTACTAGTCCAGGATAGTACTTTTTCATATCCG
The DNA here is from genome assembly GCF_900115605.1 of Halolactibacillus halophilus. Taxonomy (GTDB): domain Bacteria; phylum Bacillota; class Bacilli; order Bacillales; family Amphibacillaceae; genus Halolactibacillus; species Halolactibacillus halophilus. The sequence continues at coordinate 5,395 of NZ_FOXC01000006.1, forward strand.
GTGCACTAAACATTTCTAATGCGTTGACCGTTAGCTTTGCGTTCTCCGTATCAATCACGATACGTCCTTTGACTTGCCCACGATCACCATCAGCTTCGATGTTTCTAATCTCACGTTCAACTGTAAAAGATGAACCGCCACGTGTTAGTCCAATCGGTTGTTCTCCAATTGTCACAACGCCATAGCCCAGTAAAATCTTATCTGCTGTTGCCATTTAATTACCTCCTACTTAAAATATATTCGTGTGTTGTATCGTAAAAACACACCTTGCTCACTAATTAATTCATTTCCATCTACAAACTGCCGACCTTCCCTCATAAAATGAGCGTTAAAGCCGTCAGTGTTCATCACTAAATCATTTAATTCATTGTCTATGCTGTCCGCTAAATCTTCCATCACACGCACACTTTTGTTTGTATCTTCGTAAATATCCACATGGACATAAAAGTCTTCACTAGGCGTGTTATCCATAACCGATTCGATGCGATAGACGACGTAAGGGAAGGTTGGTGAGCTAGTCGAAGTATTACGATAGACACGCTCATGTTTAGTTTTTAAAAAGCCGTATATAGCATCAGCTATCATATTTGTATTCATCAGTTCACTCCTTTCGTATTTCATCCAACGCTTCGCCTATCATTTGTTTAATCAGTTCAGCATTTTTCGCAACGACTGGTTTTATAGGGTCTTTTTCCCAACCCATTAATATATGCGAATAAAAAACGCCTCTTTTAGGGTCTTTGTACCACCCTATTTGCAAATCTTTTTCTTTCTTTCTTGCCCAATAACCGAGAGACTTTCTTAAATCTCCTTTGTCTTTCGGTACATTCGGCTTAATCTCTCTCACTAACTGTTGACCTGCCAAGTTCATGACTTTGTAAGGTTTTTCTTGTATGCGTTTAGTGATATGTTCTAAGTTTGATTCCATCGTTAGTTCTTTTCGTTTACGCGCCATTTACTTCACTTCCTACTTGAGACGAGCAGACCAATTCGCGCATATCGCCTTGTTTTGATGCTCTAACAATCGTGTATTGTTGACCGTTGTACCTAACAAAATTTTCATTGCTGTATTCAAAATCATTAATTTCAAATGTTAATTCTGGCTTCAACCCACTTCTTGCAGCTTGATAGAATTCAGAGCGGTTATCGTCTAATTGATTAGCTAGTCTTCGGTACCAATCAACAGATTGAATAACTTCGCCATGTTCAATCATTTCAATCAGTTTTCCAATCTCGATTTCAATATCGAAGTTCATCTAATCACCACCATTCGAAATTAATAAATTGTGTAAGCGCCACTGCAAATGTCTAGGCATAGTTGGACTCTCTTTATTAGAATAGCGATACTCCGCATAGTCAACTAAAAACATAAGATGAGCCGTGCTCTCGCTATCTAATAATAATCCTTGTATATCAGTTAATTCACTCTTAATACCTGTTAAAATAGCAATAAGATAGGCATCACGAACGTTTGTCGTGATACCTAATCTTGCTTTTAATAAAGGTAATGCTTGTGTTTCCATTTAGATCACCCCTACGCAGTAGTAGTAACTGTAACTACGTTACTTGCGTCAGATTCTGTTTGATGCACGCTATTTGTAGCCGTCACATAAAATTCATACTCTGTACTCGCTGTTAAATTGCTAGCTGTATAAGTTGTTCCTGTCACGCTAGTCATCTTTGTTCCATCTTTGTAGATGTTGTATCCGTCAGCTTGGCTAACAGCATCCCAACTTAATTCAGTTTTAGTCTTAGTTGTTGCGGATGCTGTTAGGTTGACGGGTGCATTAGGGCGTATTAGCTGTATCCGGTGCGAATGTCGCTGTTGTTGTTGGTGCGCTTCCATCGATGTTAATTGCTACGAAACCATCACCGAAGATAGGGCGACCATCGTATCGAGCAGTACCTTTATAAACAGTATTATCTTCGATAAATTGTACGTGCTCAGATTGCGCGAATGAAGAACCGGCACGCTCCGCTAAGATGTAGTGAGAACCATAACCGCCGACAATGTCACCATCGGCCATAAACGGAAGAATAACTACGTCACCGTTGATGATAGGCAATGTATTATTAACACCAGATACAATAGCGCCCGCTGCGTTAAACTCAACTAACTTCGCTTGAATTTCAGTGTATGTTGTTTCGTTCATCGCCCAGAACTTAGAACCGTTACCGTAATTAGCTTTTGCTTTACCAGTGAAACGAATTAAGTTAGCGTAAAACTCTTTTGCATCTGCTCCTGTAACTTGACCTACATGAGTAGTAGAAAGGTCAGTCCAGCCTTTTTCGTTAGTACCCCAGTATGACGGTTCTACCGTTTCAGCAAGTCGAGTGACAATACCAACAGGCATTTTGGTACCTGTACCATATAAAATCGCTTTATCAACAGCGAGACCAATCGCTTGTCCTAAAGCATCCAAAATTTCGTTTGCAAGGTCGAAATCTGAATCTTCCAAAGTGGCATTACAAACAGGAATAAATCCACCAACTTTATAGCCGTCCATTTCCAGTTGATAGAATCGAAGATCTAATTCATTTAATGTCGCGCAAGCTTCCGTCCAAACAGCTTCTGGAATATCTCCGACAATATTGGTACGTGAAGTACCTGGAATAGCACGTAAATTAACTTTACTGATCAATTTAGAGTAACGATGTAAGTTATCACGCAATAGTCCAAGAATAACGTCTGGAATACCTAAATCAGCACCATTAATAGCACGTTTCTTCATTTGTGATTCTTTTAATACATTGCCTTCGCGAATATCAGTTAAAAACGTTTTTACTTCTTCGCGTTGAACAAATTGCTCCGATGCGGAACGTTCTTGACCTTTAAAAAATCCTTTATTTACTTTCATACGAACAACTCCCTCTGTTTTTTTATCTCTTTCTTCATTTGTTTCGTCAACGTTTTTTGGTTCGTCATCTTCCATATCGTCTAACTTTGTTTCTAAATCTTTGATTTCATCCTGCAAGCGTTGCTTTTCTTTGTCATTTTCTGATTGTTCTTCTTCCAAAGTTTTCACTTCTTCTTCAACAGCTTCAACTTCTTCATCTGTTTGAGCTTCTTCGATTGATGCTTCTAACTCTTCCGAACGCTTTTTAAAGTCTTTGTCGCGTTCTAGCACCTTTTCTAATTCACTATTACGTTGATCGATTTTTCTTTTAAGCATCAGTTGCTTTAATGCCATTCTTAACACGCTCCTTTAAATTGTTTTTCTTAGTTTCGAGTTTCCGTTTTTGTATATCTTCATAATCTCTTTTTCTAGCTTGAACTCCTGTATCTGCATAAGCAGGAAACGTAACAACAGACACTTCGTGTAAGTCGATTTCCTTTAACGTCCACTTGACCGTTCCGTCATCACGGAAATCCGTTTCTTCGTTGATAATATTAAAACCAAACGAACACTGATCTACGTCACCGCGTTTTACACGCTGATACAGATTAACAGCATCCGAATCGTTTGCGTTGATTCTAATCGATCCCCACAAACCCCTACTGTCAGTTTTCAAATCTAAAGTACCCGATTTATTTCTACCGAGAACAAGACCTGTGTCATGATTGATAAGCGCTCTAATGTCATTACTTAATGTATCGTCAAAGGCGCCGGGAGAGATTTCTTCATAAGCACCTCTAAAAAGTTCTGTCTCTGAATTAAAAACAGCAAAGTAACCTTCAATGACCATCTCGTCATCTTCTGCTCTAGTTTTTAAATCGACAGAGATACTTCTCATTTGTCTTTTCTCTCTACTCATTAACATCACCACCTTTCAATTTGTTTTGTTCGCCGATCTTATCTAACGGAATATAGTTTTCTAACAGAACCAATTCATTTAATCCGTCTAATGGCGTGAGCCCTAATTTATTTCTCACTTCATTACCAGGAGATAAACCACGAACATAAAGATTAGAGAATACTTCCGACAGTTCTTTTAAATCATAGTCATACAGACTGTGTGGATTGAATTTAAAGTACATGTCAGAACTAAGTAAAAGCTTTCTTGTTAGTTCTTGTTCCATCCCTTTGGCAATTGGCAGTAAAGTAGAGTTGATAAAATTGTTATACTCTTCTTTTTTATACTCACCTACACCTAAGAAGAAAGCAGGTACACCGAAAATACTAGCGACAGTCTTTTTATCAATCTCAACAGACTCATGAATAGCTATATCTTTTAACGACAAAGGCGTTACTTGTTGTACATCGATTAAGTCTGCAGGTATTATCCAAGGTTGTCCCGCTTCTGTAGAATTAAGATACTTTTTGTATACGCCGTTACGACCTTCCTCACTTGATAATTCAGCCGTATTTGCATCCACTTTGACGATTAATGAGGGCATATATTTACCACTCATGAAACTTTTCTTTGTTTCGCTTGCTTGTTTAAGATTGTTAATAACGTCTTTTAGTACAACGCGATATCCTGTACCCATATAAGGTTTCTCTGGGTCAGGGTTAATCATAAAATGAAGTATTTCATCGTGATCATACGATTTGTTCTGATATACAACTTGATATGAGTTGTCTGCACTAACAAACCTAATTTTTGATGGATTTAATGGTATCAAGTCATCAATTAATCCATTTTTAGTTTTAGGATAAACAACACTATTCCCTTTACCTTCAATCAACATCGTATAGACAATGTTGTACATCCATGCTTTTCTCGTTGTTAGTGAGTAAGGATTAATATCAATCTTTTTTGATAACTCGTTTTTTACTCTGATGTCGCCATCTTCCGAGTTTTCCATCAGATGAATCGTCATGCTTGAAATCAATTCAGCTATCTTTGATGCAGCCATCTTAACTTCTGGACTTTGCGACAATCTTGAATAGCCAGGAATCGCTAAACTTTCGTATGCCGTTTGAGTTTCTAGCCACCCTCTAGAATTTGATGGACTTCTTTGTCTTCCTAATAAAAAACCCAACTTTAAACACCCCCTTTATGAATCAATAGAGACACCCCCACTATTAAAATTCCTGTTACGATGAAACCGATAATAGTTGACCATATAAAAAAACCTACTGAGATAAAGGAAATCCCAATAAGCATCAACAAGTCGCTTGTGTTATCTTTTATAAATAAAAATACGGATTTTGGTGTTAAATACATCATTTTTAAGATTTTGTTTGTTAGCTCTTTTAAAATATTAATCACCACCTAACCATTTGCTTGCTGTCGTTCCTTTTTCTAAATCCTCTAGCATTTGAACTGCACCAAAAACTGATGCATCAAACAAGTCAATTCTTTGCGTACCACCATCACCATCTACTTTTTCATATTGGATCATGTCATCTGTTTTTTCGATAGCTCTCACGTTCTGAACGCAGTATTCAAACGCTTGGTTTCCTAAGTAATAAAACTCGCCATTCTTAACTTTAACTTCGATTCTTCTGAATCCTTGCGATTTTTTGTGGAAGTATTGCGGTTGATCAACGATACGGAATCCACTTCTCTTCATGCCTAAGAAGAATTCCTTACCGAATTTTTTATCGAAGCCAATCAACTTAATCTTAAAACCTTTTCTTTTCATTGTTTTAAACCAGTTAATAATGTCATCATACGAAACCGTTGGTGTATTACTCATCGTTAACACACCGTCGTCTTTCCATCCGAATAACGGAATGTTGTCTTCTTCGGCTTTTTTGTGTGCTGCGACAATCGGGAAGAATGCGTGTGAAACAACAATGTCGATATCTTTACCTTTATATTTATATCGACCGTATAAAGCCGCTGCTGTTAAGTCGTGCAATTTAGATAAATCAGCACCGCCATACCATTGAATTGGTAATTTAGCTAACTCTTCTAGTGTCCAACTATATTTATTATCACTCGCTCTAAACTCTTCGATGTTAAAGTAAGCGCGCATAGCACTTGTGTATATATTTAAGGATTTAGCAAAGAAGTCCTTTCTTCCTTGTGGATCATTTTGCGCTTGCTCGGCATCGTTCATAATATCTTCTCGACGAATAGTTACGCCATAGTTTGGATTAGCTTTTTCGTGTTGCTCTGCACTCGTGTAATCAACTTCGCCATTTTCATCTTCGTCAGCTTTAGCTATAAAAACAAAGTACTCTTCTGCTGTTACCGTTTTGTCTAATATCTTTTGACAATACTTCAATCTGTTGTAGCAAAAGCTATTCATATTGTCGCCAGCTGTCGTGATGCCAATCATTAACTTGTTTGTATATGCTTTCATCGCTTCTTTTATAATATTGTATTGTTTAGGTGTTCTATAAGCATGCAACTCATCTGCTATACCTACGTTACAGTTCAGCGAGTCTTGTGCATCTGGGTTTGCAGCTAATGCTTTGATGTATAAGCTACCGTCCCCCAAATCACCACTAATGGAGTGCTCTTGGTTATTATCTCGAATACGGAAGTTGTCACTCTCGCCCATTTCATCCAGGTTATACTTAATAAAATTAAACGACTGCATAGACTGTTCAAGCGCGGCACCTACAATATATATTGTCGAACCGGATTTTCTCTGTAATAAAGCTAACCCCCATGACAACGCGGCGATAAATCTCGTCTTACCATTCTTTCTTGGAAGGAATATAAACGCTTCTTTATAACGACGTTTAATCGTACCTTTCTCAAAAAAACCCAAAAGATTATACACAATAAATTTTTGCCACGGTTCCAAAATAAAAGGCTCACCCATAAGTGGTGAACCATCTAATTTTTCTCCCTTATCATGAACAATCGTTTTTTCAATAATGCCAATAACAAAATCGGCATCTTTTGTTTTAAAATCATATTTTTTATAATCAAGATCATCTAAATAACGTTGACACGCTTGCACTATTTCTTTTCCGGCTATCTTTTTATTATCGACAACTGATCGTGCATACTCTAACACCTCAGCTTCGTGCATGTTTTTATCCAAAGCCTTTCAGCACTTCCGCTAATTTCGATTTAGGCTTGCTGTCAGAAATAGTACTTTGAATAGATTTCGGATTTAGAGTTAATCTGTCAGAGTATGTGATGATATCTTTTCTTAAATTCTCAATAACCAAAACCAAAGCCGGCTTTTTACCTGTTTCTATCATGTATGCATCATGCGCTTCTTTCTCGTTTTGATATTGGTCTAAGGAATTGCGATATTGAACAAGAAGATCAGTGTAGATATCGATAATTTGTTCAAATTCAATTTTATACGTGTTCAGCGACTTCATGTCGCTAATAACACGCTTTTTGTAAATTGTCTTTAAGTCTTGTTTGTTTGTTAAAAACTCTACCTTTTTTTGCGGTTCCTTGCTTTCTTTTTTAAATAAACTAGATGCTCTTTCTTTTAGCTCAGAGCTTGGGTTCTTCTTGCTACGCTCGACTTCAGACAAATAATTACGAGAAATATCTAGCATTTCAGCGAGTTGTTTTTGAGTAAGGTTTTTCTTTTTACGATATGCTTTTAACTGTTCTCCAAAATTCAATACGCTCATCCCCTAGCGACATTTTCAAATTTTTTAAACTTAGTGGAGAGGGAAAGAGTTCCCCCCGCCGGTCCCTTAAATACTGTTATTCCTATTAATAAGAGGGGGGACTATCGTTTCAATAATGACTAACTTCGTTTTTACAATCTTCGTTCTTACACGTTATTGTCATGTGTGCGCCACTCGCTAACCATAGTTCAATCTCTTCGCTTGTGTCTGGAATGTCATCTACTGATACCGCCGTTATCTTTCTACCGCAGTTATCACAAATGATTGTAAAACTATTTTTATCAACCATGTCGATCGCCACCTTTTAATTTTCTTTCTTCATAGAATCTATCAAACTCTTTCTTGCGTTTGCTTTGCCAATATAAACCGCGACCAATGACTTCATTCGTGTTCCTATCATGGAATGTATTGTGTGTAGCATTGGTTAACGGTAGCAAGTTCCAATCTTCATAAGCTAACTCAGGGTAATCTTCTAAAGGATAGATGTGATGTATCATCTCTGCTTGTCTATTGTTACCGTACTGTCTACTCTCAGCACATAGATAGTCACGTTGTTTAAGTATGTTCTCTCGTTTACGTCTCCACCTTTTAGTCTTATAAAACGGATTAGTCTGTTTCGTTGCCAAACTATCACCTCTCTTTATCCACTCATGACAGCGCAGGAACTTAATCCTTTTATGCTGTGCGCTGTAATCAATAGATAATAAAAAAGACACCTCACTATGAGATGTCTCAGATAATACTATTTAGTTAATAAATATCGTGTGCTTTACTTTCCATTTCTCTAGATCAATGCGTACCCAGAAACTATAAATGCCTAATGTTATAAAAGTTAATAATAGCCACTTGATCCATCGGCCGAATAGACTAACAGCTGAGCCTGTAAACTTCAGTCTTCTACCCTCAATCACCGTGTGATTAATTTTCCATCCATACACTCTGCATAGCGCCCACGGATACATAATACCAAACGTTACAATTGTGATAACCCATCCTAATAACGTCCATCCTACCAACTGCAATAACCCTCCATCAAAATACGACCTTGTTTCTCCTGTCATACAATCACTCCTTAGTATAATTTGACATGGTTTTATATTACCATAATAGAAAAGAAATAGAAGGGTTAAATTTAAGGACACCCGCACCGATTGCACGAATGTCCTAACTAAGGAGATGTATTCCACATTAACATAATATCACATTTTAGAAGGCCAAAAGTGACATGATAGTGACATGTTATCTCCAACCGAGCACTTCAACTGTCGCTTGAACCATTTCATCACGCCATCTCAACGCTTGTCTCTTGCTTACTGAACATTGATGCGCAACGTACTCCCAATCCTTATTATTGTCCTTGCACCAGTATCGTTCATGCACTAACCGCTTCCGGTCTTTAGGTAATGCGTTATATACTGTTTCAATCGCGCTTGTAATCTCGCGTAAGTAATTAAGCTGCTTATGTTTAGTCAGTCTAATAACTTTATCTGCCGTCGGGTCTGTTGTGTCTCTTACGCTGTTCTTACCGGACACAACTGTTGGATCGTTGTTACTATCATCGTACGGATAAAGTATTGCATCTTCTAGCATCTTAATTTCTTGTAACGTACGATAATAATTAAACCATTCCGATTCTACTTTTTTAAATGTTGACTTGGTTGTCTTTAATTCCTGCACATTATCTACCGCCTATCTGCTTGATCCGTCTTCTAAGTCAATTCTAACTTTGTACTTCAATGCATTAATTTCTTCTCGTGTTGTGATAAAAGCTGTGTTCCATCGCTTGTAATTGTTGTATGCGTCCGCTTCTTTCTGTCTTATATCGATAATAGCAAGCTCTGCATGTACTGCTTTGCTTTGTTTAGATTTTAAGTACTCTGTGTTGTAAATACGCTTACGCTCAACGTATATGTTTCTGTGCATCTCTGAGAATATCGCAGCTAATCGACCGATGAATATAAGCTGTTTTGATAACAAGTATATCTTGTCTACTTTATCCTCTTCAGATAGCTGCATGATCTGTTTATGATAGTTCTTCACTTCTTCTAGATTCTCATCTATCCGCTTCTGATTAGTCATATAATCACTCACTGACTGTTTTAATAACCATTATATTGTCTCTCGTGATTGGTTTTATTTTTGTCGTAGTAGGCTTGTTCTATCTGTTCGTCTGTAAAACCTAGCAATCTTCCTAAATTTAAAAAACCATTAAACAACATTTCATACGAACCTAACACACCCATAGACATGCAATTTTTAACCGATTCCACATGATTAAATAGTTGGTTAAATTGGTGCAAGATCGTATAATCCAATCCAGTCGGTTTAAGTGCTGTATAGACAGAAAAATGATATTCATTTCCGATAGATAACAAAAAATGCAGACAATCGACGTATTCTTCTAACAATGGATTTTCATAAAGATTAATAAAATCACCATTTTCAACCCCTGTATAGCAAACCCAGCTACCTTTCGTTCTCGGTTTTTGGTCTTCACTCCAAAACTTAAATCCTCGCCACTCATTTGCAAGTTCTCCTAATTCTGTCCTCAACGCTAAATACTTTTCTGCAAGAAGATCTTTACCTTGTAATCCTTTTTCTTCGACTATGCGTTCATCTAGTTTTCGCTGCGTTTCAAACAACTGTTTTAAATCCATGTTCACGTTCTCCTTTTAATTAAAATTGTAATATAAAGAAATACTTAATACGATCGCTATCACATCATCGACTAATCTCGGTTGTGTTTGACCATATATGATTTTCTCTAATAGCATCCATGCAATTGTTACGATTATATAAAGTATTAATATTTTAAATATCATCAAAATCAAATTCCTCTCGATTGCACTTTAATTAGTTCTTTTTGCAACTGTTCATTTTCTTGTTCTAATCGTTCGTTTGTTTCTTCTAAAGCTTTTATATATGCTTCTACGTTGTGTAATATCTCAGCTAGTTCCTTATCGTGACGTTTCATAAATAATAACCTAATTTATCGTAGTCTATAGTTTCATCGTAATCAGTGATTGTCATCGCTTGGACGTTTCCTTTTAACAGCCTGTTTAGTACACTTTGTGCCTCATCGACTAATAATGGATATCTTTTATATTTATCATAAGAACTAATATATTCATCGACTGATATCGGCTTAGGAATAACTAAACCCATACGCTTAGCAATAAAACTAACCTCTTTAGCTTGATCTGAACTATTGACTATTATGATAGCGTTGGATTCGTGAGCCATCTTAATAAGTTTCGTTGTCTTTCCGCTTTTTCTTGGTTGGCAAAATACTTTAATCATTCCGTCACTTCCTCACATTTTTTTAGCTAGTTCTAATAGATTTTTAGATTTGAACATGTTGTCTATTTCTTTTACTTTCCGTTGCATTCTCGTTAAATAACCTTCACTATAAATAGTTTGCTCTAAATATTCTTTCGTCTGAAACTTATCGAATTCGCTTTTAAATATACTTTCGGCAACCCTGCTTTCTAATTCTGTCGGCTTTATTTTTTCCCCGGTTGATTCCATCCGTTTAGATTTAGCAGCTAATTGCTTGATCACTTTCTTTTTTAGTCTCTTTTTCATTCCATCTCTTCCTCCCCAGTCTTATATTCAATGTCGATAGGTATAATTTTTTCCGGTTTGAAAATCATCTTGTAATCATATTCAGACACGTCTGACGTTCTTAATTGCTCGACTGTGTACGTCACATTGTCGCTCAGTCCTAGATAATGCTTTTGATATTTGTCCGGTCCGACCTTTGCGATGACTTCGATAACGTTGTCTCGGTCGAGGTCTACACTGATGTTCCCGACCATCTCCATGATATAAGTGTCAGTGAGTGAGTTATAAAAAACCACGCGTCTGATCACTCTGAACTCGTCTGAATCCTTGCTGATATTGTGTGACACTGTATCCGCCGCTGAACAAGCGCTTAATAATATTGTTAGTAACACCATAGTTAGTAAAATCAATTTTCGTTGTTTCATTTCTTCATCTCCTCTGAAGCTGTTTATTTATTCTTTAAAGTCGATGTGTATTTCACATCGTATTCGACTTCAACGACAAAGCATGTATTACAGACATCACATTCCATTTCATGTTTTACAACCTGGTGTATATCATCGTCAGAATATTCCGAAGCGCAAACAGGACATATGATTTTATCTTGATGGAAACAATCCCATTCATCATGACCGTTTTCTTTTGCAAGTTGTAACGCTTCTTGCTTACGTTCTTCATGTTCTATTGAATTGCAAGACTTACATTGAAACCCATCTGGTGTACCCCATGGTATTTCAGTAAGATCTTTTCTATGGGTGCCACACGTAACACATCGGTCATGCTCTTCGCAGACAATATAAGAATATTTTTCATTATTGTTTAAGCATTTGTTGCAACCACAAACCCAATACCATCCATATTCAAACCTTTCAGCATACAAACCTCGCATTGGTGGATCTAATCTTACTTCTGGCAATTCACTATTATAGGAGTGTTCATTCCAAATATTTGTGTGTCCCGAACGTAATCTTTCATTCCATTCTTTTGGTATTTGTGGAATGAGTATTTTGGTGTCTTTTAACTTCATTTCTTCATCTCCTTTGTTGTATACTGAATTTTCCTTTCGGAAGAAACAAACGTTCGTCATCGCTTGTTCTGTATTCAACATCACATAGCTCATTATCATAAATAAACGTATTATTTTTAATCGACCTTACATATCCGGATTTTATCTCAAATCCGATAAGTACAGAACAGTTACTTTTTCTTAAATACCAGACTGCTAATTTTTTTAACATCTCACCATTTCTCCCTTAACATGTATTACGTAGTTTTACTCGAACTACGCAGTAACTTTTGGTCCAAATCATAAATAAACGATTGAATTTTAGCTTTGTTAAATTGGTAAAGTGTATCAACTGACCAATAAGGTGCTCTAATAGAAATCCCATCATCTAAAAGGGATAAATAGCCGTTATCATCATATCGGTGGTCATAGTATTCGTCATAATCAGAACCCATGCTATGGGCTTCTTTAGGCGCTATATTAGTCCAAGATTCATTTGCAATTTTTTTAATATAATCAGTAAACACTTTAAATTCTTTTGATGAAAACCTATATACAAAACGTTCCTCTTTTTCTTTTTTTCCTTCTGCATTCTCGAAGATAATAGCCGACTTACGATGTTTAATAACAAGCCCATTTTCGAATTCTTTAACTTTCAAAGTGTTGCCTCCTTAATGAACAGTTTCTCTCAACTACGTCAGAACCATATATCGAATGGATGATCGTGGTTGATTTCTGACGCTCTAAAATGAGTAAGTATACTAACAAGCTTTTCGTATGATTTATCTTGCACATCGTGATAGTCAAATTTGTTAGCAAGTTCTTGTATAACGTGTATCCGCTTCTTAGCATCAATTATTTCGGAGTATCTCATTTACACACCTCATTGTTTGCTGTATTCGTTGATTAACTCTTCTACCCGCTTCAATTCGTGATAGATTATGACAAGTTCTGCATCCGTCATCTGTTTAGCTTGGTAAATACCTAATCTATTGAGTAAGTCAATAAACTGTTTTCTTGACACGTTTATCACCAAGAATCATTTGATATTTGCTTTTAATCTTCGTGACGTTACTACTGCTTGAAACCCCTGGTACCAACTCAGCAATTTCTTTATTCGTTTTACCTTCGCGAACAAGATCAAGTACTTGCTTTTCTTTGCGTAGTACCTTTTCTTCTTTCAGCTTTTGTTCTTCGTTAAAGTATTTTTTCGCACATTCATCTGTTTTAACTAAATAACGTATCTTTCCTTTTATTGCCGATTCCGTACGATTCAATTCGATAGCGATGTCTTTTGCAGTCCATTGCTCAATAAATCTTAATTCAATAATCTTGTTAAGCTCTTCGTCTGTGTAACCATTAGATTTTGCGTATTTGACTCCATTCAAGTCAAAGAGGTACTCTCGTTCGTCTTTGGTTAATTCTTTAGACGGCTTTCTTTGCAACTTCTTGCGTTTGGCCACACGCTTCGGATAAATCTTATCTAGCATTGCTTGTAGCTCGTGTGTCGGTGCATCATCAGCAATCAATTTATCTAACTCAATTAATAATCTTGTTCTTTCGTCCAAAACTACTCCCTCCTAAAATGGTAGATCATCGTCTGAAATATCAATCGGCTCGTTTTGCGTTTGCGGTGCTGTTCTCGGATAATCAACCGCTTCTTGTTTACTATTTTTCTTAGATTCTAAAAACTGTACGGATCCAGCTAATACTTCAGTGACAAATACTCGTTTGCCATCTTGGCCATCGTAACTACGTGTCTGTAAATTGCCATCTACACCAATCATTTGGCCCTTACTCATGTAATTCGCTAAGTTCTCGGCAGGTTTGTTCCAAATCACACAGTTAATAAAATCCGCTTCACGTTCGCCATTTTGATTAGTGAATGGCTTATTGACTGCGATAGTAAAGTTAGCTACCGCTTTACCGCTTTGTGTGTACCTTAAATCCGGATCTTTAACCAATCTACCGACTAGTACTACTCTGTTTAACATCTTGTCATCTCCTAAATAAAAATAATGTAAGTGTAACGTCTTGGCTTAGAATCGAACGTTTGTACGACCTGTAATATCTCGCCGCTTCTTGCTCTGATTGCTCTCTCCAAAACGTAGATTTTCATAAATAGTTACCGTCCTGATCTAAGCGACGCTCTCGCCAATTCTCAAACCATTTACGACCTAGATGTGCGGGTTCATGATATGGGCCTATCTTCAAACCATGTGCCCAATCATGACAGGACCTACATACTGTGACTCCATTCCGCTTCTCACCAGTTCCACCTTGTGACTTAAAAGTAATGTGATGCGGTACGCTCTCGATGATGCCTTTTCCACACTTCACGCATTTATAGCCGTCACGTTCGAATATGGCTTGTTTAACTGATGGCGAGAAGTTACGATTCGTCTTCTTACGTTTACTTCCTAGTTGCGATTGTTTGCTGTAAGGACTGAACGTCATGATTAAGGTCCTCCTTTGTCAACCCAACTTCCTGGCATAGAAGCGGGAATTTATCAAAAACATTTCTGCAATCACCGTTTTTTCTAGCTTTAAAGTATATAACTCCTTGCATGATATAATCCTCCTAGAATCGATTCTTTCTAAAGCTCTCACCCTCTAATCGGTGGCGTTCTGCGTTGTCTAGCAATCTATCAATGACGCGTGGGCCGTTATTGCCAAACTTCTCAACAAGACTGGATTCGTTATAGTTTGTTGTGACGACTAACGCTTTACCCAAGCGCATATCAGCGACTTTATATAAAATGTCTGTCGCCCATGTCTCTGATCCATCATCATTTTTCTTGATATACTCTGAACCAACATCATCAAGCACCAGTAAATCTACTTGGTCTATTAAATTTAAGATGCGATCTTCTGATAGAGTCGATTCACGATGATACGTCGCTTTAATCTTTTGCAATAAGTCTGTGCTTTTGATGAATAACGTCGTGTAGTGATTACCGTCATCATCGCGCATCTTACGCACGCCTTTCGCAATGGCATAAGCTAAGTGTGTTTTGCCAAGTCCGGGATTGCCACTCAAAACAAGTGAGTGTTCTTTATCAAAGTTCATGATGTAGTTTTTCGCTATTTCTTTCGCTTTGACTTGCGTTTTATCTTTCGGTTGATAGTTATTCACTGTCGCATCGACTAAGTCGCTTGTGACACGTTCTAACTCGCTGATAACACCTGTCACTTTAGATCGTCGGTATTCATCTTTTGTTGGTAAGTCCAAACTCTGTATAAACTCTTTGTCGTAACACGGCTTACATGCGCCTACTGTCCCTTTTGGTGTGTGATACAAAGTATAGGTTTCTCCGCATTTTTCACACGTTTCTTTTCCCGCTTCCTCAATACCGAACTTCTCTTTTATCATTTCGTCAAATCGTCGCACGTTTCGCCCTCCTAAAACGCGTCTACATCCGGGTTATAATCGAACGTAGGGCTTTGTGTTTTTTGTTTGTAGCTATCTTTAGCAAAGTTGTTAATCGGGTCAGCTTCATCAACGAATTTACGTATGTCTTTGTCTCGCATTAAATCTGCAAATGTGTATTTGTGAGTAAACCAATGTTTTTCACTTTTAAATACCATTGCGTAATTGTTGATAGCTTGTTTCAATTCGTCAAAGCTGTAATCTTTCAATCTTGCTTTCGTTGCACTTCTCATTGTGTTCGTTAATTTTTTATGTTGAATAATGCCCTGAGAGAGAAAGTGATCGAACAGATCACGGACAATATCTTTTTCTTTCTCTAACTCTATATCTAACTCTTTCTCTATCTCTGTGTTACCTTCTGTTACACCATCGTTACAATGTAACGTTTTTTGACCGTTTTTTTTGTTTCTTAAACGTCTAACGCGTTCTGCTGACTCGCTTTCAGACCCTATCACATCTGGAACTTTATTAAGTAAATAATCATCTTCAGTTATGTTCTCAATCAAGTTATTCGTGTGCAAAAAAGCAAGCGTAAGTTTTACATTGTCGATATCTTCATCAAGTTCTAAAGACAACTGCTCATCCAATCCATCTTCAGTCCCTTCAAAGGAAATTATTCCGTCATTCTTTATACTTAGTAATTGCATTTTTAAATATATAATCGTGAAAGTATCGCCACCAGCTATCTTTCTTAGTTTTTTTATTTCACGTTGATTAAAAAAATCGTTCTTTAACTTTAACCAGTAAAACCTTTTTGTTTTAGCCATTTAGAACACTCCAATCCCGTTATTTCAACGTCTCTGACATGTAATGATGTAACAATACTTCTAGGTGCTTAGTAACGTCTGATCCACTACAATTACATTGTGTAAATTGGATGGTTTGCTGCGAACTAAGAGTTTCGTACATCTCTTTGCTGCTTTTCAATTCTTCCTGCAACTCAGAGTTTTCTTCAGCCATTGCGTTTATTAATCCCAACGCTTCTTCATGCTCGCTTTTAATCTTTTCGTAATCTTTCTTCAGTTGGTCGTAACCATCTTTTTTATCACTAGCTTCAGGTTGATTACTTCGCTCTTTTTTGTCGGCCTTACGCAAAAACTTTTTATGTTTGTCGTATAGTGTGGTCATTTTTATTCCAAAATGTTCAGCTATTTCTCTGTATGTTTTACCTTGATCTCTTAGCGACGTAGTTTTTTCTAAGTCTTTGTCACTCAAGTTTATTCCTGCCATCGGTTTATCGCCCCTTTGCTTCGTCATACATAACTGATTACCTAAATCGTTTAATTGTTTAAATACAGGACAACCTCTGCACTGTTTTGTCGAGGATAATTGAGAGTACTCGCAATTATTGCAAAAGTTATCATTGAGATGATCTATCTCAGATAATATTTTCAAACGACGTTGTTTTGACACTCTATCACCTCGACCTATTTTCATGTATAATCGTGTTAAGTGATGTTGCACCATCACTATTATTGGGTTAGGGGCTTTCAAATGAAGGCCCCTGTTTTAATTACGAGATAATATCTACATGCACATCGATATCTTTTAATTGATACTGCAGGTGATATTTAATCGAATCCATAGCATTTAGTTGCCAAGCACCACCATCCGCTTCAAATAGAGCGCATTCTCCACCATCACGCATACGTAAAACAAAATTAGATTCAGGTTGCGCCACTTCTGTAAATGTTCTGTATGGCGCTAATAGGACCGGATTAGGCACCTTTACGTCAGCAACAGTTGCAATCCCCACTTTGGCAGATACAGACTGACTGACACCATCATCACCGATGGATTTAACGTTTTCTTCACGTAGATTACCAACAACCTTTAAAACGATATCTCGGTCCTCGTTCTTCACGAAAACGGACTGCAGCTTAATATTGAATGATTCCGCATCGTAAAAACGATCAAAATTAAACGCAGGAACGAACGCTTTGGCTTCTAAGTAATGTTGACGGTTCATATCTTCGTTATGTTCGGTCATGACACGAACAGTCTGCGGATCTACGATGTGAATCAATACTTTTTTTAGCGAATCAAAATTCGTTTTAATGTAATCCACTAAACCGGATAAGCTTTGTACGGTGATAGTTTGAACCGTCGGCTTGCTGAGTACTTGCATAGAACCTGTTGCGTACTTTTGGTTATTAACGTCTAATACCTTCTTGTTACTTAAATCTGCGATATACTGCATTGCTTCTTTAATCATTATTTATTTCCTCCCTGTGCTTTAAAGTCGATAACGCCGCCGCGGTCGTCCTTGATACGACCATCCTCTGAATCAAAATACGTCTGGTCTTTCATGCCACTCTTTAATTCCGCTGCTGTTGCATAACCCGCTTCATCTCTATCCATAACTAACGTAGAACCTAGTGATAATCTTGGTGCCGGTGTTGTTTTAACATCAATATCTACTTCAGCGATTTCACGCTTTTCATTAGACGTTAACGTTAAGACGATTTGTAACTTACGTTTCTTCTTCGGGTCCGTGTTAGGATCCGCAATATTTTGGAGCAGGTTTTTCAATTCATAGTTAAAGCGTTCTGCTAATGCTCCGTCAGCAAAGTCATTTAAATCAACAATCATTTCATCCATTGCATTTACACCCTTTCGTGTTATAATTTAGTTGGTTAAGGGCCTTACAATAGTAAGGTTCTTTTTATTGCATAACTGACTTGTCTAACGTTCTCAATCTGCCTGTCTCCCGATGGCTCACGACTAACTCATCGTTTAAATTCTTAACAACTAACCAGTTTCCGCTATCAATCTTGTATTTGCTCATTAGTAGTTTCTGTTGTCTGTTCGGCTTCTTACCATGCTTCATTAGATCTCACCCCCTTTCCGCTTCATCAGTAGACTAAGCTGTTGTTTCTTGCTTAACCGCATCCAAAAAGATACTTTAATATTCATGTTTGTCCTCCTTCAGTAATTTTCTTATATCCCTGTAATTCGTTAATTGATTGACTAGTAACTTGTTAAGCGCTTCATAGTTACCTTCGATGTATTGCTTTTCAATCAATAAGTTCGTACATTCTATATGTGCGCCTATCTGATCTATCAGTACTTTATTAATATTGCGTGTGCTACCAATCTTTAAAGCTAGCGCAATTGTGATTGAAGCGGTTACCAATGAAGCGGTAAAAGTCGTAAAGGCAATATAGGTTAAGAAGTTCATTGATTCGGCCACCGCTCTTTAGATACTCGCTGATACAAATCCCATACTTCCGGGAAACCAACTTTAAATGCTTCTCGTTTTGCTCTATCAGCTACCGGAATATCAAATGCACGTTCAATGTCTGTCATAAGCGCTTGAATTCGATAATCTCTAATCCGTAAGTTGTTACACGCTTTTACTTCTTCAAACCGTTCTTTAAACTTCCTTAAAAATTCATCAATATTAGTGAGTACGTTGTACATCAATTTCCCCTCCGATTTCCTTGAAGTTTCTGGCGAATTTAACCCGACCAAATCCTAAAATTTGTTTGTCGTGCCAAACACTAATGGCATTGTCATACACTTTCACTTTACTTCCCCAACCCGGGCTATCCATTACAGCGAACCTGGCTTCATTATCTTCAAATCCAATAAAGGCTAATTCTCCAAAAGTGATAAAGTATCTAGACATCATTTCACCCTCGTATAGTGACCTGCATAAGCGGGGTATCCATCTTCGTCAGTAACAGTTAGTAATGTTTCGTAACTGTGCTTTTCAAATCTGTTTTCGTTAAATACTTCAATCTTGCTATCTCTGTGAATAGCGACAATCTCATCATCAGACTTACGTTGTAACTTCAACACTCCGCTTCCGTCTACGACTAAATGACCGTTTTCCCATTTATCCATGCGATCGATTAAGTCCTGGTATCTGTTCATCTTCTTCACCCTCCCAAAATAAGTCGTTCAATGTGCAGTTAAATATTCTCGCGAGTTGAACCATTTCTTTTTGTGTAAAACAGTTAATGCCTTTTTCTTTTTTGTAGTACGTTTGTTTGCTTATGTGCAGTTTCTTTGCTACGTCAGATTGTTTTAATCTGTTTTCTCTACGAGCGACGAATAATTTAGCATTCATGTTTATCACCTCTCAATTCATCTAGTGAAACTTCCAAAGCATCCGCAATTTTGCATATTTTATTAAATGTCGGATTAGCTTCACTGTTATTTACAATGTTGTTTAGTGTGGAATCATAAAGACCTGTTAGTTTAGATAATTGATAGATTGATATGTTCTTTTCTTCAAGTAGTTCTTTAACCCTTAACATGCGTACACTCTCCCTTTGATAACTCAATATATTGTGTTAGAATATTGTTAAATACTGTATAAGGGGGTGAGATGAATGAATGAAATTATTAAACTCCAAGCTTTTGATGTGCTCTTAAAAAGATTTTTTTCTGAAAATAGCATAGCCAAAGACAAAAAATTTAAAGTAGTCTTACAAATTGACAATCGTTTATGGACTGGTGATCTCATAAACTGGAACTCAAATTCAATTGTTGAAGAATATGTTGATGGAATAGGAGTAATAGATAGAAAGATTCACTATAAAGGAATTTCTCCATTTTTAAGTGAAATTCACAACACTTCACACGAATACATCAAACAGCACGGAGATTTTTTACGGAAGCTTGACGATCCTAGATTAATCTACAATACGTTAAGAGAAATCGTTGATATGATTGACTTCTCTGATATAGATAGTGAGATTGATGATGTATTGTATAACCCTATATCCTTGACTGATAACATTGAATTGCCTTTTCTAAGCTTACGAAACTCTGAAATAACACTAATAGCTATCAAAGGTACCAATCACTAAATTTCTGCAAAGCTTCTAGAATGCGTACCTCCTTATGAGTTTCATTTAGTGAGGGATTCTCAAGTATACTTTTTAATTTAGTTTTTAAATTTGGGTACGGATCCCTCTCATTTTTTCTTCTAGCCAGTTCATATACTGCATGAGAAGTCCACTCTTCAAATTCTTCACTTCCCATCTCTTGTAGTTCGTTTACTGTGGGTAAAAATTTGGCTTGTTGAATTTTCTCCATTTAGATCATTTCCTTTCGATTAATTTAATAATTGTTTTCGATATATCCATCGTTTGAAGTGATATACTCTAACATTTTGATGATTTGTTTAACGTCTTTCTTTTCGATTTGAACAGTTGCTACGTTTTTGATTTCGTGGGCTGTGTGACTACCTGTATCTGTCGCCACCGTTTTACCTTCGTCGTACTCAATCAATGTCAAGTTATAAATGTCGTTGTTCTCGTCATACTCAACAGATACGTTTGCGTTGTTTTCGATTACTGTTAATTCTGCATTTTTAAACATTTAATTTGCCTCCTTGATAGTTACACCGTTTTTAATTGCAAACTCCTTAACCACAGCTACATAAATCTCGGTTATGCGTTTGTCGTCTGCGATTACATCTACTTTGCTAAGCTTGTCTCGTTTTGATTTACTAACTCCTTCATCAGCTAAACGTCTACGTTTATTGGTAAGTCTCACACTTAATTGATAACCACCTCTACGTTCAACCTCCTTGTAAATCTCGTTATTAACTTCTTTATATGCTTCAAATCCGCCGCGAGATTGAGCTATCTTACTGATTAATTGACGCGCATCTTTTCGCCAGTCTGTAGTGTTGAGTGCAACCACATCACGAATACCATCAACTTTTGTTTCTAACTGTTTCGTAGCCAATTCTTGCTTAGCCAAAGATTGAAATAAACCATTGAACATTTGAAGTTCAGGACTTAAATTTGATGTGTTTATCTCATTTTGTTTAATGTGGTTCTCCATCTTGTTAAAACGTTCGATGTAAGCAACAGCGAATTGTGTTCCTTTTTCTCCAGTCATTCGCGTTGAGTAAAGTTCGCAACCTTTTTTGGTGAGGTTGTAACATGGTAAATGTTTGTTTTGAGAATTTTGATATGTTGATTCAATAAAATAGGACAGCGCAATTTTGCTCTCACCTATTTGACTAAGTATATTGCGGATATCTCTCAAGACTTCTTTGTGCTCTCGATCTACCATTTCGGCTACTTCTAAACTTGTTAACGTTTTTTCTAATTGATTCATTTAATTTCCCTCCCGGTATTTATCAATAAGTTGGAATAATTCATCGTGTAGTGATTTAATCTTCGTACCATCAACGTCATCCAAATCTTTGATTGATCGCTTTTGAAAAGCTAATCTAAAAATTGCATACATAGATTGTTGGTTATTGTGCCAATGACCGCAATTGTCGTTATAATCGCTGCGGAATCGACTCTCCATATCCTGCCTTACAGTTATCCAAGACGGGTTGTACACTGTTCTTGGTTGAATCTCTTGAACAACTTCATCCTTAATGGATTGAATGAATTTCTTGTATTGTTCTTCATCGGAAAAATTGATACTGAAATTACTCATTTATTTCACCTCTTCTGATTCATTTTCAGGCTCGAACAAATAACCTAATTCTAATTCTGGGAAATACCGCTTTTTAATTTTTATCGCTTCCGATAACTGAAGGGGATATCTTCCGTTCAATTTGTCGGAAACTGTAGCAGTTCGACCGTTAAACAAATCTTTAGCTATGTCAGTTCGCTTGATATTTCTTCTAGCTAGTTCTGCGTTTAAATTTGGGTACATATAGTCAACTCCTCTCCATCTACGATGTGTCGTAACTTACATTTTTAACTTTAAACTACATGTCGTAACTTGTCAATGGTTTTTATTAAAAAAATTACATTTTGTCGTATTTTAATGCTTTACATCATAACCATATAATGATAAGATTAATTTAGTTACGAAATATCGTAACTATAATTCAAAAAAAGAAAAAGGGGGTGAAAACATGAGCAAAGGAAAAAGATTAGAGAATATGATTTTAAGAAGTAGATACAAAAACATAAGCCAGTTTTCTAAAGCTGCCGGAGTTCCATATACCACAATCAAATCTTTTATTGACAGAGATTTAGAGAGAGCTTCTATAGATAGCGTTTTAAAAGTAGCCAATACATTAGGAGTTAAAATAGAAGATTTGGTAGAAGAAAACGATCGAGCGCCTGAAAAAGAATCAACTTTCACATCAAGTAAATATGTTTACTTACCAACATCAATAAGCGCCGGACTACCTTTGACAGTTGACGGCATAGATCATGCCGAAAAGATAAGTGTTCCGGATTCAATCATGGGCAAATGGGCAGGAGATAAAGATATTTACATGATGCGCATCAATGGCGAATCGATGAATCGTATCATTCCGCACGGTTCTATCATCGCTATTAAACCGACGGATTGTAACTTACTGAAAGATGGTGACATTGTTGTTTACTCAGACAATCACGATTATTCAGTCAAACGGTACTTTAGAGATGACAATAGAATCATCTTTAGACCAGATTCACACGACAAACGTTTTTACGACTACGTGACAAGTGATAATAATGAAAATCTAGTCATACACGGTAAAGTTGTCGTTTATATTGTAGAGTTAGATTAAGTTCTTAGCGCTAAAAACTTAATAGCCCTGACTGATCATCAGGGCTTAAATTTATGAAAGGAGAAATCATCATGACTGTTTATAAAGATAAGAAACGTAACACGTACTATTATAGTGTGACAGTTGAGTTAAAAAGCGGAGAAAAGAAACGGTATATGAAGCGCGGCTTTAAAACACAACGTGAAGCAAAGAAGGCCGAAGTTGATTTTTTATATGAATTTGAAACGGCTGACGAAGAAAACGTCACATTTAGTGAAGTCGCTGATATGTACACAGACTGGTATAAGAAACGACGTAAAGAATCATCGTATAATAAAACAGAAAGCGTCGTGCGTCTTTATCTCAAGACACACTTTAAAAACAAGCTAATTAAAAATATCACACGACGTGATGTTGCGGTATTGCATGACAAGCTACTTGATAAGTTAAGTGTTGCTAGTGCTAAAAAAGCGCACACAATATTGTCAGCGATTTTTAATTACGCTATTAAAATGGAGTATTTAAAGAATAATGTCGCTAAAGAAGTCGGTAACATTGATTTAAGAGAACCGAAACGGATGAATTATTGGCAGTTAGAAGAATTTAAGCAGTTTATTAGTGTGGTGGATCGCTTAGAATACAAAGCATTGTTCATGCTGCTTTTTTATGGTGGGATGCGGAAAGGTGAAGCGTTAGCACTCACCTGGAAGGATATTGACTTAGACAATAATACTGTTGATATCAATAAAACGACAATGAAACGACGAGTGACAACACCTAAAAACGAATCATCTGTACGCAAGATACAGATGCCATCGCACACGATTAATTTACTTGCCGAGTTAAAGATCAGTAAGTTTAGTAAACCAGATTATGTTGTCTTTGGCGAGTTTTACGACAGCTTATCTGATACAAGCGTGAATCGTTACTTTGACAGATATATAGAAAAAGCTGAAGTAACAAAGATACGTCTACATGATTTAAGACACTCACACGCAAGTTATTTAATAAACGCAGGCAATGACATTCAAATTGTGAGTAAACGTCTAGGACACGCGAATACGTCCACGACATTGGACATATACGCGCATTTATATCCGAGCAAAGAAAAAGAAGCCATCTCCCAAATGGAAGATGACTTCAAACTCGCTAAAGTTTATAAAATAAAATAAAACTGTATCACAAAGTGTATCACAAAATTTAAGTTCTTACTCCCCCAACGACCTAAGTCATATTGGTGGAGACGGTGGGAGTCGAACCCACGTCCAGAGATATCGCCACTCAAGCGTCTACATGTGTAGTTGATCTATTTTGGATTCGCAAGCACATATGCCAATCAACAGGCGTCCATGTTGCTAGTCTGATTAGACTCTTCTAACCGTCCTCAGACGGTGGAGGTTAGCGTATCCCACTTCAGTTGAGACCCCAAATCTTAGCACATGGGTGATGCTAAGCGGGATCCTTTAGCAATTGCTTAGGCAGCTGCTAAAGAGAAATTGTTTTGTTTGCCAGTTATTATTGGCGGGTAACGTTTTACGAGCCGTAACCTCGACACGCAGCTTGAGCTCAAACTACCCCTGTCGAATCCGTAACGTCCCCGTAATAGGAAAGTACAGAAAGAGGCGTAACTTGCGCCTATTCAATTTTCTTACATCGTCTACTATAACAGGAATTTCACACTTTTTCAAGTCAGATCCCCGTTCGTTAATCGCGATCTTTTAAAGCACGTGCAACATCACGTTTCATTTGTTTGCGTTTTAAATCTTCACGTTTATCATATTTCTTCTTACCTTTTCCGAGTCCGATAAGGACTTTTGCGTAGCCATCTTTTAAATAAATTTTAATTGGAACCAGTGAATACCCTGCTTGTTGGGTTTCTCCAATTAATTTTGCGATTTGTTTTTTATGCAACAACAACTTACGCATCCGCGTCGGCTCGTGGTTATGAATATTTCCTTGTTCATAAGGGGAAATGTGCAAGTTATGCAAGAATACTTCACCGTTACTTACCCGCGCGAAACTATCTTTCATATTAACACGGCCATTACGTACAGATTTGATTTCTGTTCCTTGTAAGACAATACCCGCTTCTAATGTTTCCTCAATAAAGAAGTCATGATTCGCTTTTTTATTTTGAGCGACGACTTTTCCTGATCCTTTTGGCATGTTTCTCACCTCGCTTTGTTAAATTGTCCTTTTTCTATTTTACCAAGCTTGATCTTATTATACAATGAAAAGGAATGAAATACACACCTCTAGATGAAAGTAGAAGAAAGGATTACGATCGATGATATCAATTCGACGACTCACAATGAATGATTTTTCTCTTTATCAACAAATGCAAACAGGCATGAACAATGATTATATGTTAACGGTCTTTGAGCGACTGGTGACACCACCCGCTAATTACCTTTACGGCCTATTCGATGACGATATACTTGCAAGTGTCGCTGGGTATACATATTTCCCAGGTGGCAACGCCATGCTGGGGCGTCTTCGAAGTGATAAACAGTTTAGGCAATTAGGCTACTCAACGCAGTTACTTCACTATCTTGTTGATACCGTTAAACAAGACCCTAGCGTAAAGTTCATCGGCGGCTATACCCAGATTGATAATACGCCCGCAAAGAAAATACTCACGAAGCTAGGTATGAAACATATCGATACGTACCACAGTTTCCCAGCTGTTAATCTTAAGCCACTGATCACAGATCAGATTCTTTGGGATGAAATAACTGATTATGACGAGAAACGACAAGCACTTCAATCCTTGACCAATCGCGGGGTTGCTTCGTTTCCTTATGAAGCGTACTACCCTTTCCCACTGACTGAAAACTTAATACCAGCTGAAAAATTACGGGTGATGCGGCTATTCAAGTCCCCTCTCACAGGTCACTGCTTATTTGTCGATAATGATTATAAGGGTGAAGCATTACTGAATATCCGCTATGTTCATGATGATCTCTTTACGACACCCGGTTTATTCTTTACGATTGACCAGTTATTAAAACATGAACCCGATCGTTTACCTTGGTTTAATTTTTCACTAACCCAATATCAAAAACTAACAGATAAAGACTGCTTCCGACTAGAACCAGGTTGGGAACTGCACGGCACGTTCATATAATGATTTGAATAATGATAACGATGAAAAAGGTGGATACAATGAAAAAACATTTATCATTGTTGGAATGATTCTTATTACCACGGGATTATTGGGTGCCTTTTTAAGTCATCAAGGCAGCTTTTCAGATGAGGAAATCATTGAAGTCATCCATTCTCCTGACAAAGCAATGATGGTTGAGGCAGAAACAAAAAACGGTTCGATTGATGCCTATGGCCTGACGCTTACAGACGATGTCCGTCTTGACACAAGTAACGGCAGTATTGATGTTCGTACCGATTGAAAAGACGTCAACATCAAAATAGGTATATAAAGAAAAGACAGATCATTGGCTCCTTGGCTAATGATCTGTCTTTATATTTATATTACATCTTACTTCTTACGCTTCTTTTTCGCAGCTTTTGGTGGGACAGCGCGCCCTTTTTGTTTTTTCTTTTTTCGTTTCGGCTTTTTATCGTCGCCATGTTTTTTCTTTGAACCTTTTGCAGGGCCTTTACCTTTCGGACCACGATTAAAATCAGCTTTTGGTCGCTTCGCTTTCTTTTTCATACCCACAATCTCAAAGTCAATCGATTGTTCTTCTAAATTGACCGCTTCAACACGAACTTCAATCACGTCACCGATTCTAAACACATTACCGGTTCTTTCACCAATCATCGCATAACGCGTTTCATCGTAGTGGTAATAGTCATCAGTTAAGTCACTAACGTGCACAAGCCCTTCGACAGTATTCTCCAGTTCAACAAAGAGACCAAAACCGGTCACTGAACTAATAACCCCTTCAAACTCTTCGCCAATCTTATCTTGCATAAATTCTGCTTTTTTCAGTTCATCAGTATCACGTTCAGCATCAACAGCCACTCGCTCTTGTTCTGACGTGTGTTTAGCAATCTCAGCTAATTTTTCTTTCCATTTTGCTTGTGTATCGTTACTGAGGTCACCGTTGATCAGATAAGTGCGAATAAGTCGATGAACAATTAAGTCAGGGTACCGTCTAATCGGCGAGGTGAAGTGCGTATAAAACTCGGTCGCAAGCCCGAAATGACCAATGCTTTTTGGGTCGTACTTCGCTTGTTTCATTGACCGAAGCATCAGTTTTGAGATAATCATCTCTTCTTGTTCGCCTTTCACTTCATCTAGCACGCGTTGTAAAGCTTGAGGATGAATATCATTTTTAACACCTTTGACGCTATAACCAAACTGACCAATAAATTCAAAGAATTTTTGAAGACGATCTTCGTCTGGGTCTTCGTGAATCCGGTGAATAAACGGCACATCCATCCAGTGGAAGTGTTCGGCAATCGTTTCATTGGCCGCTAACATAAATTCTTCAATCAGACGTTCAGACACCCCGCGGTGTCGCAGGACAACATCTGTTGGGTGACCTGATTCATCCACTAGTACTTTTGCTTCATTGAAATCAAAATCAATCGCACCACGGTCCATCCGCTTTTTACGTAAAATTTGCGCCAGTTGTTCCATATCGTTAAACATCGAAACGAGTGACTCATATTCTTTCATTGTCGCCTCATCTTGATCGGTTAAAATTTGATTAACCGCTTGGTAAGTCATCCGGGCAGATGTGTTGATCACACTTTGGAATATATCGTGTGACACAACTTCACCTTCCGGCGAAATCTCCATCTCACAGGCAAGCACTAACCGATCAACATGAGGATTAAGTGAACAAATTCCGTTCGATAATCGGTGCGGGATCATAGGAATTACGCGGTCAACAAGATAGACACTCGTTCCACGTTTATATGCTTCAACGTCAATCGGTGACCCTTCTTCAACATAGTAAGACACATCGGCAATATATACCCCTAATAAGTGGTTACCATTGTCTAACTGTTCCACTCTAATCGCATCATCTAAATCTTTCGCGTCAGCCCCGTCAATTGTCACAATCGTTTCATCACGACGGTCAACCCGACCTTTAAGATCAGCCTCATCAATCGTTTCTTTTACGTTCTTCGCTTGGTCTAACACCTCATCAGGAAACTCAATCTCAATGTTGTGTTTATGAATGATTGAAAGAATATCCACACCTGGGTCATTTTTATGTCCCAAAATTTCAACCACTTCACCTTCAGCCGCATTTTGACCTTCAGGAAATTTTAAGATGTTCACAATGACCTTATGACCATCAACAGCACCTTGACTGTCTTCTTTTTTAACGAAAACATCATTTGGAATCCGTTTATCATCTGCCACCACAAAACCGAAGTTACCTTTATCAATGTAATTTCCGATAACACGTGTTGAACCCCGCTCGAGGATTCTTTCAACGATACCTTCAACACGTTTATCGCCACTTACTTCTTGGTCTGCGCGCGCTAATACAATATCGCCATTCATCGCACCATTTAAATCGTGCGGATGTAAATATAAATCCTTTATTCCCTCTTCTTCAGGAATTAAAAACGCAAACCCTTTTTTATGCATTTGGACTTTACCGCGCACAAGTCCCGCACGTCCTGGTGAGACGTATTTATTCTTTCTCGTCAACATAATCCGGCCTTCGCCTTCTAAGTCATTGAGTGTCTTCATAAGCTCGGTGAACATGTCACTTGTGACGGTCTCGTCAAACACAGCGTCACTAATGTCATCCACTGATACCGGTCGCTCTGCTTCTTCTGTAATAAATATTAAAATCTTTTGTTTTAAATCATTCATTCTTCCTTCACCTTCTTTCTAACCTATTGGTTATCTGTTACTTTTATTTTATACTTTTATAAATATATTCTAATCCCAAGCCAATGATTCTAAGAACCGGTAGACCGTTTCATGGACCTCGTCACGTTTTGGTCCTAGAGTGATCGCATGTCCAGCATCAGGATACCAGTGAATCTCTTTAATATCACATTCTACGTGGTCATAAATCTCTGTCGCACTAGCGATGTTAATCATTTGATCATCTTCTGCTTGAATGACGAGTGTTGGTGTATAAATATGATCGAGCCCCCCGCGCACTTCATTAATTAAACTTGCAAGACTATCAAATAGTGGCTCAGCATTTTTCGTCAGTGCTTTCACTTCTTCTGTAATGACGTCACTTGATTTACCTTCTTTTTGTTTATATTGACTAGCAAAGTAACGAAAACCTTTCGTCAATTGCGTCTCATTGTCAAAGAACATCGGTGAACACATCGTACCGACACCAACGACTGGATTCTCAGTTGCCAGTTTTAGGCTAAGGACACCTCCGAGTGATAAGCCTAAAACGGCAATTTTGTCATAGCCGTCTTGTTTTAGTTGTTGATACGCTTTGACAACATCCGCGTACCATGTTTCGGCGGAGCCATCAAGTAAATCTTCTGGAGTTTTCCCGTGTCCACGGTAAATCGGTCCCAGTGATGTGTAGCCTTTCGTTTCTAAAAAGCGGCCGAGCATGCGCACATCCGCACTATGACCAGTAAACCCATGTAATAGTAATACCGCTCTTTTCCCACCTTTAAACATAAACGGTTCTGGTTGTTTGATTTTCAAATCGATCGTCCTTTCTTCCCTAGCTACTGATGAGCTTTTTCTCTAGTGTAATTCCATTCTTATTTTATCAAAGTGCGCCGGAGAATGCACAATGTGTGATTGTGCGAGGTAAAAAGAAAATCTCTTTAGGTGACGTCTTTCTAATGCCACCTAAAGAGATTCATCTTGTTAAATAATATACGCAAATGCAAATGTTGCTACAAAGAACACTACTGAAGCAACGATTGTCGCTTTTTGTAATACGGCATCTAAGCCACGTGCTTTCTTCTTTCCAAAGAGCTGTTCAGCCCCTCCAGAAATCGCACCTGCTAACCCTTCACTTTTACCTGATTGCATCACAATCAAAGCAATAAGGGCAATACTTGATAGAATAATTAATGTAACCATAACAGCTTCCATCGTTAAAGCATACCTCCTAGACCCACTTAAAGTCACTTCTTGATTTCTATAACATTAAATAAAAACACTAGTACTAATTTAGCATACTTCAACCTTTCGTGACAAGTATATTTTCCTTTTTTGATGAAAGCGATTTCGACTTTATTAGACACATCCAATTAAATTGTCACATTTGATTGATTTTGATTGATTTTGATTGATTTCTATAAAGCATTATCGTATACTGAATACATAAGAGGAGGCGACGATGATGTTAACACCAAAACGACATGCCTTAATATTAGAAGAGCTATCGAAAAAGCAAACGATTACTATTCAAGATCTTGTTGATTTAATGCACGTATCCGAATCAACCATTAGACGTGATTTAAGTGAACTTGAAAAACAAGCGTTATTAAAAAGAGTTCACGGCGGGGCAATCGCCGTCAGCCAAATAAAAGATGAACCAAGTGTTCAAGAGAAAAAACAACGCGGGACGACTGAGAAAAAAGAAATTGCCCAGTATGCAGCTGCCCTTGTCGAAGACTACGATGTGATTTATTTAGACGCTGGGACAACAACATATGAAATGATACCTTTTTTAAAAGATCGACCGATTACTGTTGTCACCAACGGTCTGATGCATCTCGACTTACTCCAACATTATCAGATCTCAACGTATATCATCGGCGGGAAAGTAAAGGACAAAACAGGGGCAGTCATTGGTAGCGTCGCCCTTAAGCAAATCGAACATTATCATTTTAACATGGCGTTTATCGGTGCTAATGGCGTGGATCTCACCTTTGGCTATTCTACCCCAGACCCTGAAGAGGGCGATTTAAAAGAAAAAGCGTTAAGTTTAAGTGACCAACGATTTGTCTTAGCTGATCATTCAAAACTACAAACAAAAAGTGCTTACCGCTTTAGTGAGCTAAGCGAGGCAACGTTAATTACCGATCGTTTATTAGAAACAGATCGAATAGATTATGAAAAAAACACAGACATTTTGGAGGCGATGACATGATTTTCACTTGTACACTCAACCCATCAATTGACTATATTTTATCGGTTAATGATTTTGATTACGGCGGACTTAACCGCGGCACAGACCCAAGCTACTTTCCTGGTGGCAAAGGGATTAACGTTTCGCGTATTCTCACGCGGCTAGCTATCCCCTCAACAGCATTAGGGTTTGCTGGTGGCTTTACAGGTGCGTTTATCGAACAAACTTTGCATGATGAGGGCGTCGATACAGCCTTTATCCACGTCACAGACCATACGCGGATCAACCTTAAATTAAAAGGCGAAAAAGAAACCGAAATCAATGGTCCTGGCGCTAAGCTAACACCTAAAGCCATTGATCAATTTATTGAACAGATTGACCAATTAACTGAAGACGATTATTTAGTGCTTGCTGGTAGTTTACCTCATGACTTACCTGATGATTTCTATTTACAGATGGTTAAGCAATTAAGAGACAAACCAGTTAAACTTGTACTCGACACCTCATCTGAAGCATTAAAAAAAATGGTCGGAGAACCACTCTTTTTAGCAAAACCAAATCATCACGAACTTGGTGAACTATTCGATGTAGAGATCACATCAAAACAACAAGCGATTTATTATGCGAAACAACTTCATAATTCTGGTATTACTCACGTAATTATTTCAATGGGAGGCGACGGAGCGATTTACCTCCATGATCACACAATTTATGAAGCGCGTGTCCCAAAAGGAACAGTCATTAACACTGTAGGCGCTGGTGATTCCACTGTGGCTGGCTTTTTAGCTGGTCTTTCACGTGGTTATGAACCTGTTGATGCTTTCCGGCTTGCGATCGCCTCGGGAAGTGCGACTGCTTTCACAAAAGATTTAGCTGAAAAAAAAGCGATAGAAACACTTTTTGAGCTCGTAACCGTGGACGTAACGGATTTCTAGATGTCCTTAACCTTTACAGCCAAAAGGTTTCATGATATGGTATCAAAGGTTTATTGTCTCATATTTTCTTTTTCCGTTAGACATCGGAAAAAAATAATTTGCATTATCTAAATAAATATGTGCAATAAACTTGATATTTAGCGGTATAAACCGTTAAAATAGAAGGTATGGTATACTGAAAAAAAATTATAAATTCTAGGAGGTTTTTTTCATGGCAGCTGAAAAAACAATTACAATTACAGATTCAACAGGTGTGCACGCACGCCCCGCAACAGTACTCGTAAACAAAGCAGGTAACTTCGCTTCTGACGTTACAGTTGAGTACAATGGTAAATCAGTGAACTTAAAATCAATTATGGGTGTTATGTCTCTAGGTATCCCTAAGGATGCTGAAATCAAGATCGTTGCTGAAGGTGCTGACGAAGATGAAGCAATCAACGCAATCTACTCAACAGTTAAAGAAACTGGCTTAGGGGAATAATTCGTATATGGCGACTTTAACAGGTATTGCGGCATCTAGTGGTGTCGCAATTGCTAAAGCATACACATTAGAAACACCTGATCTTTCTTATGAGACAAAGAAAGTTGATGATGTTGATACAGAAGTTAACCGCCTTCATAATGCGTTAACGGTATCGAAAAGTGAATTAGAAAAAATTAAAGAAAACGCACGTCTTTCACTTGGTGACGAGCATGCGGAGATTTTTTCTGCGCACCTCTTAGTATTAAGTGATCCTGAATTAATCACACCAATGGAAGATAAAATTAAAAATGACAACGTCAATGCTGAAAAGGCCCTTGATGATGTTGCGAGTATGTTTATCGATATGTTTAAAGGGATGGATAATGAATATATGCGCGAACGCGCAGCTGATATTCAGGACGTAACTAAACGTGTGATGGCGCACTTACTTCAAGTGACCTTCCCAGACCCAGCGCTTATCGATGAAGAAGTAGTCATTATCGCTGAAGACTTAACACCTTCAGATACAGCACAATTAAATAAGCAATTTGTGAAAGGGTTTACGACAAACATTGGTGGTCGTACTTCACACTCTGCGATTATGGCCCGTTCTTTAGAAATCCCTGCAGTTGTCGGTACTAAAACCGTCACTGAAGATGTTTCTGAAGGCGATATCGTGGTTGTTGATGGTATGGATGGTAAAGTTGTCATTAATCCAACTGAAGATGAATTAGCAACATATAAACAAAAACAAGCTGATTTCGAAAAACAAAAAGAAATTTGGGCACAATTAAAAGACGAGCCAACCATTTCTAAAGATGGTGAGCACGTTGAATTAGTCGCTAACATTGGTACACCAGATGATGTTGTCGGTGTGCTTAATAACGGCGGAGAAGGCGTCGGTCTATATCGTACAGAATTTCTTTACATGGGCAACTCTGATTTCCCGACTGAAGACCAGCAATTTGAAGCTTACTCATCTGTATTAAAACAAATGGGTGACAAGCCGGTTGTTGTTCGTACGTTAGACATTGGTGGCGATAAAGAATTAAGCTACCTGGACTTACCAAAAGAAATGAACCCATTCCTTGGTTTCCGCGCAATTCGTCTATGCCTCGAGCGTGACGATATCTTCCGTACACAATTACGTGCGCTTCTGCGTGCAAGTGTTCATGGTAACTTAAAAATTATGTTCCCAATGATCGCGACGCTTGATGAGTTCCGAGCAGCTAAAGCTATGTTACTTGAAGAAAAAGATAACTTAAAAGCTCAGGGCGTTGAAGTGAGTGACGAGATTGAAGTCGGTATTATGGTAGAGATTCCAGCAACCGCTGTCATCGCACGCCAATTCGCTAAAGAAGTTGACTTCTTTAGTATCGGTACAAATGACTTAATTCAGTACACACTAGCGGCAGACCGCATGAACGAACAAGTTTCATACCTTTACCAACCGTACCACCCAGCTATTCTCAATCTTGTAAACAACGTGATTGAAGCAGCTCACGCCGAAGGCAAATGGGCTGGTATGTGTGGTGAGATGGCAGGCGATTCCATCGCTATTCCTATCTTACTCGGCTTAGGTCTTGATGAGTTTAGTATGAGTGCCACATCAATTCTTCCAGCACGGACACAAATTAAAGATCTATCTAAAGAAGAACTTCGTTCTTACAAAGATGACTTATTAAGTATGTCAACGGCTGATGAGGTTGAAGCATTCATTCGCGAAAAAACTAATCAATAATCACGCCAGTGATCTATTAATACAATAAAAGCCCGCTTATTTGCGTTATTCACGCGAATAAGCGGGCTTTTCATATGTTTAGGGAATATTGACAAGACTTACCGCCAAAACCTTGTCATACCCTGTTTATCTTCGATATTAAACCTTACCATATCTTGAATCAAATCAAGATCAATGGAATCGGCCCATTTAATCTTCACTAACTGTTTTGTCGTTTGATAGCCAGCTTGGTTAATTTCAGATTCGAATTTTTCTAAACAAGCCTCTTCCGGAGCAAGCGCAAGGTGGGCTTTAGCTATACTAAAACCAATGATGTACGTGCCATGGATGACAAACATCGGTTGATTCCACTTGATTACTGGTTCAAGTTCAGGAAACGTATCTTTAATATCTTGTAAAATCATCGTTAAACGCTCACGATGACTTGGGTCTTCAACTGATTGTAAGAACGGATCAAATGTTTTCAATACAGACGCCCTCATTTCTTTTCTATTCTCGCTTACTTTTATCACACTCATTGTTGTAAAAAGTATCTCGTTTTACTTGACGAGCGCAACTTTCGGTCTTTTTTTATGGCCATATATACGCGGGGCAAGATATTTATCTATAACAGGACTAAGCGCATTCATAATTAGAATCGCAAAACCCACGCCACCTGGGAAGTTAAAGATAAGGCGAATGGCTATCGTTAAGAACCCTGCACAAATCGCAAAAATAGTTTTCCCATCTGGTGTCAGCGCTCCACTCGTATAATCTGTAGCCATAAAGACCGCCGCAAAGATGAGCGTCCCACTCAAGACATGGGTCATCATATAATCGAAACTAAAGCCACCATAAATAGAACTAATAACGGCAACCGTTCCGACATAAAGGAGCGGAATCTTCATATTGATAACGCCACGAACAACAAGATAAATAAAGGCCAAGATTATTATCAGTTTTGACGTCTCACCAATATTACCTCCGAGATTTACTCCTAAAAATAACTCAAACAATCCTGGCACATCTTTACTAATGGTTGTTGAGAAATGACCAATTGATTCTAACGGCGTTGCCGTTGACACCGCATCAGTTCCTGGTGTAACCCAGTTCGTAATCCAGGGTGAGAAAAAAACTTTCAACATAACCCGCGCGCCAACGGCCGGATTAAACATATTACGACCAATGCCGCCTGGTAGTTGTTTAATAATCACAATCGCAAAGAAACTGCCAATAATAATTGTCCAATAAGGAGCGGTGACAGGTACACTTAAGCCAATTAACATACCAGTAATAACCGCACTGTAATCATTAATTCTTACCGGTTGATCTCTAAATTTTTGAAAGCTGTATTCAAATAACACACTCGAGGCCACACCGACAAGCACCAAACCTAGCGACTTGATCCCAAAGAAATAAATTGCTGCCATCAGCGGTAACAGTAAAGCAATGATCACTTGTTTCATCATCCAATCTGTTTTACGATGAGATTTCAAGTGAGGTGATGCACGCACGTTCAGCTTCATATCTTGTAGTGACATCATCAGCTTTGCTCCTTTCTCGCCTTGATTTCTGTTTTTGCTTGTCTAATGTTATCAAGGAGCGGAATATTGGCAGGACAAATATAAGAACAGTTTCCACAGTCAATACAGTCCATCGCCCCGAGTCGTTCGGCTGCGTCGATATCTCCTTGTTCATAAGCATTTGATATCAGAACCGGCTGCAAGTTCACTGGACAGACATTTAAGCACTCTGCGCATTTAATACACGGGGTCCGTTCATCTACTTTTACTTCTTCTTTCGGTAAAAAGCTGATGACTGACGTTCCCTTTGTGATTGGTACTTGACCAGAGGTAATCGGTTTACCCATCATTGGTCCCCCGTGCAACATCTTACCTGTCTTTTCGACAAAGCCACCACAAGCATCAATTAAGACTTGAACTGGTGTGCCAATTCTCACTCTAAAGTTTTGCGGGTCTTTAATCGGTTCTCCCGTAACAGTTGTGACGCGATCCATCAGTGGTAAGCCTTTTTGAATCGCTAAGTAAACAGCACGTACCGTACTGACGTTGGCGACGATCGTGTGAACGTCAAGTGGTAACCCGCCTGAAGGCACTTCACGATTGACAAGGGTTTTGATTAAACGTTTTTCTGCCCCTTGTGGATAAATTGTTTCAAGCTCTTTAATCTGAATCCGTTTATCATCACCAATCGCATGTTTAAGTGCTGCAACACTGTCATGAACATTTGTCTCAATCGCAATATACGTCTGCTTAATCGGAAAAAGTGTTAGAAGTTCTTTAATTCCTGCGACGATTTCTTCAGCAGACTCTATCATCAATCTGTGATCAGCCGTCGAATACGTCTCGCATTCTGCGCCGTTAATAATTAACGTGTCGATGGATTTTCCTTTTGGTGGTGAAAGTTTGACGTGAGTTGGGAAGGTTGCGCCACCCATTCCGGCAATGCCGGCTTGTTCAATAAGTGACAGCTTATCCTGTGATGTTAAATCTTCTTGAGTAGATGTAAGTGCGGGCGCTGGAGTATCTTTAAAGTCATTCTTAATAACGATGGCAAGATGAGGGCCGTGCATCGTCATCATTTCTTGAATCACCTCAACGGTGCCAGAAACAGAACTATATATATTGGCAGAGACAAAACCTTTCTTTTCGGCAATCAACTGCCCCATATTGACGTCATCACCCACCTCAATAATCGGTTCAGCTGGTGCGCCAATATGCATGTTCATCGGATAAATCATCGTTTTGCTTTGTGGCGCTTTAATGATGGGCTTTTTTTCTGTCCGTGACTTTCTTTCTTCTGTATAGGCGCCTTGCCTACTGTATTTCAATTTCATATTTAACATAAATGTGCCTCCTCGGTAGAATGGATTATTACTCTATTCCTTTATTTTTAACCAAATAAACCCTTTTCATTAAGAAAGTAATGATTACTTAAATGAGTAAAGATGCATTTGGTATAATAGAAAGAGAACCACTTACGCAAAAAAATCTTATAATTGATTTAATAATTCTTAATAATGAACCTCTAATATTCAGCTATGAACCGGGGCGCTAAATCTTTGGGCCTAGTGGATTGATGTACTGCACACCATTTATAAGCACCGCAGAGCTTGATAACTGGTATCATACTTTAATGAAATGAGTCTGATGCCCTTAAATATCGAAAACACGATGATGTCTATTGATACAAAAAAGCACCGATTATCATTCTTATGAATGATAGCGGCGCTTTTAGCTAATATGTTGTTTTGACTTTTTTGTTTCTTTGTACTTTGATTGATTCAACAGTTTTGATAACAGTTGTTCATGTCCCATATTCAGCAGCAATCCTAGATAAATGCCTAAACTATTTAAAATCCAATCATCTACGTCAACGGACCGTGAAACCATATGAAGTTGATGTAAGAGGTACTGACCACCTTCAAATAACACCGGTACTAAGACAATAAACAATAACTTTCTAAACCACCCATAAGGTTTCACATATAACCAAAAACCGAGCGGAAACATCATCACCACATTACCGACGAGATTAACAATAATAATCTCAAATGATAACGTCTCTTGCCTGTAAGCACGCAAATAAAGTTTAATCGTCTCAAACGGCTCCAAATTTATTTGAAGCGCGTCACGCGCATCTCCAAGTCCTCTAAACCAAATTAAATAACTTAAGATCAGGAAATATCCCAACATGACCCCATTAAATAATCGGCGTTTTAGGCGGGGATTGTTTAATTGTCTTAACGCAATATAAATGATTAAAAAAATTGGCAACAACACAAAGAAGCCTAACGGTAAATACGACAAATAATCTCCCCCCTAAATAGTAAAGCAATATTTTTATTATCACTTAAATTAGTGATCATGACAAGAGGGGAAAAGTAATTGTTATGCAATTGATAACTTTTATAGAAATACCAAAATCAATTGTCGAAATACAATGAATAAGATTGTTTTACACTCTCATGACTGAATGAATTTTTAACCATGTTGTAATCTCATTGATTTCAAATTTCTCAATAACGATATTTACAGTATAGTCTGCTGCTTTAGTCCAAATGGTCGGATCAGCTTCTGATTTAAATACAGTTTGCTTTAGTCGTTCGACGGCACTTATTTATAGCGCTTAATCAAAAGTGAATTCAACAAAATGATTTCTTTTCCATTTAAATATCTCATCTTATCTTTCCACCAAGTTTTTTAACGTGTCATCATAATTATCGAATAAAAGAGCCTAGTCGATGGACTAGGCTCTTTCATTATTCATCTTTACTTACGACTGATTAGCGTAAGTTATAGAATGCACTTTTACCAGCATATTTAGCTGTTTCAACAAGTTCGTCTTCAATACGTAGTAATTGGTTGTATTTAGCAACACGGTCCGTACGTGAAGGAGCACCTGTTTTAATTTGTCCAGCATTTGTCGCAACAGCGATGTCAGCGATTGTAGTATCTTCAGTTTCACCTGAACGGTGTGAGATAACTGCTGTGTAACCAGCTTGTTTCGCCATTTCGATTGCTTCAAACGTTTCAGTTAATGAACCGATTTGGTTAACTTTAACTAAGATTGAGTTACCAATTCCTTTTTCAATACCTTCAGCTAATTTTTCAGTGTTTGTTACGAATAAATCGTCACCTACTAATTGAACTCTGTCGCCTAGGCGGTCAGTAAGAAGTTTGAAACCATCCCAGTCATTTTCGTCAAGACCATCTTCAATTGAGATGATTGGGTACTTGTCACACATTTCTGCATACCAGTCAACCATTTCAGCTGATGTACGAACAACACCTTCACCTTTAAGGTTGTATTTACCATCTTCGTAGATTTCAGAAGCCGCAACGTCCATTGCTAATTGAACTTCTTCACCTGGCTTGTAACCAGCAGTTTCGATTGCTTCGATGATTGTAGATAAAGCTTCTTCATTTGACTTAAGGTTTGGTGCGAAACCACCTTCGTCACCTACAGCTGTGTTGTAACCTTTTGAAGAAAGTACTTTCTTCAAGTTGTGGAAGATTTCAGCACCCATACGTAGTGCTTCTTTGAATGTAGGCGCGCCTACAGGCATGATCATAAATTCTTGAATATCAACGTTGTTGTCAGCGTGCTCACCACCATTTAAGATGTTCATCATTGGTGTTGGAAGTACTGTTGCGTTGAATCCACCAAGGTAAGTGTATAAAGGAACACCTAAGTGATCAGCTGCTGCACGTGCGACAGCCATAGATACACCTAAAATAGCGTTAGCTCCTAATTTACCTTTGTTTGGAGTACCATCTAATTCCATTAGTACACGGTCAATGACAACTTGACGTGTTACGTCAAAACCTAATAATTCAGGTGCAATAACGTCGTTTACGTTCTCTACTGCTTTAAGAACACCTTTACCTAAGAAACGATCTTTGTCGCCGTCACGTAATTCAACTGCTTCATATTCACCAGTTGATGCACCACTTGGTACTAAAGCGCGACCGAACGCACCTGATTCTGTGTAAACTTCTACTTCTACTGTTGGGTTACCGCGTGAGTCCATGACTTCGCGAGCATATACGTCTGTAATGTATGGCATGATTATAAAACTCCTTTTTGTTTTTAATATAGTATAGATCTTGCTGCTTGTTTTTTTAACATTGATTCGAATCAATACAGGATAAAACTTACTTAATAAGTGACTTACCCGTCATTTCTTCTGGTTGGTCAACGTTTAAAAGATCAAGTAATGTTGGGGCCAAGTCTCCTAGGATACCACCATCACGCAATTCGATTCCGTCTTTAGTTACAATAACTGGAACAGGATTGGTCGTGTGAGCAGTCATTGGCTTACCATCAAGTGAGACAACTTCATCAGAGTTACCGTGATCAGCGGTGATGATGGCGTGTCCACCTTTTTCAGTGATCTTATCAACGATTTTACCTAAACATTCATCAACCGTTTCAATTGCTTTAATTGTCGGTTCGAGCATACCTGAGTGTCCAACCATATCAGGGTTAGCAAAGTTTAAGATGATGGCATTTTGGTTGCCTTCATCTAATTCTTTCAGTAAGGCATCAGTTACTTCATACGCACTCATTTCAGGTTGTAAGTCGTACGTTGCGACTTTTGGCGAACTGATTAAAATCCGCTTTTCCCCTTCAAATTCCGCTTCACGGCCACCACTCATAAAGAACGTTACGTGTGGATATTTTTCCGTTTCAGCAATGCGTAATTGGTTAAGTTTATTGTCTTGCAGTACTTCACCAATCGTGTTTTTAAGATCAGTTGGTGGGTACGCAATTTTACTATTGACGGTATCACTGTATTTCATAAATGATACAAAGAATAGATTTTTTGGTGCTGCTTCGCCGCGATCAAATTCATTAAAGTCATTGTTAGCAAAACTTTGCGAAATTTGAATCGCACGGTCAGGACGGAAGTTATGGAAGATAACTGAATCACCTGAATGCATCTTAGCAACTGGTTCTCCAGACGCATCTGTAATAACCGTTGGAATAACGAATTCATCATACACACCTTCACTATAAGCGTCTTCAACGGCTTGTAGTGGATCTGTTGATGTTTTGCCTTCACCATAAGCAATCGCGTCATACGCAAGCTTAACTCGTTCCCAACGCTTGTCGCGGTCCATCGCATAGTAACGACCAGAGATCGTCGCAAATTGACCCACGCCAAGTTCATCCATTTTGCTTTGAGCTTGTTCGATATACTGTTTCGCTGATTTTTGACCAACGTCACGGCCATCTAAGAAACCGTGAACGTACACCTTATCAAGTCCTTTTTCTTTCGCAAGTTCTAATAATGCAAACAGGTGCTCAATATGAGAGTGAACCCCACCATCTGACAGTAAACCGAAAATGTGCAAGGCCTTGCCATCTTCTTTTGCATTATCTACTGCTTGAACAAGCTGTTCATTGGTAAAAAAGTCACGTTCACGCACTGAAAGATTCACACGTGTGAGTGATTGATAGACAATCCGACCCGCACCGATATTTAAGTGGCCCACTTCTGAGTTACCCATTTGACCCTCAGGTAGACCAACAGCTTCACCAGAAGCCGTCAGTTGGTTATGCGAATAAGTATTCCAGTAACGATCGAAGTTAGGGGTATTGGCTTGTTTAACCGCATTCCCAACAACCTCATCACGTAGAGCATAACCATCAAGAATTATTAAGGCTGCTAATTTGTCTTGACTCATTATTTGCCCGCCTCCACTAATTTGAGGAATGAATCAGCTTCAAGGCTCGCGCCTCCAACTAACGCACCATCAATATCAGATTGTTGTAATAATTCATCGATGTTTGCTGGTTTTACACTACCGCCGTATTGAATGCGGACAGCTTCAGCAGCATCATTTGAGACAACAGATGCAACGGTTTTACGCACGTGTGCACATACGTCATTTGCTTGTTCTGATGTCGCTGTTTTACCTGTACCGATTGCCCAGATTGGCTCATACGCAATCACAGATTGTTTGACTTGGTCTTCTGTTAAACCGTCAAGCGCTTTTGTGACTTGATCAGCCACTAAGTCCATCGTTTGGTTTGCTTCACGTTGTTCTAATGTTTCACCTACACAGATGATTGGTGTTAAGTCATAGTTAAACGCTGCTTTTGCTTTTTTGTTTACTGACTCATCTGTTTCGTTGAACATTTCACGACGCTCAGAGTGTCCAAGGACAACGTAAGTCACGCCTAAGTCTTTAAGGACAGCTGGTGAAACTTCACCTGTAAACGCACCACTTTCTTCAAAGTGCATGTTTTGCGCAGCGATTTTTAAATCTGTTCCTTTTGTATCTTCTACTAAAGCGTGAAGAAATGGGAAAGGTACGCAGATGATTGAATCTACCGCATCCGTTGTTGGTACGTTGTTTTTTGTATCAGCAGCAAAACTTTTTGCTTCTGATAAAGATTTGTTCATTTTCCAGTTTCCTGCAATAATTGGTTTACGCATAATCTCTTCCCTTTCGTCTATGATTAGTTGACTAATCAGTGAGTTTATTATTCTACCTTATTTATTGCTGATTGCAGCTAAACCAGGTAGTTCTTTACCTTCTAGGTATTCAAGTGACGCGCCGCCACCAGTTGAGATGTGTGAGAAGTCATCAGCAA
Source organism: Halolactibacillus halophilus (assembly GCF_900115605.1). Classification (GTDB taxonomy): domain Bacteria; phylum Bacillota; class Bacilli; order Bacillales; family Amphibacillaceae; genus Halolactibacillus; species Halolactibacillus halophilus. The sequence continues at coordinate 47,553 of NZ_FOXC01000006.1, forward strand.
AACCTAATTTCATCGCTGCTGCTGCTGAGTCACCACCACCGATGATGGTTGTTGCATTATCCAAGCTTGCGATTGCTTTACATACACCGATTGTCCCTTGTGCGAATGCTTCCATTTCGAACACACCCATAGGGCCGTTCCATACGACAGTTTTCGCACCATCTAGTTCATTTTCAAACTGAGCAACTGATTTAGGACCAATATCAAGACCCATATAGCCATCAGGAATCGCACCAGCATCAACAGCTTTCACATCGCCCTCCTCAGAGAAGTCAGTGTTAACCATTGTATCAACTGGTAAAATAATTTTACCATCAGCACGTGCAAGTAAATCTTTCGCAAGATCTAATTTATCTTCTTCAAGTAGTGAAGAACCAATAGCCATGCCTTGTGCTTTATAGAATGTATAAGCCATACCGCCACCGATAAGAATCTTATCTGCTTTAGTAAGTAAGTTTTCAATCACACCGATTTTATCACTTACTTTCGCACCACCTAAAATAGCTACAAATGGACGCTCTGGGCTATCGACTGAATCACCGATAAAACGGATTTCTTTTTCCATTAAGAAACCAGCGGCTGATTCAACGTTTGAAGCAATCCCAACGTTTGATGCATGCGCACGGTGAGCCGTACCAAAAGCATCGTTAACGAATAAGTCACCAAGACTTGCCCAGTACTTACCTAATTCAGGATCATTTTTACTTTCTTTCTTACCATCAATATCTTCAAAGCGCGTGTTTTCAAACATTAAAATATCGCCATTGCCTAATTTGTCAATTGCGTTTTCTAATCCTTCTCCACGTGTTTCAGGTACGAATGTCACGTCTTGACCTAATAATTCAGATAAACGCTCAGCGACTGGCTTAAGTGATTTACCTTCTTTATCAGCTTCTTCTTTTACACGACCTAAGTGAGAAAATACAACCACTTTTGCATCTTCTTTTAGTAAGTGCTTAATTGTTGGAAGCGCTTGAACGATACGGTCATCGTTAGTAATGTTACCGTCTTTCATCGGTACGTTAAAATCAGCACGTACGAGTACTTTTTTGCCGGCAACAGCTAAATCAGTTACAATTTTTTTCGCCATATTGGATAATCCTCCTAGTGAAAATTAAAAGCGGAAAGCGCGAACGCTTCCCGCTAATGGACTGTTTGTTTAGTTTAGCTCGCTAAAAATTAAAGTTTAGCGAAATATTCTAATGTACGCACTAATTGTGCAGTATAAGACATTTCATTGTCATACCATGAAACAGTCTTAACTAATTGCTTGCCACCTACAGTCATTACTTTTGTTTGTGTTGCATCAAATAATGAACCGTAAGAAATACCAATAACATCTGAAGATACGATTGGATCTTCAGTGTAACCGTAAGATTCGTTCGCTGCTTTTTTCATTGCTGCGTTTACGCTCTCAACAGAAACTTCTTTGTCTAATACAGTTACTAACTCAGTTAATGAACCAGTTGGAACTGGAACACGTTGAGCAGCACCATCTAATTTACCTTTAAGTTCAGGAATTACAAGACCAATTGCTGCTGCTGCACCTGTTGTGTTAGGCACAATGTTAACTGCTGCTGCACGTGCACGTCGTAAGTCTTTTGAGTGAGGTGCATCTAATGTGTTTTGGTCACCTGTATAAGCGTGAATAGTTGTCATAAGTCCTTCAGCAACACCGAATTCCTTGTTTAATGTGTCAGCCATTGGAGCTAGACAGTTTGTTGTACATGAAGCACCTGAGATTACAGTTTCTTCACCTGTTAAGATGTCATGGTTAACGTTATAAACGATTGTTGGAAGGTCATTTCCACCTGGAGCAGAAAGTACAACACGCTTCGCGCCACCTTTAAGGTGAAGTTCAGCTTTTTCTTTTGAGTTGAAGAATCCAGTACACTCAAGTACGATTTCTACACCTAAGTCTCCCCATGGTAATTCTTCAGGATTGCGGTTAGCTAATACTTTAATGTCTTGTCCATTAACAGCAAGAGCTCCTTCTTTAACTTCAACATCGCCATTGAAACGACCTTGAGTTGTGTCATACTTTAAAAGGTGAGCAAGCGTGTCAGCGTCAGTTAAGTCGTTGATTGCTACTACCTCAATTCCTTCTACTTCTTGAATACGGCGGAAAGCTAAGCGGCCGATACGACCAAAACCATTAATACCTACTTTTACAGTCATACGTATTTCCTCCTTAGTATTGTTTAAAATTTTATCTAAAGGACTATAAGTCCTTTATTAATGCTTTTGCTGCCCCTTCATCTGTGATTAGGACATTACTCTTCCCTTGTCTAAAATAGGACTCAATCGCTTTTGCCTTTGAATTACCTCCAGCAATCGCCACAACTGTCTTAATATGAGACAAGTCTTCTAATTGCATACCTACGGTCCGTACTTTGTGTACGATTTGGCCATTTTGGTCAAAATAATAACCAAAGGCCTCACTTATTGCTTTTCCCGACTTAAGGTTTTCTAAAACGTTTGTTTCTGCTTTTCTACGTTTTGCCATAGTAAAAGCATCACCAATACCATGCATGACGATATCTGCTTGTTTTATAATATGTAATGTTTCTTTTACCCCGGGCTCTTCAATAATTGAATGATACGTTTCTTCACTGAGCGGGTCCGGTACATATAACAAACGATAATCACCTTTCATCTTATTGGCCATTTCAGCGCAAATAGTGTTCGCTTGATTCTCGACACGTTCCCCGAGTCCACCTCTAGCGGGAACGAACATTGAGCCTTTACCTAAATCAGTCGGTGCCATCATTTTAGCCACAGCAGCCATAGACGTGCCACCTGTCACAGCGACGGTTTGCTTGATATTGAGTTGGGATTGTAAAAACGACACAGCACGTTTACCTAGTTCGTCTTTTACCCACGGATCAGTATCACTGTCCCCAGGTGTAATTATAACACGTTCTAAGTCGAATGTCTGTTTAAGTTTCATTTCTAAATCACGAAATCCTCGTAACTCTTCGAAATAAGGCGTAAACTCATCCACCAACATTTGACCTGCCACCGTCAGCATTACCCCTTTGGGCGTTGCCTCAACTAAGCCAAGTTGTGAAAGCTTATGAATCTCTGCACGAGCTTCACGTTCTTTTAACATCAACTCGGTAGCCAAACTTCTTCGGCCAATAGGTTGATAATAACGAATGGTATGGAGCAAATGAAAACGCCGGTCAATCACTGCGATAAGATCAGGGCATATTTTTTGTTGCAATTCTATCAGCTTTTGCATCTTAACGCACCCTTTCAATACTGCCGGGACCAATTTAGTCCCTGTGGTTAAATTTCTGTCCCACAGGGGGCAAAAAAATACCCAACACATGTAATATTATCAGAAAAATCGGTATCTGACAAGTTTTAAATCACACCGAACAAAAAACGATAGACATAAGAGATATAAAAAAGAGGCTTAATCCAGCCTCTTTACATCTCACTGATCTTTCATTTCAAATTATCGTGCATGTCTTTTAATATATTTGCTGAGCTTTCTAGCAATTGTTGTTCGCGGTCTGATAAGTTTAACCGTAAAATTTCTCTTACTCCGTGCGCATTAACAACAGCGGGAATACCCATATAGACACCATTAATATCATATTCACCTTCAAAATAGGTTGATACCGTTAAAATTGAATTCTCATTATAGAGTAAAGCTTTTGTCAGACGAGCAAGTCCCATACCAATACCATAATAGGTTGCGCCTTTTTTCTGAATGATTTGATAAGCGGCATCGCGAACATTTTCAAAAATCGCCTGCATATCACGGTCTTCATAGAAGTTATTAAGTTTACCATACACATTCAGTGGCAAGCCACCAATCGTAACGTGTGACCAAATTGGCAATTCTGAATCACCATGTTCTCCTACAATATAAGCATGCACATTTCTTGAGTCAACTTGGAAATAATCACTTAATAAATAACGGAAGCGTGCAGTGTCTAAAATAGTACCCGAACCAATAACACGTTCTTTTGGTAACCCAGAGGCTTCATAGGCAACGTGTGTCATCACGTCAACAGGGTTTGATGCAATCAGTAAAATACCATCAAAACCAGAGGCCATTATCTCTTTTACAATCCCACGCATGATTTTTGCATTTTTACTCGCAAGATCGAGTCTAGTTTCATTTGGTTTTTGATTCGCACCAGCAGTGATGACAACTAAATCAACATTATGACAATCGGCATAATCACCGGCTCTTATTTTCATTGGTGAACCAAATGGAACCCCGTGATTTAAATCTTGCGCTTCACCTTCTGCACGATCCTTATTTAAGTCAATCAACACGATTTCACTAACTGTTCCTTGATTTACTAGTGAATACGCATAACTTGAACCAACAAATCCTGTTCCAACAATGGCGACTTTCTTTGTTTTATTTGCTCTTTGATGCATAAAAAAACACTCCTTTAAACCTATTTTAGAGACTTTCTCTCTCACTTAAATACTATACCCGAAATACCACTAAACTATGTTTGTTTTTTAACAAAAATGTAAAAAAAGCTGAATTTACTTCATAAAATACAATTAAACCGCTTTAGGGAATTAACCAAAGCGGTTTAATGAACAGGGATCATCTATTATCAATGAACCTTTTATAATGCTTATATGGATCAGTCTTTTGTTATCGTTTATACACCTTAACAATCTACGCCTCTTTTAGTGAGAGGTTTTGTTCATAAGGAGTCCCAGTTGTCTTTTTACTTTAGCCAGACTAACGTGAACATCCAATAAATAAAAGAAATAACTACTTGAGAGAACGATCAAGCTATTTTGGATAAAAAGAGAATAACCAACAATATCACGTAATGCTACTAGCTCCCAAATCAATAACACAGACACAGCTAACCATATCATAACTTTCATTTTTGCACCTCTTACTTTCTGTAAAGCCATATCAACTTATAAAATATGAGAAAAGACAGATGAAAACATCTGTCTAAAAGTGCGCTCGGAGGGATTCGAACCCCCGACACACGGTACCGGAAACCGATGCTCTATCCCCTGAGCTACGAGCGCATATTAAAATCGAACAAAAATAATTATAACTGAAATGACCGACAAATACAATCCTTTCTTTCACCATCCACTCATAGTATAGAAAAATTTCAACAATGGCGAGTGCAATCCATACGCAAAACACCCCCATCTCTGTTATACTATTTACAAAGTTTATACATACATTAACTTGGGAAGGTTGAAAAGAAAAAAACATTTCATCTGTTAGTGTTTTATTTGACCTTTTTTGACCTATTAGCTATGATATATTTATAAGCTTCATACACATACTTAAAGTTATTTCTAGAGGAGGAATAAATATGAATTTAATCCCTACAGTAATTGAACAAACAAATCGCGGTGAACGAGCATATGACATTTATTCACGGCTATTAAAAGACCGCATCATTATGTTAGGTTCTGGCATTGATGACAATGTTGCTAACTCGATTGTCGCTCAACTTCTTTTCTTAGAAGCTGAAGACCCAGACAAAGATATCTCTATTTACATTAACTCACCAGGTGGGTCGATCACAGCTGGTATGGCCATCTATGATACGATGCAATTTATCAAACCAGATGTCTCAACTATCTGCGTTGGTATGGCCGCATCTATGGGTGCTTTCTTACTTGCTGCTGGCGCAAAAGGAAAACGTTATGCGTTACCTAACTCAGAAGTCATGATTCACCAACCATTAGGCGGTACACAAGGTCAAGCATCTGATATTCAGATTCACGCTAACCGTATCATTGAAATGCGCAAGAAATTAAACGAAATCCTTGCTGAACGCACCGGTCAACCAATGGAAGTTGTTGAACGTGACACAGATCGTGATAACTTCATGACAGCTAATAGAGCGTTAGAATACGGTCTAATTGACAAAGTTATGGAGAAGAAGTAATCCTAACTAAAAAATAAGTAACACAAAGCAGCGACGCGCCTTGGCACGTCGCTGCTTTTATCGTTCTTAACTATTTTGAATTCGATTAATTGCGAATATATTTCATAAATATATCTTTGTAGTCTTTTTGAGTGAAATCATCATACTTCTCATTTAACCAATCGTTGCTAAAAGTCGTGGCTTTTTCAAGTTCACTTGAAAGCGCTGTATCTTTAGTGTAACTACGTTTGATCAAACCTTGACTGCGCTCAAGACTATCTTTCGCGTAATCAAACTGTCGCTTGTCTGATGCTTGTTTTACAGAAATCTCAAACAAGGACTTATACAGATCGGTGATGGCTTCCCCTTCTTTTTTATCAATGTCAACTGAGAAAGCAAGCTCTCCCATCTTAAACTTGATCTCTAAATCGAGGTCAATCGTTCCTGCTGTTTCGACTCGTACATCACTGATGACATGTTGATAGTAATCATAACGCTTAATCACTCGCTTTGAACTTGTTGCCTTCTCACCATCTAAATGTATCAAAGCACGATTAGTAAAACAGTATTCATCCGTCTTAGATTTAATTAGAAAATGAATTGTTTCCCCGTCCTCATGTAACACAAAATCATCTGATAACGTCTTATCAAAATCTTCTGGCTTAATCACTTTCCCGATATCACTAATTCCTAGAGCATCACTAGCGAATTTTTTTAACATGCTGATTCCTCCCAATTAATTGTTAATATTATCATAACATATTATCATCTATCTGTTAGTTTTGTTACAAATTCATAATAATAATATTACGTGCTATAACGCCCCTTCTATGACGTATAAACATAAAAAAATCGCCTCCCTCTAATAAAAGAGACAGACGATTCATTTACTTACTGTTGGTTATATAATTCTTCTAATGGTTTTGTGATTGTGCGGCTAATAGAATTGATGAATTCGTTCACTTTTTGTTCTTCTTCCATTAGTTTAGAAATCGCTTCGTGTTGTTGTACGGTTTCGACAACTTTGCGCGCTTGTTCGACTTCTTCTTCTGAAATTTCTTGACCTTGCATTTGTTTTTGTTGTAATTCGATTTGTGTATTACGGAAATCATCGAACATTTTTTTAGCGATTTCATCGCTCATAACCGCATCATATGCTTCCTTAAGAGTTGAAAACTCTTCACTCTGGCGAATTGCATCCGCTAATTGTTCTGCTGATTGTTGTACGTTAGACATATTATAAAATCCTCCTAGTTTTTACTGACCAACAATTGGCCTTCTTTTAACTTCTTGTATAACTATAACAAACTTCTAAACGTAATCCAAACGATACCGGTTGAGAAATTATAAAAAATAACGGTAAATAATAAGGCTTTTTAATTTAAGCCTATCTTTTCTAGTGATTGGTCCCCTCTTGTCAATTGTTTTTGTTATAATGCTAGTGAGTAGAAATTTTCGTTTGTATATTTCTCCTGATTTTTTTAAGCTGTGAGTTAGATTAGCAGACAGCCATTTACATGTGAGTCAGTCATTATATAGAAAGAAAGGATTCCTAATATGATTAAACGATTGAAAACCCTCTATCCAAGCCTTATCACTGAAGAAGAATCTCAAAGTAAAGGACTGTACCGGTGGTTTATGACCCCTGACAATCAATTACTAGGTATTTTAGAAGCAGAAATCAATGAAAAAGAACATGATTTACTCGATCTGTTATTGACACCTTATCTCGGTGCCTATCCACCCGTCACTGAACGCGAACAATCATGGTATGATTGGATTTTTGAAGGTACGAACTTTATTCATACCGCACCAAAAGAATATCGGTTCATTTACTTTACACTCTCAGATGCACCAGATGATCCTAATGACTTTAGAGAGGCCGTCTACGGTATGTATTCTTATAAACCTGTCATTTTATTTTCAAGTCAAAAACACGGTGTGATTATTGAAGAAGAACGACCAGATGAAGAGGATGCCATTACTTTCTTTGAAATGGTCGAAGTCTTTACAAGTGATTTCTTTATTGATGTCCAGTTCTTTATTGGGCCGTATTTACGCGACTTAAATAAGGCGCATGATTACCATGCATGGATGGATCAACAATTTCATCACATTCAGCACTTCAATACAAAACCCGTCATGACTTATGTATCAGCGGTACCTTATTTAATGACCGTCATGAAAGATCAGAAAGTATTAACATTTTTAATTGAGTCGATTTTAAAGTCAACGATAAAAGACGAGGAGCTTCTGCATACAATTCAAACCTTCTTAGAAGCGAATTCCAATGCCTCACTTGCCGCTAAAGAAATGTATATGCACCGTAATAGTTTACAATATCGGATTGATAAGTTTGTCGAAAAGACCGAAGTCGATGTCAAACAATTTGAAGGAGCGATTGCGGTTTACTTAGTCCTTCTGCTTAAACGCCAAATCGATCTAGCTTAGGCACTTTGCCAGCGGCTAGATCTTTTTTTGTGCCTTTTGACGAAACCCTTGATATATCAGTAGTTTCATCTTATAAAGTGGGTGTAATCATAGGCAAAAAACCAGATGATGTAAGCGTTGCACAACGTGATGTTTTTTTCTTTGTGCACGTTGTCCATTTACGATTGACGTTATTTTTTGTAGACTTAAGGCATCAAATAAAAACGCTTTCAAACATTTAAGGAGGAACTTTTACAATGGCAGAATTAAGCTTAAGACATATTGATAAAATTTATGAAAAAGACGGTGTTAAAGCAGTAGATGACTTTAACCTAGAAATTAAAGACAAAGAATTTATCGTGTTCGTTGGTCCATCTGGTTGTGGTAAATCAACAACACTTCGTATGATTGCTGGTCTTGAAGAAATCTCAGGTGGTGAATTCTACATCGATGATAAATTAATGAATGATGTTGCACCAAAAGACCGCGATATCGCGATGGTATTCCAAAACTACGCGTTATACCCACACATGAATGTGTATGACAACATGGCTTTCGGCCTTAAATTACGTAAATTCAAAAAAGATGAAATTGACCGTCGTGTTAAAAACGCTGCTCAAATTTTAGGTCTAGAACCATTCTTAGATCGTAAACCAAAAGCTCTTTCAGGTGGTCAGCGTCAGCGTGTGGCATTAGGTCGTGCGATTGTACGTGATGCGAAAGTATTCTTAATGGATGAGCCATTATCAAACCTTGATGCGAAACTTCGTGTTCAGATGCGTGCTGAAATCCAAAAATTACACCAACGCCTACAAACAACAACGATTTATGTAACACACGACCAGACAGAAGCGATGACAATGGCAACCCGCCTTGTTGTACTTAAAGATGGTGTGATCCAACAAGTGGGTGCACCTAAAGACGTATATGACAAACCAAACAACGTTTTCGTTGGTGGATTTATTGGCTCTCCTGCGATGAACTTCTTCTACGGTTCATTAGAAGAGAACGGTTTCCGCGTGTCTCCTAAGACGTTAATTGAAGTACCTGAAGGTAAAATGAAAGTACTTCGTGATCAAAACTACATCGGCAAAGAACTTGTTCTCGGTGTACGTCCTGAAGATATTCATGATGAGCCAGTATTTGTAGATGCTAACCCAGGTTCAACATTAACAGCTGAAATTGAAGTAGCTGAATTAATGGGTTCTGAATCTTACCTATACTCTAAATTAGATGAACAAGACTTTGTTGCACGCGTTGATTCACGTACAGATATTAACGGTGGTGAGTCACTTAAATTAGCATTCGATATGCACAAGTGCCACTTCTTCGACAAAGATTCTGAACAACGTATTAAATAAGTGTATACCCCCTTATATACATGAAGATGGCGACTCCAAAAGAGTCGCCATCTTTTATGTTTTATATGTCTTACATTGATCATGCTTCCCTCTATATAATAGCGGCATAACTACCCTAAATCATCTGACTTGGTTTTACCCACTGATCAAATTGTTCCGCCGTCACATATCCGAGAGTGATCGCTGCAGTTTTTAAACCAGTCCCATGTTGATGCGCATATTTGGCGATATTACTCGCCTTATCATAACCAATGTGCGGATTGAGTGCGGTGACTAACATAAGTGACTGATCGACTTTGTCTGCCATTATGTCTTCATTGATTTTTAGCCCCGATAAGCAACGTAAGTTAAAACTATCCATTGCCTCACTTAATAATTCAATCGATTGAAGAACGTTATAAATAATTACCGGTTTAAACACATTCAGTTGAAACTGGCCTTGGCTTGCCGCAAAACTAATCGTCGTATCATTGCCTAGCACTTGGCTACAGACCATCGTTAGCGCTTCAATTTGGGTTGGATTTACTTTCCCTGGCATAATCGAACTCCCTGGTTCATTAGCTGGCAACGTATACTCACCATAACCTGCACGTGGGCCACTTGCTAAGTAGCGTAAATCATTCCCCATCTTAAATAAATCCATTGCTAGCGCCTTTATAGTCCCGTGGAAACGGACAAGTTGGTCGTGACTTGTTAAACCGTGAAAATGATTGTCTGTCTTTCGAAACGGCAGACCGGTATAACGTGACAATTCATGAACCACTTCCTCACCAAAACCATCGGGCGCATTTAAACCTGTCCCAACAGCCGTGCCGCCAATCGCCAACTCAAAACATTCATCCATATCTTGCAATAACATATGTTCTGTCTTTTCAAGCATAGCGAGGTAACCGCTAAGTTCTTGCCCTACTGTTAACGGCGTCGCATCTTGTAAGTGGGTCCGACCAATTTTGACAACAGCTTGAAAAGCCGTTTGTTTTTCTTTTACCGTCTGAATTAGCCGGTGCAGGGCTGGAAAGAGATGATCCGTAACAGCAATCGCTGTAGCTACATGCATCGCTGTTGGAAAGGTATCATTTGAACTTTGAGAGCGATTGAGATCATCATTTGGATGCAAGCTGACCGACTCATCTGATGCTAAAAAACTAAGCACTTCATTCACATTCATGTTTGTCTGTGTCCCAGAGCCTGTTTGCCATACGACGAGCGGGAAATGTTTATACTCAGGCTGATGTAACCACTGATCACTCGCTGTTACAATCCGATCACTTGTTTCTTTAGGTAATACACTTAAGGTATGATTCGCTTTTGCGGCTGCGCGTTTTAACATTACGAACGCTTCAATGAGTCGTTTAGGCATTGTTTCTGTGCCGATTGGAAAGTTTTCTAAACTTCTCTGTGTCTGTGCGCCGTAATAGACATCCTCACTAACTTCCATTTCTCCAAAGGCATCACGTACTTTTCTCATCGCTGACCACTCCTTTTTGTTTGTCTCACTAATTTTCTTTGTCTGTTTTGTTTTATAACTTTTTTAATTGGTAAATATAGCTTTAGTTCTTTCTCTCTTATTGACAGAATAATATGTCTTCTAAAGTCATATTATAGCATAAAAAAACAGGCAGTGACTTAGCGTTCACTACCCGGATAATCAAAACCAAAATATTCTTCTAGTGTCCATTCATTATGATAAATTTCTGTCGCAACATCTTCACCGACATAACGCAAATGCCATGGTTCATAACTGTACCCAGTGATCGTTTCTTTTCCCTCTGGGTAGCGGATAATAAAACCATATTTATGGGCCTGCTCTTTTATATATTGCCCTGCTTCTGTATTACCAAACGATTGATTCAGTAACACATCGTCATTGCCTTGCACGGTCACATCCATGGCGAGACCGGTTTGGTGCTCACTTGCTCCCGGTTTAGCTGAAAACTGATCGGCATGGGCTTGTCCTTTACTTGCGACATTACTTTCATAAATCGCCCGTTGTCGCTCATACGACCGGTAACCAGACACCGCGACTAACGCATGACCATCAGTTTTGGCGACACCAAATAACGTCTCTAACCCTCTTGCGGCTTCTTCCCTTAAAAGGCGGCGGTTATCACCGGCGGGGGAGTAGTGTCGTACATTTGCTTCAATTAAATCTGGTGGTGTATACCCTTCAGGTAACTCCCGATATTTATTAACATAAACAAGCATCGATGTTTCATTATCAACGGTATAAAGCCCAGTATCAGGATTTACACCAGCGGTAAAATAGTCCGGCTCAGCTTCTTCAATCGCAAATAGTTTTTTTTCAAGTAATGACATACCTAACTTTTTTTCATGCATCGTTCCTTCTCGTACTGTCGTTTCTGTACACCCGACTAATACGAGCAGTATAAACAGCAAACCAACAAGCTTTTTCATCTATATCCACCTCTTTTTCTCTTTCACCAGTGTATCATAATTCATTTAACGTTGTCCTGAAAAATCCACAAAAAAGAACCGAACGAAAAACGTTCAGCTCCTATTTTTAATCTCTGTTAAAAAGAATCAGTCTAATCAAGGTAATAATGCCTGTAAGTGCGAGCCAGTTCGTTAAAGGTAGCCGCATCACCAAAATCAATTGCTTCATCTATCGCCTGATCAATCGATTGTTTGTTTCGATGAAAAGCTAATTCATCCAATAACAACGTAGCCATCAGCGCATCTTCAAACGAGTAATCACGCTTAGCGATAATATATTTCGCATACCCTTGATTATAACGATGTAACGTAAAACAAACTTTTTGCTTTTTCATCGAATTCAACTCCTTTTCATCTTTCAATCAGACATAAGTAATTTTAGTAATATATACCCTTCCCGGCGTTCTTTAAACACCCGAGAGTAGTAAAAGCTTTCATATTTCATCAAACCTTCAGAGGCATAAATGTAATCCTGCTCGTTTATGTTGACGAGGACAAAAGGTGACCAGGGGCAACTTTTTTTCACGCCTTAAACTAAGTGGCAATGCGCTTTAACTGTTGCTGTAGACCCACTTAGATTTACATGCTATGTTTAGTATAGAAACTTTTCAGAGAAAGAAGGACACCTAATGGAGCACGCATTTAAAAAAGGTAGCCGCGGGGTTACCTTATCAATCATTGTCTATTTAATTTTAAGCATTGCTAAGCTGACTGTCAGTTTTGTCGCTGATTCACATGCTTTACGAGCTGATGGTCTCAATAACTCAACCGATGTACTCAGTTCAATTGTCGTCTTTATTGGTCTAAAGATCGCAGTTAAACCAGCCGACCATAATCACCGTTACGGGCATGCCAGAGCCGAAATGATTGCGAGCCTCATTGCTTCATTTATTATGGTCTCGGTCAGCATACAAGTGATGACCCAAGCCGTGACCAATTTAATCAATAAAAACTATCCAGAACCTGGCTTACTTGCCTTTTGGACAGCTGTTATAAGTGGGATTGTCTTATTTTTTGTCTACCAATATAACTATAAGTTGAGTCAGAAAATCAAAAGTAACGCTTTAAAAGCCGCTAGTCTTGATAACCGTGCCGATAGCTTGATTAGTTTTGCGGCTGCCTTTGGAATTATCGGAACGACCTTTGGTTTATACTGGCTTGACTCGGTGTTGAGTCTGTTCGTTGGTATATTAATTTTTTACACCGCTTATCAGACGTTTAGCCACGCCTCGCACACGTTATCAGACGGATTTGACCCGGAGATGATCAAAAAGATAAAGCAACTCACCTTAATCGACCCAGGGACAAAACATGTCTCCGATATTCGCGGGCGTACGGTTGGTAACCAGGTAATGATTGATATGATTATTTATGTCGACCCTAATATCACAGTTAAAGAAGGGCACGACATCACTGACCGAATCGAACATATACTGTTCGACCAGCTCGAGATTGAATATGTCACCATTCACGTCGAGCCTTACAGTAAGACATAAACAAGAGAAACCGATGAAAGTACAACAAGCACGAGCGGAACGCGGAGCAGCGACAAGATAATTGCCACTGCTCCACCAACAAGGCTTATGCCCGGCTCATTTGGGATTGCTTCAATGATACCTGGGAAGATTAACGCACCAAGCGTTGCATACGGAATGACATTTAAAAACTCACCAAAGAAGGGGGAGACTGATATTTTATCGACGATAAATGGCGGTAATATACGCGGCACTAATGTCACTAACCATAATGACAGCAACAAAAATAGACTCATTCTCTCACCTCTTTCTTTTTCATAAGCACACCAATAAAACTAGCCAGTAACGTCGCCAGAACGATGCGAATCCCAATTGATGTGACGGGCATTAAAACATAATTAAAAAACATTGCCAAGAGTGCAATCACACCGTATCGCCACTCTTTTTTCACTGAAGGTAACAACAACGCAATAAACATCGCATATAAGCTAATGCCAAAACTCTTACCTAATGTCTCAGGGATAAACGTGCCGATTACCCCACCAAGCAGTGACCCCATCACCCAAGCAACATATCCGGCAATATGTAATGTAAGATAAAAACTTACCGGTGTTTGTTTAGGTTTATTTAAGACACTCAACACGGAAAAAGATTCATCGGTCGTAAGCGATCCAAGGAAAACTTTTTCCTTTAGCGGATGTTGTCTTAACCGGTGACTCATTGATAGTGACATAATGAAATGCCGGAAATTAAGCACAAATGTCGCAAGGACCAACTCAATATACGTCGCTTGTGCGAGCATCATATTTAGCACCATAAACTGACTTGCCCCGCCAAACACTAACGCACTCATCGATGTCAACTGAAATAAGCCAAGCCCTGCTTGATTAGCCAGCACACCATAGGCTAGCGCAATCGGTAAATAGCCAATCATAATCGGTGTCGCGGTTATTAAACCATCCACGACCGGCTGTTGTCTCATCTCTTTTCCCCCTCACATCGTTCTTTTTCTTTATAAAAAAACAGCTAGCCACAAGTGGGCTAGCTAAGAGCTTATTTCCTGCGCATTATTCGACATCATCTTGTTCAGTCGTAATCAGTGGACCATCTTTAGTAATAATGATCGTGTGTTCATACTGCGCAGAACGCGAACCATCAATCGTTCGTGCCGTCCAACCGTTATCATCCATCTGCATCTGCCACTTGCCTTCGTTTAACATCGGTTCGATTGTAATCGCCATACCTTCTTTTAAACGCGTGCCCTTATTCGGTAAGCCGTAATGAGGGATATGGGGTTCTTCGTGAATCGTTGGACCAATACCGTGTCCAGTGAAGTCACGCACGACACTCAAACCTTCTTGTTCAGCATACTTTTGAATCGCATGGCCAATGTCACCAATTCGGTTACCGACTTGGGCTTGTTCAATCCCTAAGTAGAGTGATTTTTTCGTTACATCAAGTAACTTTTGAGTTTTTTCATCTGCTTCCCCGATTACATACGTCCAGGCTGAGTCCGCTAGACCACCTTTATATTTCACAACCATATCAATGGTGACAATATCACCTTGAGTTAAAACCTCTTCACGTGGGAACCCGTGACAAATTTCATCATTAATCGACGCACAGGTTGCGTATTCATAGCCTTGGTAGCCTTTTTGTTCCGCTGTTGCGCCGTGGTCGGCTAAATACTTCTCAACAAACCGGTCAACTTCCATTGATGTTACGCCTGGTTTCATCATTTTCTCAATCTCTTTATGCAACTTGGCTAAGAGTTTCCCAGCTTCAGTCATCATCTCAATTTCTCGTTTACTTTTACGTTGAATCATTCGCTTATTCCCCTTTCTTCCTTACATACTATAACATATTTCCCCTTAGAATGGGGCACAAAAAACATCCAAGAAAGTAGAACGAACACATATCTCCGCTCTTGCCCCCACTTCTTGTTTATCTTTTTGCCTATTTTTTTATCTGTTCGTTTTAATAACTTTGCCCCATATAAACCGGTTATCACGTGTTTAATAAGTAACATCTCTCGTCTGTTTACTTGCATGCCCTATCAGTTGAACTCCCTAACATTCTCACGAATAATTGATGGAGATGACTGATTTCAGCCGAGAAAAGTGACTCATTTAGACAAAGTCATGAATACGGTAGTAATGACCATTGATCAATGTCTCCTCATCCATTAACAAGTCAACTAACACGTTCCCTACCGTTTCTGGGCTTCTAAGAGCCGCTTCTTCTTTATACGCCTTAAACTTTTCGATATCTTTAAATTGCGCTTTTGACATTTTTCTAATATCTTTCTGCATTGAAGTATCCATAATACTAGGATCAAAGAGAATCACTTTATGTGGTTGTTCTAATTCATCAACTTCTAAAGCAACGGTTTCAGTATAGCGGTTTAACGCCGCTTTTGTTGCCCCGTATAAACTCCAACCATAAGTTGAACGCTCGGCGGCACCTGATGAAATATTAGCTAAAAACACGGTTGTGTGATGCTTTTTTGCATCATGTAGAATTCGTGATGTCGTAAACATGGGGGCTGTGACATTTAGATTGACATGTTTCTCAATCGCTTCGCGCCTGTGATTACTGCTGACATCAATTGGATTCACAGTAGCAGCATTGTTAATCAGATACACTTTGTCAGTATCCTTTTTAAAGACCAAAGTTTTGATTTGATCACACGTATCTTCTAATTCATCAACGGCCGATAAATCACAGCTATACGAATAATAAGTAGCCTTTGTTGATTCACTGTATGTTTCTAGCTGTTTGTTGATTGACCGGCTAATACCAACAACACAAATACCCTCATCCAAAAAGCGGCGCGCGATTTGCTCACCTAAACCTTTTGAAGCCCCGGTTATAATCGCATAATTCATTTAGGTTCCTCCTCGAAATTGTTATGTCTACGGACTTTTTGATTCATACACTTAATTATAGCGCAAACTAATAGGATTTAAAACGATGAACCTGATTCTGTCAGATCATATTTACCAGGCGGAGAGGTCAACAGTAACACAAATCGTTCATTAGATGTTTAAAACGGATATCTGACTTGCTTTTTATCAGAATTATCTCACTTTTCATACAAAGTACTTGATAAATAGGCGGGTTGTGGCGTAAAGTATAGAGTATATCCAAAGGGGGAAGCAAATATGTCTCAATCATTTAACACTAAGACAGTTCATTTTAAATCAGAGCAACATCGTCCAAATAACAGCAAGGTAACACCGATTTATCAAACAAGTGCCTTTTCATTTAAAGACTTAGATGATGTGGAAGCATTTTATAACGGGGAGAAAGATTATTTATATTCACGGGTCGGTAACCCTAACCCAGATGAATTAGCCCACGTTGTGAGTAACCTTGAAAATGCGCCGGCTGGCGTCAGTGCTGCCTCAGGTCTTGCGGCAATCCTGGTTGGGGTTTTATCTGTTTGTCAAGCGGGCGATCATATTTTAGCATCAACTGATATTTACGGCGGGACGTATGAGTTATTTGAAACCGAATTAACGTCATTCGGGATTGAATTATCATTCGTTGACTTTAAAGACTTAAACGCGGTTGAACAAGCCGTTAGACCAAATACAAAGTTAGTCTACACTGAATCCATCACCAATCCCCTACTTTACGTTGAGGACTTAACGGCAATCGTTGCCTTTAGTAACAAACATAGCTTAAAAACGATGGTTGATAATACCTTTGCGACACCGTATCTGATCACACCTTACGACCAAGGCGTGAACTTAGTTGTACATAGCGCGACGAAATATTTAGGTGGCCATAGTGACGTCACCGCTGGAGTTCTGGTTGGTGATAAAGATTTAATCCAAAGAGCACGCTCAAAAGCCATTCACTTAGGACCGACACTTGCGCCAATGGAGGCTTGGCTTACTGTTCGCGGCGTTAAGACACTCGCCTTACGTATGGAAAAACAAGTATCAAATGCCGAAAAGTTAGCGCGTACACTTCTTGAAAATCCAGATGTCAAAACCGTCTATTATCCTAAAAATGCAAGTCCGAACGGAAACGGCGCAATTGTCTCCATTGACTTAAATGACACGATTGACGTTAAAACGTTCTTTCAATCTCTTGGATTTGTAAAGATAATTCCAACTCTTGCCGGTGTCGAAACAACCGTGTCTTATCCAAAAACAACCTCACACCGCGCACTCTCAGAAGAAGTTCGACAGTCACTTGGGATTACAACCGGGTTAGTGAGAATTTCTGTTGGGATTGAAGACATAAAAGATATTATTCAAGCATTTGAACAGGCTTTAACTAACAGCCGAAAATAACCCCTTAGACACCGTTAAAAAGCCTACTTTCTAGTTAACTAGAGAGTAGGCTTTATTCATCGTTTAGTACGTGTTGAACATTAGTTTTTTAAGTGTTTCTTTTTCTTACGAGAAATGAAATACAATAAGCTACTTGATACAATCAGTAGTAAACCGAAGGCCATCAAACTATACATTAACGTTGCCGTGTTTGGTAACGTGCTATTTGTATTATTTGTTGACTCGTTAAACGCATCATTGGTGCCTGCGACAGAACCAGTGCTATTAGAGGCATTGTTATTTGCTGAGTTACCTGCATTGTTATTGGTACCCGCATTCGTTGAGTTGTCATTGCTTGATGAATCACCGCTTGAGTCATCTGTTTGATTTTCATCACTGTCAGTCGATTCATCAGACTCCTCAGTAGACGTGTTATCATCAGCTGATGCATCATTATCAGTTGACGAGTCGTCGTCATTATTACTATCATCAGTTGTTGCATCATCACCATCAGGTGCGTCATCTGTTTGATCTTCTTCATCTTCATTTAGAATGACATCACCTGGTACTATAACCTCTGCAATTGCATAATAGCTAAAGGTGTCCGTTTCAATGACGACTTCTCCTCGTGTTTCGTTATATGAACTGATCGGATTAATCGATATCTCTTTATCTTCGCTTAAGCGAATAAATTTTAATCGGTCTGGATTATCAATTTCATTTGGATTTACTTCAAATGTCATCATCACTTTTTCCGGGAACTTTGCGCGGTAGTATTGACTACCGTTTAAAATATTTACGTGATAGATTTGAGACTTCAAATCAAATTCATTGAACCCAGCTTGATTTGATGCTTCTTCAACCGTAAAGTTAAACCTTTTATTTTCAAAGAAATCATCTGTAAGTAAAGCATTTGGAAACTCTACTTCTAATTTTCCATCATCATGCGTCGTTGTAAGTGTTTCATCCCCAGTTAACTGATCAAGAACATCATCACTGACATACACATTGTTTATACCATCGGTATATAGATTTTTATTACCCGCTTGATACTTAGACAAGTTAATATCTTCAATAACAACCGCATTTGTTGGATAATCATACTCATCTTGGTCATCATCTACATTCTCATCTTCATCATCTGCGTCGTTGTTTGTGTCATCATCTGTGTCATCGTCTGAATCATCATCAGTATTATCATTTGGTTCTTCGACAATCTCTTCAATAATGACGTACTTGCCTGTTTGTTTTGGTTCAATCAACACCGTGCCAGTTGATTGTATATAATCACTTATTTCTTTTACGTAGATATCTCCGTTGCGACCGATGGTGGCATACTTTAGTCCTTCCGGATTATTAATCCGATTTGTATCGACATCAAGTTCCATCGTCACCTTTGATAGGGTTGGAAATTCGGATAGATAAAGTGATTCAGAGTTACTTAACCTAAAATCATAGGCGTTACTCCTTAAGCTAAAACCACTAAAATCACTTGTATCTGTAAGTGGTGTGACGCCGTAATTAAATTGATCACCATAGAAATGTTGGTTAGTGAGAATATCTTTAGGTATTCTTACAGTTATACCATCATGTTCTGCTTTAAAGTCGTCATCTGATTGAAGTTGACGCAACACTTCATCCATAATAATGACATAATTTTTATTGTACGTATAAAGATCACCATTACTCACTTGGTACGTGTCAACATTATCATTATTAATCACCAAGTAATCTGATGGATCAGGCTCTACTGGTGTTACTGGATTATCTGGATCCGTTGGATCATCTGGATTTTCATTCGGATCTTCAGGTTCTTCTGGGTCGACTGGCTCTTCTTTAACAAACCCATCCTCCCCGTTAATAGCAGTAACATCTTCGCTCTTTGCTTTTACAAACATGTATTCACCTGGGTGATGGATTTCTGCCTTAATCTCCGTGTCAGTCTCGTTATAATAATAGACGTTTTGATAATTTTCCTTTACATCATTTTCATTATAGCGATATTTACGGAATAGATAGAGCTCTTCATCTTCATCTAATAAATCGTTAATGGGTTTTTCTAACGTGATTGAATACGTTAAGGTATCCTCATATGTTGTCAGTATTTCCTTTTGTGCCGGATCATCTGGATCTTGATATAAAATATCAACATTTAACGCTTGACCTAAAGAATCTGCCACCGCAGATGGATCATAGCTGTCATAAGACGTTGCATCAAAGTTAATATGTCGACCTAATTCATCATCCAACACTACACCTGGAACTGATAATGTCGCATTGTTTTCAGAGAACAATAACGGATCTTTTGATTTTTCCAATCGAGATTCTTTATTCAATAAATCGTTAATCACTTCTTGTGAATCAAATAAAACGGGTGAGAGTTGATTGACTTCCACTTGATTCATGTCTTTATAATATTTATCATAGATTTTTTTAGTGAAGTGATCAAATCGTGAAACAGGTTCATCGTTATTTACAAATAAGAACGTCACATCATTTTTTTCTGTCTCAAAATAAATCGCACCATCACTATCTTTATAATTTAATTCCGTCTCGAAATCTTCGATATATTGTGTATTTTCACCGTCACCAACTTTATAAACCAATGTCGGCGTTATTCCTAATTCAGCATCCAATACTGTTTTTAATTTGCTAATGCCAACACTGTTTGGCGCTGGTTCTGTGTCATCATAAGCGTAATACATATCCGCAAAATAATTTAACCCAGGAGATAATTGTTCAACAGCTACGCCGTTTATTATTTCAATTTCTTCATCATTACCTAAATAAGGTTCTGTCTCTTTATACGTTAAG
This sequence comes from Halolactibacillus halophilus, assembly GCF_900115605.1. Lineage (GTDB taxonomy): Bacteria > Bacillota > Bacilli > Bacillales > Amphibacillaceae > Halolactibacillus > Halolactibacillus halophilus. The sequence continues at coordinate 68,261 of NZ_FOXC01000006.1, forward strand.
AGCAGCGAGTAATCCGGTGAGACAAAATCTGGTGAGAATGATGCGATAAGCTTATCGGTACCTGCTTCTTTTTCCTTCACTCTAAACTGAAACTGCGTGTCATTATTAAAGGCTTTATTATCAAATACATAATGTGGAATACCAAAACCATGATAATCATTATAGACATAATCAGTCACCGTATCAGCATATACAGCATCCATCGCTGTTTCACCGTTATCAACTTCTTTTGTCACTGAGACTATATTTTTACTTGAATCTAAATAGCCATCAAATTCGATATTATCACTCGTAAGATAAACGGCTTCTCTCACTGATAAAGCCTCTTCAAATTCGCTATGCCGCTCACCAAGACTTTCCTCTGCTTTAAAAATGAATGGCGATAAAAAGGGTAACAATATGCTAATCGTTAAAATGCCACTAATCAATGCTAATTTTTGTTTCATAAACTAACCTCCAAAGTCTCTTTAATAAAACCTGTATTTTATATGTATTAAACTAGGCTCTTTTGAAATCTTTATAGAATTTAAAAGTAGCTAGCTTCTTAACCGAAATAATAGACAACTTATCATAATATAACGCATAAAAACCAACATAAATGACAACAAATGACGTCACTACATTAACGTATGCTTTCTATATTATATCGGTAAAACATAAAAAATTTAAAGAGAAATAAAGAAAATAAAAAATATGACGTAAGACACAACCAAATGCCTACGTCATATTCATTATTTACTATATTTTATTCATTTGATAAAACATCTTTAAGCACGTCTAAATTGCGCTCCATTAAACTAAAGTAATCCTCATCTGCTTCAATATCTTCTGTGCGTAAAGTCGATAAGTTGTGCAGTTCTTTTGTTTCTAGACCTGCTTCGTCTCTAATCACTTCTGATACCTTAGATGAGATGTTTTGTTCAAATAAAATCGTATCAATCGCCCGGTCTTCAACTAAATCAATCAATTGAATCAGTTGTTGTTGTGACGGCTCATTTGATGGTGACAAACCGGTGACTGCTAACTGTTCAATCCCGTAATCACGCGCCCAGTAATTATACGCCGCATGTGTGACTAAAATTGTTTTATTTGGCACTTCATCAAGCACTTCTTTAAATGAAGCATCTAAAGCTGTTAACTCTTCAACAAGTGTGTCATAGTTCGCTCTAAAATAACTTTCTTGTTCTGGCATTAAGCGAATTAATTCCTCTAGAATATTCTCACTTAATTCCATTGATAGCTGCGGACTTAACCATACGTGCGTATCATAATCACTTCCGTGGTCATGGTCATCTGCCTCGTGTTCGTGATCATCTGCTTCGTGATCGTCTGCTTCATGGTCATGATCATCTGCTTCATGGTCATGATCGTCTGCCTCGTGATCGTGATCGTCTGCCTCGTGATCGTGATCGTCTGCTTCATGGTCATGATCATCTGCTTCGTGATCGTGATCATCTGCTTCGTGATCGTGATCATCTATCTCGTGAGTATGCGTATCTTCCTCATGATCCGTTTCTGTATGACTATGATCGTGTAAGTAGGTAATCATATCAAGACCGGTTGACGCTTCAAGAAAAGCGACTTCTTCATCTGATAATGCTTCTTCTATTGAGACGGCATAACTTTCTGCTTGAGCTTCATTATAAATAAATAAATCAGCCTCAGCAACGCCAATCATCTCTTTCGATGTCGGTTCATATGAATGGGCATCACTACCTGACGGTAAGATAGACGTTGCCTTAACATAATCTCCACCAATCTCACCAGCAAAAAATTGTAACGGATAAATCGTTGTCATAACATTGAGTTGTTCGGTGTTTTCTTCTGATGTGCCTTCATCTACTTCTGTCTCGTTTGTTTCACCGCAAGCTGATAAAGTAAATATCATAGCCGCTATAAATAATAAGATGTATTTTTTCATTTATTTTCCCCCTAGAATGTTTATTACGGAAACAAGTATATCGTAATCGTTTCGGTTTGTAAACAGTAATGGTTACGCTTTGAAAAAAGAATCGTTTCATGAGATAATTTTTATTTTCTCCTTAAGTTTTTTTCTGAATGTCTCTATTACTAACTTCAAGTCGCGTATTCATAGTTATGCTTGAATACTCTCGCTAAAGAATTAAAGAAAATATTAAGAAAGAAGTCAAAAAAAATAACACCAAAAGGTGTTATCTAGGGTCATCTACTTTTTACTAATAATTGAACAGCTTCGTCAACCAGCTTTTTCGGGTCTTCCTCGCCTGATTTTTCTGCATCGATAACACAATTAACTAAATTTGAGCTCACGACGACACCCATAGTACGATCTATAGCGGTACGAATGGCTGACATTTGGGTGACGACATCTTTACATTCTTTACCTTCTTCCATCATCTTAAGGACACCGCGTACTTGACCTTCAATTCGTTTCATTCGATTAACTGCTTTTGGTGAGTAGTCCATTTAAATCCTCCGTTCTGATTTAACACTTCTAAGATGCGAATTCTGCTAAATATTTTTTACACTTACACGGATTGTTGATAAGCGCATAGCCTTTTACATTATGACCATATCGTTTAAGCAATCGAATACCGATATTTTTTTCTATTTCATCAGAAGCGATTACGACAATACCTGCGGCTGGTAAGCCGTCATGATGGCGCTTAATGTAGGCGATCGGTAAAGCAATGGCTCCAACTACCACTTCTTTTGCGGAATCACTATAATCACGTAAATCAACCAACAGAGGTTGAGACGATAATTGATCTTTTTTAATGCACTTGACACCTCGAACAGGTACGTAGCGTGTATACAATAAGTAACCTACAAACGCTGTCAGGAGTGTGAGAAAAACAGTCACTTTATAAACCTCCTTGATAAATAAGTCATTACTTATATTTTATACGCGATACGGTATTGAAGTCAAACAATAACCTTAAGAAAGTTGTGAATTTTTTCACTCACAAATATTTTACCTTTTTGATTGTTCTAAAAACGGTTCATACATCATGATCATGTGATTGTCTATCTCATATTCATCATTAATTACTCACCCAGATTGTTAAACACTTTACGGTAAATTGTAATGTAAATCACCTTCCATATAATCACAAACATTGTATCACGGAAAAGTTTTCAGCAAACATTCAGCTTCTGTATAATGTAAAACACCCCAATCACACGCATGGCGACTGGGGCATTCTCAACTATATGATTAAAATCATTTTACCTCCGGTACTTGTTGATAGAAATCAACTAGGGTAATTAAACCGCGATCAAAGTTCTCAACCGGGAAGCTTTCATTTGGTGAATGAAGGCGATCATCAGGTGTACCAAACCCGAGTAATATAACCGGGATACCAAAGATGTCATCAATCCATTCAACGACAGGAATCGAACCACCCATCCGGACAAAGACGGCTTCTTTATTAAAAGCATCACCATAACTTTTAGCTGCTTGCTTAATCAGCGGGTGATTAAAGTCGACTTTATACGCTTTTGCGGATAACGGCTCACGAGTAATATCGACCGTGACACCTGCCGGTAGATGTGTTTCGATATGTTTGACTAACTTATCTTGAATATCGATTGGGTCTTGACCCGGCACAAGGCGACACGTTAATTTAGCCGTTGCCTTTTCTGGAATAATTGTTTTCGTCCCTTCACCTTGATAACCACCAAAGAGTCCATTAATTTCTAACGTCGGACGTGCCATGGTGTGTTCTGTTGCGGTGTAGCCTTGTTCTGAGACTGTTGTTGGAATATCAAGCGCCTTCTCGTAATCTTCTTTTGGTGCTTCTGCCATCAATGTCCGCTCTTCTTCTGTCAGTGGCTGGGCGTCGTCATAAAAACCTTGTACAGTGACAACTTCATTGACATCTTTCATTGATGACAAGATATGACTCATTGCCATCAACGGGTTTCTTACCGCCCCGCCATATAAACCTGAATGTAGATCACGGTTAGGACCTTTCACGGTAAATTCTAGCCCAGTAAAGCCTTTTAGACCGTAAAGAACCGTCGGTTGGTTTTCTTCAACCATACCAGAATCTGAAATCACACAAAAATCGGCATCAAATTGTGCTTTTTTCTTATTCAAGATCGTATATAAGTTCTCAGAGCCGATTTCTTCTTCACCTTCAATACAAACCTTGATGTTAAGTGGTAACGTACCTGTTGTTTTCATTAAGGCTTCTAAGGCGACTAAATGCATAAAGACTTGGCCTTTATCATCACTTGCCCCGCGGGCATACAGTCGTCCGTTCCGCACTTCCGGTTCAAATGGTGCTGAATCCCATAGCTCATAAGGATCGGCCGGCTGAACATCGTAGTGACCGTAAATGAGCGCTGTCGGTAACTCATCACTAACGTGGTAATAGGCATAAACTAGCGGGTGCTTATCGGTTTCTTCGACTTCAATCTCGGAAAATCCTATCTCCTTCAAATAATCAACTAAGAAGTTAACCGCCTTGGTCATTTCATCTTTTAAACTTGAATCCGTGCTTATACTTTTAATGCGTAAAAAGTCATTTAACATCGCTAAATGACGATCACGATTATCTTCTAGAAACGTCATCGTTTCACTCATGTTACTCACTCCTCTTGTTTATTTTTTAAATCTATCGCCTTTTTAATAGGGTATGCTTTTATCTTATCATATCCTTGTCCTATTTATAAAAAATACTTATTGGAGCCACAGCTCGGATTACATTAATCAAGCATCCACAATCGTTCATTGACGATATTTTTTAGTCACCAGGTGCATAGTCATCCACCCATTCTTGCACAGCTTGAACATCAATCGCAAGACCCACGCGCCCGTCATCTTCTGTCTCACGCGTCGCATAAACCACCGCAATCACGTCACCACTGTCGTTCACAACCGGGCTACCACTGTTACCTTTATAAATCGGCGCATCAAGCGCAAACACGCGCGTCTCTAGTGTCGTGTTTGTTTCACCAATGACTTTTCCTTCATTAGCAATCCGGTTAAATCTCAGTGGATTCCCAACAAAAGTGATGGACTCTCCTGCTTCAACAGATTCAGTGCTCAATTCCAGATACGGTAAGTCAGTCGCTGCCACTTGAATAAAGGCCAAATCAACCGCTGGAAGCTGTTCAATGACTTCACCTGTTGTAACGTCACGGTCTTTGATCCCAACGGTAACCGTATCTTCGCCATCAACAACATGAGCATTTGTGACAATTAACCCGTCCGTTGAAATAAGAAAACCCGTCCCACGGCCATCGCCAGTATCAATTACGACCACCGTATCTTTAATCTGAGCAATATCTTCATCGAACGACAATGCGATTGACGTTTTAACAAATTCAATTGCTGGAATATTAAACGTCTGAAACACCAGCGCTAACCCTTGAATCAAGACAACGAGTGCCAAAATGATACCAATCATTTTCATATCTTTCGATAATTTGACCGGTTTGTTTTTTGTTCCCTTCTGTCGCTCCCGTTTCATAAGGTCGATCATCTCATCGTGTGTCAGCGGTTCAAATAAATCGTCATCAATCATCTCTTGTTTTACCGCATGTAAGTAAGCTTGTTCTTGTTGGTCGTCTTGTTCTTGTTGTTTTTGCCTGGCTTGTTCACGTTCAGCGCGCTCTCGCTGCTTTCTTTCAATGACGGCTGCGGCATCAGGATCGCTTGTTTGGGTCATTTTTTTATCCTTGCTAGCAACCTTTTCTACTTGTTTATGTATATCCGATTGATTATTATTTTGTTCATCAGCTGTCATCATCGTCACCCTTATTTCCCGGGAAATTTATTCTTCTGTAGCTGCCCCTATATTTTTTTCGTTTCAGCTTGTCTTAAGTTTAACATAGACACCTATAGAGAATATTGATGTATAGGCTAATTTGTTTAACTTTTCAGTAAAGTCTTGATTTTATCTCCTATTTTAACTATGATAGTTAAAAATAGCGAGGGGGGATTTTTCTACATGTTACTTGAAGATATTTTACAACATAACCATGCTTTTGTAGAGAACAAAGACTACGAAGGCTACGTCACAAATAGTGTACCAGACAAACATGCGGTCATTTTAACTTGTATGGATACACGCTTAACCGAGCTCTTACCAAAGGCAATGAATTTTAAGAATGGTGATGTGAAAATTTTAAAAACAGCTGGGGCCATTATTAAAAATCCGTACGGGTCGGTTATGCGCAGTATTTTAGTTGCCGTCCATGCTTTACAAGCTGACGAAGTCTATGTTGTCGGTCACCATGATTGTGGCATGAGTAGCTTAAATGCCGATCACTTTATTGAACATATGAAAGTCCACGGGATTGATGAAGAGAAAATCAACAACTTACCCGTCGATGCGCATGATTGGTTTGAAGGATTTGATCATGTTGAAGATTCTGTTAAAAGTTCCGTTGACTTAATTGAAAACCATCCATTATTACCGGATGATGTCCCTGTCCACGGCTTAGTTATTGACCCTAAAACAGGCAAGCTTGATATTGTCATCAATGGTTATCAGTAAAGCGATCAACCATTTCACATTTATGATCCTGTCTTATCTGTTTTAATTATAGGCATAATAATAGTGAGTAAGATGAAAAAAGAGACCCAATGGGTCTCTTTTTTTACGTTTAGCTTGATTCGTGTTTTTCATGCGCGCGAATCGTTTCAAGGACGTGATGAATTGCATCTTTAGCATCACGTTTTGCCATTCGCGCTTTTATCTCAGGCGTTTCTTGTTCAATTTGAGTGAGCGTTTCAAAAAAAGTTGTTGCCGATAATTCATCTTCATCTAACACTTTCGCAAAACCAGCTTGTTCAAAAACTTGTGCATTTAAGACTTGATCACCACGACTGACACGTTTCGGTAACGGAATCAACAACATCGGTTTTTTTAAGGCCAAGAATTCAAAAATTGCATTAGCTCCAGCGCGTGAGACAATGACATCCGCGCTTGTTAATAAGTCATTTAATTCAGCTTTGACATAATCAAACTGTCGATAACGCGGGTGGGTAATTGACTCATCCATTAAACCTCTCCCGGTTAAGTGAATCACTTGATATTTTTTAGTGAGAACCTCTAACTGACTGCGAATAAACTCATTTAAATGTTTTGCTCCAGTACTGCCACCCATAACTAATAGAATTGGCTCATTAGGATTAAAATCAAGCAACTGACAGGCCTGTTGTTTTGATCCTTCAAATAATTCTGGACGAACGACTGCACCAATAAAGGCAGCCTTTTTCTCATCAACATATTTTAGTGTCTCTTCAAAAGTAACAAGGATTTTTTTCGCAAACGGCATCGCAATTTTATTTGCCAGTCCAGGCGTTAAGTCAGATTCATGTATCACCGCAGGTGTTCGCGTTAGCTTGGCAGCAATCAAGACAGGCACAGAAACAAAGCCACCTTTTGAAAAGATGATTGTTGGTTTAAGTTTATGAATCAATTGAACAGACTGCCTAATCCCGTTTAAAACTTTAAAAGGATCTTTAATATTTTCAATCGAACGGTAACGGCGGTATTTCCCCGTTGAAATTGCATGATAGGTGACCCCTTCAATCGGTGAAATTAAATCTTTTTCAATCCCGTCATACGACCCAATATAGTCAATGTGATACCCTGCTTCTTTTAGGAGGGGAATCAACGCTAAATTGACCATAACATGGCCCGCTGTCCCACCACCTGTAAGGAGGATTTGTTTATTTAATGTCTGTTTTTTCATTTTACTTCATCCTTTTTCATTCATGACAAGCCAGAGAGGTATCGTCATATCAGTTAAATCATTGGTATGATTCGTGTATGTTACATCTGACTGGATAGAACACGAGTCAGTTTTAGATTACGATAACGTTAAATATTCAAGTAAAGAGATTAACTGTTCTTTTGTCGGTCCTGCCATGTCATCACTTTCGTGATGACGGTATTCGATTTCGTAATGCAGCTTACCTTTTTCCTTTGACACATGTTTCACATACGCTAAGTCATGAAAACAGACCGTGTGATTTTCTTGTTCTGTGATCGTATCAATCGGACAACCCAGCGACTGATCGGTTGAAACAGAGATCGTGAGTAAGTCATTATCATTTGTATAGAAACTTAAATCAAGATATTCATGACCTTCTATTTCAAAATGATCATAAATAACAAAAGCAACAGGAATCGGAAGAGTATCTGGCACACTGACATCAAAACTAGCTTCACTTATCGCTTCTTCAACGATATCGTATTGATAATTATATTGGTCACTCTCGACTGGAGAGATGGTTTCAGTTTCTTTTGGTTGGCATCCGAATAATAACAAGATACCTAAGATGATGAGTGTGAGTATTCTCAAAGTCTATTCCTCCTCCAACTGTTTAGTTTAACAGGGTTCGTTAATTTTTACCATAGGTCAATTGGAGAAAATTTAATCTGTGAAAATCCACACGGATAGTAAGTTAGTTGATTATTCCTCATCCACTCATATCCATACTACATATGATTGAACTACCCCCACCTAACATTCTCACGAATGTTTGAAGCAGGTGTCTCTCGCTCTAAAACGATAAAAAACGTCACACCTAGTAATAACAACCGAGTGTGACGTTTTTATATTATTGTTGATAAGACTCTCTAGCTAACCGAAGCCTTAAGAATACTCCCTGCTAGTATTTTTGCCCCAATCAACAAACTATCTTCATCAATCATAAACTTCGGGTGATGATAGGGATGAATGCAGCCTTTTTCTTTATTAGCTGAACCTAAAAAGAAATAAGTTGCTGGAATTTTTTCAGCAAAGTAACTAAAATCTTCGGCCCCCATATTTGGTTCTAAATGAATTACATTTTCTTCACCAATGATCTCTGTTGCGACACCCACCATTAACTGATTGGTTTCCCAATCATTGATGGTTGCTGGGTAGCCAAATTGATAATCGATGGTTGCTTTTGCACCATGTGCTCTTGCGGTGAAATCTGTTACTTGTTTCACCCACTCACTCATCTCTTGTCGAACGGTTTCATCAAATGTCCGCACCGTTCCCTCAATGTAAGCTTTCTCTGCGATAACATTAGCTTTATCCCCGGAATGAAAACTCCCTACTGTCAGTACGGCTTGTTTCATTGGGTCTACTTTACGTGACGTTAATTGATTCAGTTGTGTGACTATCTGTGCACCAATACTTAACGCATCAACCGTATCATGAGGTAAGGCTGCATGGCCGCCTTTTCCTTCAATCGTCATAAAGAAGTCATCACTTGCTCCTAAGATGGGTCCGTCTGTTTCACCAATTGTGCCGACAGGTAAATAGTTCTCCATGTGCAGACAAAAAATTTGATCAACACCGTCAATCGCCCCGTCTTCAATCATTGCTTTTGCTCCACCCGGGTCTTGTTCCTCGGCGTGCTGGTGAATAAACTTCACCGTCCCGTGTAAATCTTCTTTAATTGACACCAGAGCTTGTGCGACTGTCATCGCAATTGCCGTATGGGCATCGTGTCCACACGCATGCATGACCCCGTCGACCGTTGATTGGTACGATAGGTTCGTCTCTTCTTTAATCGGTAATGCATCAAAGTCTGCCCGAATGGCGATAGTTGGACCAGGATGGCCACCTTTAAGCGTCGCAACAACACCCCGTTCACCAACGTGCTCTCTCACATCTAAACCGAGCTGTTTATGAAAGGCTGCGATCGTTTTCGGTGTTTCTACTTCTTCAAATGAAAGCTCTGGATATTGATGAAAATGTCGTCTTAACTCAATCATTTCTTGTTCCAAATTTTTAAGCTTGTCATACACTTTTGTTTTTAATTCCATCATTTTCTCACCTCGTCTTTATTGTTAAATAATTGAGCGTAAAGCAAATTATTTGTCGAACACTTTTTCCATTCACACTCTAATCACTCATCATTTGAGCATAAAAGCAAAAAATATCATCCTTTCAGCATCACTCAATCGAGTCATATCTCATTGATAGAACGTTCTACCTTCTTTCTATCAACAAAGATTCTATACTTACTCATAATATAAAAAAAGATGCCGCTAAAAACGACACCTTTTCATTGTTATATCAGTTATGAGACACTGCGGAAACGTCGTTTTGTCGTCTTCTCCACAATACCTAGAAGAAAGTCAGCACTTAACGCGAGTAGTGCCGCTGGCACTGCCCCGGCGATTAAGCGGACATCATTTTGTCCATTGATCCCACCGACAATCTCTTTACCGAGACCACCACCACCGATGTACGGCGCAATTGTTGCGACCGCAACCGCAATAACAAAAGCCACGCGTAAACCAGCCATTAGAAAGGGAATCGATAAAGGAAACTGCACTTTTGTCAGTAATTGAAAGGGTGTCATCCCAATCCCTTTCCCTGCTTCTGAGACCCCAGGGTCAACTTCTTTAATCCCAACATACGTATTACGTACAATCGGTAGTAAAGAATAGAAGAATAAGCCAATCACAACAGTCTCATTACCTAAACCGAAATAAATAAGCAGAATCGCCAGCATCGCCAAGCTTGGAATCAGTTGTAGAACGTTGACGAGTGATAAAATCACCGGCGCCAACTTCTCTACTTTAGCCGCCAGGATACCAAGTGGTACCCCAATGACTAATGCAAGTCCCATCGCTTGTAAGACCATCACAATATGTTCAATGGTTAGGGCGATTAGTTCTGCGCTATTATCTGACATATACTGAAGTAATTCAGTGATAAATTCCATAATATAACCCCATTACAATTAGTTTAGTAAGCCTTCGTTTTCTAAGAATTCACGTGCCACTTCTTCTGCTGGGCGACCGTTAAGGTCAACTTCTAAAATAAGTTGTGACATTTGTTCGGTTGATACGGTACCGACAAGATTATCAAAGATCTCTTTTACTTCTGGATAGTTGTCTAATACTTCATTACGTGCAACAAGTGATGCATCGTATGGAGGGAAGAATTCAACATCATCTTCTAAAACACGTAAGTCATATTCAGCAATTTGTGGGTCAACTGTATAAGCTGTTACAACGTCTAATTCATCATTTTTAATTCCTTCATACATCAGTGAGACTTCCATTGCGCGCACGTCGCCAAACTCAAAACCATAAGCATCTTGGAAACCGCGGTAACCATCGTTATCACGCTCAACCCATGACGTATCTGTACCTAAACGTAAGTCCCCTGCTAGTGGTTCTAAATCAGAAATGTTTTCAATACCTTCACTGTCTTGTAATTGGCCTTGGATTGCAATCGAATATTCGTTTTTAAAGCCTATTGAATCAAACCAAGTGATATCATATTCTTCACCAAAATATTTTTGTGCGTTTTCAATCGTTTGTTCTGAGTTCGTTGAATACTCAACATCATCAAAGTGGTTATTGTACACTTCACCTGAATACAACATCGCGAAGTCAAATTCTTCACGATCAATTGATGCTATAATTTGTGGACTTGCTTGAATATCTTCGGTGATATTTACTTCGTGATCTGTGTTTTCTTCAACTAATATCTTCACCATTTGAGCAGCAATCTTTGGATCGGTATAAGACTGGGCACCAAATTCAAACACTTCGCCCCCATCAGCAGATTCTTCGCCTCCGCATGCGGCTAACAACAACATCGCACTTGTAAGTAATGCTAATAATAATTTTTTCTTCATAAGTATAGTCCCCTTTATTTTTATTTCTTCACCGTAAATGGGTGAAGGCTATCGTATTATTCATGCACACACGGACTAACCGCGTGAGACAGATAAACGTCTTTCAATAATCCCAAAAATCAAATCGACCGTTAGCGCTAAAATAATCGCGAGCGCCGTACCGGTAAAAATCATAAAGGTATTATTTGAACCAATTCCAGCCATGACTAAGTCACCTAAACCACCAGCACCAATAACAGTCGCGAGTGTCGTCCAACTAATAATATAGATGGTTGTAATGCGAATCCCTGACATAATATACGGCACTGCAATCGGCAATTCGACCTTCGCTAGCCGCTGAACGGTTGAGTATCCCATACCTTTAGCAGCTTCAACAATCCCTTGGTCAATCGATTCAACACCGGCATACGTATTACGTAACAGTGGTAAGAGGGCATATAAGAATAAAGCCACAACCGCTGGTGTAAACCCAATCCCAAAAATCGGAATCAATAACGCGAATAGCGCAATCGTTGGAATCGTCTGAAAGAAGTTCGCTACATTAAAGATGGACTGTTTCAATCGTTCGTTCTTCATCTTTGTCATCCCAATTGCCAGTGGGACAGTAATAATAATCGCAAAGATGATCGAGACAAAAGCGATGGTTAAATGCTCGAGTAAATATGAAAAAATATTTTCATAACGAATTTCCCAGAATTCAATATACTCTTGAATTAACTTCATGACGTGACACCACTTTTTTGATCAATTTGTTCATGGAGGACTTCTAATAGTTGATCTTGGTCTAATACCCCAATAAACGTCATATCCTCATGAACAATCGGCGCAATGGTCTCTTTACTTGCGACAAACTTCTCAACTTCTGCTGATTCACGGTATGCAATCACCGATTCATCAACGAGTTCTTTAATTTCGCTGTCACGGTTTTTCACCGCATCATAAAGTGAGAGAATGCCTAAATATTTATCGTCCGCATCAACAATCGGCATCTGATCTTTTTTCTTATCAACCATCACATGAATGGCCGCATCAAGTGACGCCGTCACTTTCACACTTGGGTAGTCTTCATTAACAAATGCTGTCATTGGTGGTAGACCACGGGCTTGTCTTAGTCGGTCTTCACCAATAAAATCTTCGACGAATTGATTAATTGGATTCGTCAATAATTCGTGAGGCGAGCCTTTTTGAACAACTTCCCCGTCACGCATTAAAATAATTTGATCCGCAATCTTAATTGCCTCATCCATATCGTGCGTAACAAAGATAATCGTTTTATTAATTTCTTTTTGAAGACGCACAAGTTCATCTTGTAGTTGTTCCCGGCTAATCGGGTCAAGTGCACTAAACGGTTCATCCATCAAAATAATTTTCGGTTCCGCGGCAAGCGCACGAATGACACCAATCCGTTGTTGCTGCCCCCCACTTAATTCATGTGGGTAACGTTCTCGGTACATCTCCGGGTCTAAGTCAACCATCTTGAGTAGTTCATCTACTTTTTTACTGATTTTTTGTTTATCCCATTTTAATAACTTCGGTACTGTTGCAACGTTATCAAAAATCGTCATATGTGGAAATAAACCAATACTTTGAATGACATAACCCATTTGACGTCTGAGCTCAATCGGGTTTATATCTGATATTAACTTACCATCAACCGTTAATTCACCATCGGTATAATCAATTAAGCGATTGAGTAATTTCATTGTTGTTGTTTTACCACAACCACTTGGTCCAATTAAGACATTGAGTTTGCCTTCTTCAAATGTGAGGTTAATATTCTTTAAGGCATGGAAGCCATCCTCATAGACCTTGTTTACGTTTTTTAATTGAATCAAGAGCATTCCCTTCTTTCGTCGTTCTTTTTGATCACTATCATTAGTTTACAGAAAAGTCCAGCAAATAGAAAACCCGATATACACTTTAAATTGTACAAACTTTATACAATTTAAAGTGTATGGATTGTATAAATTGTTCTACCTTAAAATTCCGCCCGATTCCTTTAGAATCCTATCAAACTTCTCTCTTTTCATTCAATCCTATCTATGATACTGTTAAAGTCAAACAAATATTTGACAAAAAAGAGTGATAATATGAATAAAAAAATGAATTTAGAAGATCAATTAGAGCACGTCAAACACCGCGTCAGTGAACAGATTGCTGAAAATATGAAGTCTTATGGCTATCCGGCAACGATTGGCCGGGTAATTGCGGCAATCTATTATGCCGGTCGTGCGCTCGACCTTGATGAATTAGCCGAACATACGGGCATGAGTAAAACCCGTATGAGCCAAGTTTTAAGAGAAATGACAAGTTACAATATTGCTGAAAAAGAGTTTGTCAAAGGCTCCCGTAAAGATCACTACACGGTTGAAGAAGATTATTATCAAACGTTTATTACCTTATTTACGGCCAACTGGCGTGAAGTCACGATTCGCAATAAAAAGATTGAACAAAAAATCACGGAAGAACTGGCGGAGATTTATGAGAATGAACAGGCCACACCAGAGATTAAAGCTGAGGTAGAGATCTTAATGGAAGATTCCAAAGCATCGATCCGTTACTTCAATTGGATTGAGCAAATTGTTGAATTATTTGATTCACAAGACATCTTTAAATATGTTCCAAAAGACCCGATTGATGAAAAGAAAAAGGCTTACCGTTTTAAAAACTAAAACGGTAAGCTTTTTTGTTTGGTACTTAAAAAAGTACACATCTTTAAGATTGACGCGTACTTTTTAAAAATACTTTGAAACTTTAAGAATATGCTTTGGTAGAAATAACGCTCTTTTTCTTTCATGCCAGTTTTGCACTTCTGCGACAGGCTGCTCATCAGAGGATAGCTGTTTTGATTTAAACATTCAATCTTTAAACTACCCACACTTAACATTCTCACGAATGTTTAAAGAAGATGACTTCTTGCTTTAAGACGATAAAATTTGATACTGTTTTCTCAATTAAAAGACAACGCACTAGCAACATTCCAAAAGAAAAATAATCCCCCGCTATATAAAGTTAACTTTATATAGCGGGGGATTATAACACTATCCATTCTATTTGCATTTAGCCTTGATTTTGGTGTTGCTACTCACTTACATAAACATTGATTTTTACTTAATGCATATTCGGAAACTTTTGTTGGCGTAACACATCATAAGCAATGATCGCTGCGGTATTTGATAAGTTTAGTGAACGCACCCGGTCATTTTTAGCCATATGAATGCGTAAGCAGTGATCTTCTTTTCCGACGAGTAAATCTTTTGGAATGCCCGTTGTTTCTTTACCAAACACCAAGAACCATTCTTTTGAGGCATCACTAAAATCAACTTCGGTGTAATATTTGGTGCCAAAGTTCTCGATGTAATAATAATCCCCGTCTGGGTGTTTATCATATAAATCATCAATCGAATCATGATGCTGAACATTAACATCATACCAATAATCAAGTCCTGAGCGCTTCAACATTTTATCATCAGTTGAGAAGCCTAACGGATGAATCAAATGCAGGGTCGCATTACAAGCTAGACACGTCCGTCCAATATTTCCGGTATTTGCGGGTATTTCAGGTTCAAACAAAACAATATGAAGTCCCATCTTTTCACCTCTTCATCATTCTAATCCTTTTACTCACCTATTTATATTTACTAGGATTGATTCATTAAGTTTCAAGCTGAGCTTGTGCACTGGCAGCTTTTATTTTACCTTTCTCAAGGTAAATGGCTTCAAATTGGAGACCTTTCTCCATCTCGAGACGGACCGTCTCGTCTTCTTCTTTAGTCATCGCCTCACGAATAAGCGCATAACTGTCTTCACGGCCAATTTTACCGATTGAAAAGGCCGCTGTTCCTCTAATAACCGGACGTGGATCTTTTCGCATCAACGTCGCTAACGTTTCAATGCTTGAGACTTCACGGTAATGTCCAAGTGCTAAGATGGCATTGCGCTGAAGTGGTTTTTTCCCGCGCCATGAACCAGCCATTTCACCGAATGTCTCTTTAAATTCACGATTGGATATCGTAAGGAGTGACAATAGTTCTGGTTTGGCGAGGTCTGGCTTCGGCTCAAAGTCGGCATGTAGGTGAAAATCAACACCCTTATTATACGGACAGACAAGCTGACATGTATCAAACCCATACAACTGATTACCAAGCACCGAGCGAAACTCATCCGGTAAATAATCTTTTGTCTGCGTCAAAAAGGCAATACAGTTAGCGGTATTAAGCTGACCTGGACCAACAAGGGCTCCTGTCGGGCAAGCATCGATACATTTCGTACAGTCTCCACAACCGTCTTCTAACATTGTATCTGGCTCTAATGGGATATTCGTGATCATCTCACCTAAATAAACGTAAGAACCAAATTCAGGAGTAATGATTGAGCAGTTCTTGCCACTAAAACCAATCCCAGCTCGTTCAGCAACGGCACGGTCAGGTAACTCACCGGTATCAACCATAATCTTTGACCGAAACCCTGGGATTCTCTCTTCTAAGTAGGCATGGAGCTGATTGAGCTTATCATTTAGTACAACGTGATAATCAACGCCCCAACTCGCACGGCAAACATTCCCGCGTCTTGTTCCTGATTTATTTTCAGGTCGATCACGCATTCGGGACGGGTAAGCAAGAGCGATTGAAATAATTGATTCAGCGCCAGTTAAATGCAGTGCCGGTTCCGTTCGCTCTTCAATCGTCCCTTTTTCAAAACCTGACTGATAGTTTTTCTCTTGTTGAGCCTTTAAGCGCGCCTTCATTTGGGTGAACGGATCAACCGAACCAAACCCAATTGTATCGATTCCGATTTGTTTAGCATAATCGATAATATCTTGTTTTAATGTACCATAAGCCATATTTCATCCCACACATTCTCTACTATTACTATTGAACTAATCGAAAAAAGGCATAAATAAAACGCAACACTTCGTTTTTATAAACGAAATACTGCGTTAGCTAAAGTGATAAGTAGTATTATAGCATCGTTTTAGCCCAGAGGCAACCCCTAATTCTTTCATACTATTTGTTGGATAAACAGTTTATTACCTTTCTATACGGGTAAGTTATAGTATCGGCCTAAACAAACATGAAAACAATAATAAAGCGAGGTGATGAAGACATGTTATGGACGATTATCGGGATTTTACTACTTATTTGGCTCGTCGGGTTTGTGCTTGACGTCGCAGGTGGACTTGTTCATATTTTACTCGTTGTAGCCCTAATTGTGTTTATCTACAACATGATTACCGGTAGAAAACGATAACTTGATACTAAAACAGCTTGCTACAACGTTAAGATCATAATCATCGGTTTGACTGCTGTAGCAGCATAATTTAATCTCATAAAACAATTAAACAAAACGATAGCCTGAATCACTGCGGCTATCGTTTTTGTTTTAATGTTTTTAAATATTTTGTTTAATTTAAGTTAAAACAGGCCACTACATATGATTTTGATCCTTACTGTTTATTTTTTTAAAATCGTTTTAATCCACGTTTCAGACATCAGTGTATCACCGGTTGATGTTGTATGAACACCGTCAATCGTAAGTGGTAAGCCAATGGCTTGGTCAATATAATTTAAAAAAGCTTCATGGGTTTTCACTAGCGGTAAGTGATACGCCTCACTCAACCGACGAATGACGCTTACGTAGGGTATTAATAATGTATTTCCTTTTGAGTGACGCTCTTCTTCAATCACCGTTGGCTCCATCAGAATTATCTTTGCCTTGGTTTTTGATTGGGTCGCTTTTATCAAGTCACGGTATAATGTTTCAAACATCTCTGGTGTCACTTGGTCCATATCAGGATCATCTAACTGACGCCAAACATCATTAATCCCAATTGAAATAGATACAACATCAGGATTTAAAGCAATCACATCTTCTTCCCAGCGCGCTTTTAAATCCGTAATTCGATTACCACCAATCCCCTTGTTGATAATCTCTGGTAAGTAACCTTCACACGTCGCATAGTGGTCACGTATCATGCGCACATAATTATCTCCAATCTCTAATCTATCATCTGCCTTACCCCATTCAGTAATACTGTCACCAATGAATATAATCCGTTCGCACGCCATAGTTAAACAACCTTTCTCATGAATTCAGTCTTTTTCTTTCATTATACAATAGGTCCATCGATTGGATATAGTATTTAAGTAACTATCTTATGCACGCCTGACTACAAAATCGCCTAAACTAACTTATAAAGTGGCCATAGCTAACTATTCTCACAACAAAAAATGAAAAAACGAAAATGAAATAAAAGAAAAATCCCCATTCATTATGAATGAGGACCATTATTTTTATACCGTTTCTTCGATTTCATTGAAATCCTTGTTGTAGGTTGCCATATCGATTTCTCCAAGTCTTCTGGCAGATACAAGACCGGCAATCATCGAACCAGAGACATTCAGTGCTGTTCTTGCCATATCAATCAGTGGCTCAATCGCAATAAGTAAACCAACTAAGCCTACTGGCAATCCCATGGAAGATAACACGGTCAGTGCTGCAAATGTCGCACCTCCACCTACACCTGCGATACCAAACGAGCTAATAGCTGTAATGATGATAAGTTTAATGAAGAAGGCTGGATCCATAGGTACACCCGTACCAACTGCGATCATCACTGCCAGCATACCTGGATAAATCCCGGCACAACCGTTCTGACCGATACTCGTCCCAAGGGAAGCAGATAGATTGGCGACACCACTTGACACACCGAACTTATCTATTTGGGTTTCAATGTTTAGTGGTAATGTCCCAGCACTTGACCTTGATGAGAAGGCAAAAGAAAGTGGAACACTTGCTTTTTTTAGATATTTTACTGGGTTTAATTTATAAACAACCAAAATGATAAGGTGGATAACAAACATAATAAAGATCGCAAGATAGGATGCGACCACAAACTCAAACAGTCTCGAAATTTCTGAGAAATTTGACGTAGAGACAAATCTAGACAGCAGCGCAAATACACCATATGGGGTGAACCTTAGCACTAATGTCACCATTCGCATGACAATGTCATGAAGCATATTCAGAAATTTAGTGAAAGCCTCTGCACTATCAGGTTTCTTACGTCTAAGGCCGATGGTCACGATGCCTAAAAATGCGGCAAAAAACACGACCGACAGGGTGGCAGAAGAACCTTGACCACTCATTGCGTAAAATACGTTACGCGGGATAATTTCTGTGATTTGTTCAGGGATTGATTTTGTTTGAAAATCAGTTAAAGTATCTTCTAAAGCTTGACCACGGGCAGCTTCAGCCTCACCAGCTAATATTTCACTGGAATCAAGTCCGAAGAGGGTAGAAACACCGGCACCAAGACCAGCGGCAATGGCTGTTGTAAACATTAATACAAGAATAATTGACAGGGCACTCTTTTTCAGCGAATTAGCATCCTGATTAACAATCGAAGTAGATATCGCAACAAATACAAGCGGAATAACAATCATATTAAGTAGTCTGACATATCCAGAACCAATAATACTGATCCATGTATTAGATGATGCGATTATTTCTGATTCAGAACCAAAAAGTTGTTGAAGTACCGTTCCGAAAAGGATCCCAGCTACTAACGCGGTAAGAACGCGTTTTGTAAAGCTCAAGTGCTTTTTCTGCATGACATATAAACCAAAAATAATAGCTGCTGCACCAAATAAAATAAGTAATGTATAAAGTGTGTTCACATGTATACCTCCAAATAAGTATTTTTCATTCATTTAACTAAAGGGACGGATAGCTTACCTGAGAAAGTTTATAATGTCTATGGCTAATTACCTCTAGCTATACATGTATCTACCGATATCTTTGAAACGTTGTTTCAACTTAGAGGTCTTTTCATTTGAAACATAAACATCACGCTCACCCATTTATTAATCCGATTGATTTAGTCAAATTAAGCTTATAGTGAAAATAAGTCATTGTCAAATTTTCGGATTATGCATAAGATTTATTTAAACTTATACAACCAACACAAAAATTCACTAACTAAATACTAGCACCCTATAGCTATTAAAGCAGCGACAGCTTAATCTATCCACATGATTAGACGCCCTATGCACATTATATAAGTGCAAAAGAGCGATAAAAAGGAATAAGAACAAATATAGGAAGAAAGAGAGAAAAAGAAAGAAAAAATATAAAAACAAGGCACAGCAACTGCTGATACCTTGTTTGATTATTAAAAGCTTGATTTCGTGACACCAGGTATTTGACCGACTGATGCGAGCTCTCGGAACTTAATCCGCGACATACCAAACTGACGCATATATCCGCGTGGACGTCCATCAAGCTTACAACGGTTATGGAGACGCGTCGGTGAACTGTCACGAGGGAGTTTTTTTAATTCTTCATAATCACCACGCGCGATGAGTTCTGCTCGTCTCTCGCGATACTTCTCGACGAGTGCTTCACGTTTCTTTTGTTTTGCAATCATTGATTTCTTTGCCAAGTGATGGCCTCCTTTTTTAAATCGTAATCATTACTTTTTATATTCTAGCAGATATCTCCCTTCCTGTAAATAAGAACGATTACGAATTACAGATTTTGAGTGACAACAAATAAACCGAACAGCGCTAAAGTAACTGTTCGGTTCTGTCTCACTGCCTCGATGATATTAATCAAGACTCTGTTATTCTGTTATTTTCTCATCATCAAATTGACGTCTCGTTTTTAATTGATAAACAGGTTTAAAGACACTCTTATTTTTACCATCGCGTTTTGCTTGATACAACGCCTCATCCGCATGAGATAAAATATTATTAAGGTCACATTCTGTTTGTCCTGGCATAACGACACCGACACTGATACCAACGGATAATTCTTTTCCCTCCACGTTATGTGGCTCCCGAAAACGCGCTTCTAAACGGTCAATAATATGTGATAAATTCTCGACATCTTCTACTTCAGGTAGTAAAACAATAAACTCATCCCCGCCCAGTCTTGCGACCGTGTCCATCTCTCTTAGAGCTATCGTGAGTCGTTGTCCTACTTCTACGATGACTTGATCACCCACCTCATGACCGTATTGATCGTTAATCCCTTTAAAGTCATCTAAGTCTAACATTAAGACCGCAAACGGCACGTGATGACGTTCATATAAACTAACAACTTGATCTAAACGAATTTGAAACATACGTCTATTTGCCAGACCGGTGAGTGGGTCTTGATAAGCCATTTGTTTTAGTTCACGTTCATATTTTTTCCGCTCTTTAATGTCCCGGGCCACAACAATCGTTTGGACGTGGGTATCCTCATCAAAGATTGGTTCAAATTGTAGCTCAAACCAATGTTCATCACCAAACGCATCGATGATTTTACCTTCTTTTTTAATCGATTGATGTTCTGATAACATCGTTGCTATAATCTTTTCTATCTCAACTTTTGATTTTGATGACAGGAGTGATGCGATTGGTTGGTAGAGTAGAAGATTTGTTTCATAGCCCAATAACTTCTCGTGAGACGGTGATAAATAGACCATCTCATGCTTGTCATTTAAGACTTGAATTAAATCTGATGTATGTTCAGCAATCAACCTGAAGCGTTGTTCACTTTCAAGTAACGCGCTTCTTGCGAAGCTTTCAGTCGTTAAATCTTTCACTACAACATACACACCTTGTACAACACCATCTAAATGCATCGGGATGAATTTCACTTGTAGTTCCATCCCAACCTCATCTCTCGTATGAAGTTGAATCTCGATCGCATTTGGCTCGCCATCCACTGTATTATAAAAACAGGTTTTAAACTTTTTCGACTGATGATAAAACACATCAAAAATATCTTTCAGTTGAGCTTCGTGATGAATGGTTTCAATAAGGTTGCTAAAAGCGTCATTCTTTTTCACAATCCGGCCAGCATTATTCAGATAGGCAATCGGGTCGGTATTTTCTTTAAATAGTGACTTATACCGTTCCCGCGACAATGCTAATCGTCGTTGACTAATATACATTTGGTCTTCCATCTGTTTTTGTTTCGTTAAATCACGTGATACTGCCACAATATGCGTCACGCGTCCATCAGCCATGATCGGTGTTAATATAGATTCCGTTACGCGTTGTCCGGTTGAAATATGATAATCATCTTGATATCGCAACGTACGTTGTTGTTCCACGACGCTACGGTACTGACTTTGTAGTATGGTTGCTTTTGTCGGTGGATTCACATCGGTCAATGTTTGGCCAATCATCGTATCAGTAAAGCCTAAGATGCGTCTGACTGATGTATTGACGCGTTCATAAAAAAAGCAATCGCCATCGTCACTGACACGCATAATAAATACCATATCTTCCATTGCATCAATGATCGCTTGACTCATCAATTCCATTCCCCTCACCCAATTCCTTTAGACAATTTGATATGATTATACCACTATTTCTATAGCTTATGCACCAAAATCGTAACCGTTTACTTAAAAAAACCTAAATTATTTGAATATTATTTAATATCGCCCATCTTAATCTGACACAAAAACCTAAGAACCAAGAGGTTTCCCTACCTACATATTTAAGTATCATTGACATATTAGAGTTGAATATCAGACAAGACCGAAAATACAAGAAAAGAGCTAAGGCTCAAAACCCTAGCTCTTTTCCATCTATTCTTTTCATAATTGACTTGTAGTCAGCACTGGTAAAACATGATTGTTAAACTGCATTAAAAACGGTTTAGTTTTTACTTAAGAAACGGTGATATACTACTTTAACAATTTCCATCATCACAACCGCAAGAACCGCAAGACCAGCCGCAATACTCCAATCAGTTAGACCAAAGCTACTTGGAATCGCAAAGATTGAACGAAGACCTGGAATAACAGTAATAAGATAAAGACCGAAACATAACGTGACTGCACCCAACACATATTTATTGGTGAATAAACCAACACCAAAGATTGTCTGTTTATTTGAACGCGCAGCAAATGTCTGCAAGGTCCGGGAAAGAATCAAGGTCGTAAAGGCCATCGCCACACCAATTTCAGTCGATGTTTGCAAGCCAATTAAGTGTGAAACAATAACTGCTACCCCGATAAATGACCCACGCGTAACAACAGACCGTAAGGTCTCGCCGGCGAAAATACCTTCATCAATCGAACGTGGTTCACGGTCCATCACATCAGGTTCTGATTTCTCCATTCCTAAGGCAATCGCAGGTAATGAGTCGTTAACTAAGTTAATAAACAACAGCTGCAGTGCCGTAAATGGATTAGGGAACCCAGCAATCACCGCGAATAGAATCGCAATAATCGCTCCTAAGTTACCACTAAACAGATAGGCAATCGCTTTTTTAATGTTATCAAAAACTGTCCGTCCGACTTTAACGGCATTCACAATCGATACGAAGTTATCATCGGTTAGAATCATTGCTGCCGCATCTTTACTTACATCTGTCCCACTACCCATCGCAACACCAATGTCGGCTTGTTTTAAGGCCGGGGCATCATTCACACCATCACCAGTCATCGCACTAATGCTGCCTTTTTTCTGCCATGCTTTGACGATGCGGATCTTATTTTCTGGTGATACACGGGCATAGACCCGAATATGTTCAAGTTTTTCTTCTAACTCTGCTTCACTTAAGTGATCAAGTTCGGTACCAGTAAGGGCTAAGTCATCGTCATCAAAAATACCGATGTCTCTTGCGATCGCTTCAGCCGTTGTTTTATGGTCACCGGTGATCATGACAGTTTTAATACCAGCATGTTTGGTCTGTTCAATCGCACCGTAGACGGCTTCACGTGGCGGATCAATCATCGCCAGCAGTCCAACTAAGACAAAGTCTTCTTCGTCTTCAAAGTTAATATCTGATGTCCCCTCAGGCATTTCTTTAAAACCAAACGCAAGCACACGGAGTGCTTGACGAGAATAAGCTTCGTTTTGTTCATTAAGACGCATTTTTCGTTCATCAGTTAAAGGTTTGACTTCACCATTTTCCAATATTTTTGTTGCCCGTTTAAACATCACATCCGGGCCACCTTTAATGAACAAGAGTCGTGCGCCTTCATAAGCATTTAATGTCGACATCAGCTTGCGATCTGAATCAAATGGCACTTCGCTAATCCGTTCATAACGCTCTCGTAAGTCTAAATAATCTTCGCCTGCTTTATTCGCATAATTAATTAACGCAACTTCAGTCGGGTCACCAACTTCTTGATTTTTTGAATCAATATAAGAGTCATTACATAAGACGGCTGTATCAATCAACAGACGCTCATCATCACTTAACGATTCGAGTGATGTCTCATCACCTTCAGAGAAGGTAAAGTGATGCATGACGGTCATTTTATTTTGGGTGAGTGTCCCTGTCTTATCAGTACAGATCACGCTCGTTGACCCAAGGGTTTCAACTGCTGGTAACTTTCTAATAATCGCATGCTGTTTGGCCATCTTATTTGTTCCGACTGATAACACAATCGTAACAATTGATTGGAGTGCTTCTGGTACGGCCGCAACGGCAACCGCAACCGCAAACATAAGCGCATTTAGAAGTTCAGTCGTTAAATCGGCTGTACCTTCTCCTAACCAAATTCTAAGAGCCTGGACTAAGAAGATCACACCAGACAGAATCAGAATCCAAAAGCCAAGTTTACGACTAAATGCATCAAGTTTACGCTGGAGTGGTGTTTGTTTTTGTTCAGCTGTATTTAACAGATCAGCAATTTTACCGACTTCTGTCGTTTTACCTGTTTCTGTAACGACGAACGTTGCTCGTCCATTTGTGACAAGTGAACTAGAAAAGACTAAGTTGATCCGGTCACCGAGGCCAACTTCTTCCTCAATCATTTCAACATCTTTTGTGACAACTTGTGATTCACCTGTTAACATCCCTTCATTGACTTGAAGTGAACCGGACTCAAGTAAGCGACCATCTGCCGGGATATAGTCCCCTGCTTCTAAATAAACGATATCACCTTTTACCAGCTCCCGGGCAGGAATCGTTTGTTTTTCACCATTACGCAACACCTTCGCATTCGGTGCTGACATTTCCCTTAACGCATCGAGTGAACTTTCGGCTTTTTTTGTTTGGACGACACTAATGACGGCATTCATAATCAGTACAATCATAATAACAATGGTCTCAACATACTCTCCGAGTAGCACTTGTACACCGGCCGCAACCAGTAGAACAACAACCATCGCATCTTTAAACGCATCTAAAAATAATTTCAACGTCGATACTTTTTTTTCTTGTTCAAGCTCATTATACCCATCGCGTTCAATTCGGGTATTTACTTCTGTGTTAGAAAGACCTTTCTCACTCGCTTGTAAGTCTTTTAACGTCTCTTCTTTTGTCTTTTGATAATAAGACATCTCACTCACTCCTTCTTCTTGAGTATTCATTTGCAAGCTCTTTATATTATTTACGTAAAAATAGTTTGTAAACATAAGAAAGACCCTTACCAACAAACACCTATGGTGTTGTATTGGTAAAGGTCTTGCCTACAACGAACGTTGCCAGTAATGCCGGAGATAAAAAATCTCGTAATGACGACATTATTGTTAGAGCTACTCCCCTTTAACTAGCTTAATTTTACCTGTAGTTTCATTGTTCGTCAAGTTAAACCGCACGGTTTAACTAAAGTTCTAAGTAAAGAATGGACCGATTAATGATACACTTAAGACAACCAGTCATATTTAATCACTTTAACAATTCTCGTAAGTTCTTAAACAGTTAAACCGTTATATATCGCGTTGCTTAACTGGACAGGTTACACTAAACTAGACTATTTCGTTAAGGTCGGTTAAACTTGTGGGACTAATCACCCGAGGGAGAGACCAATCATGGAAAAAAGAGC
>NZ_FOXC01000008.1 GCF_900115605.1 Halolactibacillus halophilus
GGCTATCGCCCAACCGACATTCATCTCCCCCTTACCGTTGGGCTACGCCCTTCACACGCTTGAAGAGGGAGACTTCTTTCGGAAGTACGTTAAAATTATATTGGATGAAGAATTTTCAGATGTAAGGTTGGGCAATCCGATTACAACACAAATGACTCTATTGGTTATAGCAATGTTTTAAATGCAATGGTATACTTTTTAAGTACTATACTACCACTAAAAATCACTGTTTTAAGGAGGCAATTATGGAATACATTGATTTTGATAAATGGGATAGAAAAGAACACTATAAATTCTTTGAGCATATCGACTATCCTCAATTTAATATTTGTTTGAACCTAGACGTTACAAATTTCAAAAAATTTGTGGCAACTAATAATCTATCTTTCTATTATAGTATGATTTATGCATCAACCTATGTTATGAATCAGATTGAAGATTTCCGCTATAAGATCAGAGAAGGAAAAATCATCCTTCACAGTTCTTTACAACCATCTTTTACTGATATGGAGGCTGGAGAGCGTCTATTTAAAATCGTTACATTACCCTTATCTGAGAATATGAAGGCGTTCTCAAATATTGCAAAGAAAACGTCCCGATCTCAAAAGCAATATTTCCCTGAAAACAAGGTCGACCAAGATCAATTGATATACTTCTCATCCATTCCTTGGATTACATTTACTAGCATATCAAATGAAATCGTTATGGATAAAGAGGATTCTATTCCTAGGATATCATTTGGAAAATATTTCGTACAGGATGATAAAATATTATTACCCTATTCAATACAAGTAAATCACATGCTATTAGACGGGGTTCACGTTAGTGAATTTATAAATAAGTTACAAACATTACTTAATGAAGTTAATTGAAACCTCCCTTTCTAATAAACTTTAATACATGTTTTAGTATGAAATTTTTATTCATTAGTTGAAGTTTATGCACCTGGTGTCCTTAGGTTCTTCTTCACAAAAGATACACTCGTCATTCACTAACAGTTCTTACTGCCAAGTCTGGAGTGGATTTTCACTACCACGTTATTGCCTATACTTGGCGTACTAAAAAAGGTGGACAAACATTAATCTGTTTGTCCACCTTTTAATATCGATTAGCTACATAAATAACTTCATCACTTTCTACTCAAAACTTACTCTTCATAAGAAATATTCAGATCTGATTGTTCATAAAATTGACGCTTCGCTTCATTAAATGCATCTGTTTCTTCATTAAATAGTTGATTTTTATCAACAACGACTTGATATTGAGCATTAACTTCTTCTACTTGCTCAGAAAAAGTTGCTTCTTCTAAATCTTCTTGTTTTAACAATTCATATAACGCTTTATCAAGTGACAGCGAAGTTTGATAAGCATCATTGAGCTCAACAAAAGCATCATAGCGCTGGTTCATTTCTTCAATCATCGCTTCTGCCGCTGTCTTTAATTCGCTCTCTTCCAGTTCATCCACAAGTGGCACGACTTTATCAAATTCTTCTTTTGCGTTATCAATACTTGCTCGTTCATTATCTGTTAACGTTTCACGCTCTTCAATGGTCGTAATCGCTTCATCTGCTAATGTTTTGATTTCTTCATATTGATCAATACCTAAATCACTAATTTCTTGATAAATCGCTTGTTCTTGTTCTTCGAGTTCACTGATTGGTTGTTGTTGCTCAACAAAGCCTGTTTCAAATTCAACCGATGCCTCTAAATGTTGATAAATCTCTTCTTGGGTAGACTCACCTGAACATGCTGTTAACATGACGGCACTAAGTAGTCCAATTAATAATAGTTTTAATCGCACGTCTTTATCCTCCATTCATTCTGCCCTTTTTTCATATGCACGTTACATTATAACATAGGATGATCGTGTAAAAACAGAAAAAAATCTCTAGCGCACTAAACCAAGGTAACTAAAGCTTCTGTGAGCACTATTTTGAAGCGAATGTTTACCTTTCTTGTTTAAAATGTGTTACACTATGTTAAAGTTGGTCGTTCGTGATGGAATAATTTATATGCTAGAGGAGAATTTATTATGTTAACAATGAAAGATATCGTTAGAGAAGGACACCCTGCTTTGCGCGAAGTTGCAAAAGAAGTGGACCTTCCACTTAGTGCTGAAAACAAACAAATCTTATCGGATATGCTCGAGTTTGTTAAAAACTCACAAGATCCTGAAATAAGTGAGACATATGATTTGCGCCCCGGTGTCGGTGTAGCCGCCCCCCAATTAGGACTAAATAAACGTATGCTTGCTGTTCACTTTGAAAATTTAAAAGGTGAACTATATAGTGATGGCTATATTAACCCTAAAATCGTGAGTCATTCAGTCGAACAGACATATATCTCTACTGGAGAAGGCTGCCTATCAGTTGACCGAGAGGTACCTGGAATCGTACCACGATATAAACGTATAACAATCAAAGCTACCACCCTTTCTGGTGAGGAAGTGAAATTACGCCTTAAAGGTTATACTGCCGTTGTATTCCAACACGAAATCGATCACTTAAACGGCATTATGTTTTATGATCACATCAACAAAGACAACCCATTAGCACCACCACAAAACGCCACACCTTGTGATGTGGAATAAGAAATATTTTATCGAGTATAAGGGATAAAATGATGGTTTACTTTTAGTTAGGCGAAAAGTTTTCCAGTTGGACTTAGCAGGTTACTGTTTTCAAAAAGCCCAATTCGTACTATACTATAAGTATAAGGGTTGGATCGGATTATTAGTTTTTGCTTTTTGAAAGGAGCTGTTTCACATGTTAAGACGGCTAAGAGAAAAGCTTCGCAAGAAATGGAAAAGATTATTAAACCAAAATCGTGTCCCTAATGCTTAAGAATAAACACACAAATATAACGAAAAATTAAGGAGAGATGAAATGATATTTAAAGTATTATATCAAGATTTAGCATCAGAAGTACCCGTTAGAGAAAACACACATTCTCTATACATCGAAGCATCAAATGAGCGTGACGTGCGCTTTAAACTAAAGGACCGCGGCATCAACATCGAGTTTATCCAAACACTCGCAGGTGAGCACTTAGCTTACGAACAGCAGTCTGAAGATTTTTCACTGGAGACGGTGTAACCAATGAAATTCGTAAAAAATGATCAAACAGCTGTTTTTGCCATTGGCGGCTTAGGCGAAATTGGTAAAAACACATACGGTATTCAATTCCAAGATGAAATAATCCTTATTGATGCAGGGATTAAATTTCCAGAAGATGAATTGTTAGGGATTGACTATGTTATCCCTGACTATACGTATTTAATCCAAAATCAAGACAAAATTAAAGGTCTGTTTGTCACCCATGGTCACGAAGACCATATCGGAGGTATTCCTTACCTACTCAAAGAAATCAATATCCCTATTTACGCTGGTAAATTAGCAATGGGATTAATCAAAAACAAACTAGATGAACACGGCTTGTTACGTTCAGCTAAATTAAACGTCTACCAAGAAGATGATATCATTAAGTTTAGAAAAACATCGGTGTCATTCTTTAGAACAACCCACAGTATTCCCGATTCTTACGGTGTCGTTGTTAAAACACCACCTGGTAATGTTGTACACACCGGTGACTTTAAATTTGACTTCACACCCGTTGGCGAACCTGCTAATCTAGCTAAAATGGCTGAGATCGGAAAAGAAGGCGTATTATGCTTACTTTCTGACTCAACAAATGCCGAAGTACCAGGATTCACAATGTCTGAACGTGTCGTCGGTCAGAGCATTAATGATATCTTTAGCCGTGTTGATGGTCGTGTTATTTTTGCGACCTTTGCTTCTAACATTTACCGGCTTCAACAGATGGTTGAAGGTGCCGTAAATCATAATCGTAAAGTCGCTGTATTCGGTCGCAGTATGGAGAATTCGATTGCAATTGGACGTGAACTTGGTTATATTAATGCACCAGAAGATACGTTTATCGATTCACACCAAATCAATCGCTTACCAGCAAATGAAGTAACGATTCTTTGTACTGGTTCACAAGGTGAGCCGATGGCTGCTTTATCACGAATTGCTAACGGCACACACCGTCAAATTTCGATTATTCCTAATGACACGGTTGTCTTTAGTTCATCACCAATTCCAGGTAATACACTAAGCGTCTCACGCATGATTAATAGTCTTTATCGTGCCGGTGCTGAAGTTATTCACGGACCATTAAATGATATCCATACATCTGGTCACGGAGCACAAGAAGAACAAAAACTAATGTTACGTCTATTACGTCCAAAATTCTTCATGCCAATCCACGGTGAATACCGGATGCAGATGGAACACGTAAAACACGCTGTAAGCTGTGACGTCCCACAAGAGAATTGTTTTGTCATGGATAACGGTGATGTTCTTGCTTTAGGTAAAGACCACGCCCAACTAGCAGGTAAAATCCCTTCTGGTTCTGTCTATATTGATGGTAGTGGTATTGGTGACATTGGTAATATTGTCTTACGCGATCGCCGTATTCTATCTGAAGAAGGTCTTGTCATTGTTGTTGTCAGCATCAATATGAGAGAATTTAAAATCGCTTCAGGTCCAGACATTATTTCACGCGGTTTCGTTTATATGCGCGAATCTGAAGATCTCATTAACGAAGCACAAAAGCTAGTTGAGAAACATGTTTCAAAAGTGATGGAAAGAAAAACGACCCAATGGTCTGAAATTAAAAATGAAATCACAGATACGATTCAACCTTTCTTATTCGAAAAAACAAAACGTCGTCCAATGATTTTACCAATCATTATGGAAGTGTGATTTACAAAAAAACACCAGAACTGCCCAAAGGCATTCCTGGTGTTTTTTATTTGAATAAAACCCCTTCTTGATATCACAGACATCAAGAAAGGATTTTTAATCTTCAATAACTAATTGTTTTTCAAATCGGGAAATATCTTTGTCAGCACCAATAATGACAAGCGTGTCGCCTTCTTTAATCTTTTCAGAGGCCATTGGTGAGACATTAATATCATTAGAATTGGTCGATTTAATCGCCACAACGTTACAACCATAATTAGCTCGAATATCTAAATCTACTAACGTTTTTCCAACAATTTTTTTACCTGCTTTAATTTCCACAATACTGTGATCATCTGATAGTTCTAGGTGATCCAAGATATTACTTGAAATAATCGAATGCGCAATTTTCTTACCCATGTCTCGCTCTGGGTGAATAACTTGATCGGCGCCGATCTTCGTCAGTACTTTTTCATGATAATCATTTTGAGCTTTGACGGTAATCTTTTTAATACCAAGTTCTTTTAACATTAGTGTCGTTAAAATGCTCGCCTGAATATCCTCACCAATCGCAACAATAACATGATCTATATTTCTAATACCTAATTCTTTTAATACTTTTTCATCAGTCGCATCCGCAATCACCGCATGTGATGCAATATTTCGGTACTCATTAACTTTTGCTTCGGTTGAATCAATCGCTAGCACATCCATACCCTCTTTGCTGAGCTCACGACAAATACTGCCACCAAAACGTCCTAAGCCAATAACAGCAAATTCTCGTTTCATATTAAACCAGCCTCCTCTACACTATCCAATACCTAGTCTAGCATACTCTAGAAAAATGACAATAATAAAGTTTAAGTATTTTTCGGTTAAAGTTTAGACATGACAGATGCTATCATTGTCAAACTATCATTAAGAAAGTATAATATAGAAGTTGCAAATTATTCGAAAGGTGTGATTGATTATATGTCGAATGAAACCGACAAGAAAAAGGCATCAAAAAAGCAATCTAAAGAGGAATTAAAACAAAAGCGCACAGAAGAAAGAAAGCGTTTAATAATGGAACAAGAAAAGCGTAATCGCAAATTGGAATCTGAACGCGAACTTGCAATTAAGTTACGTAAAGCTGAAGTCTCCGCAAGAAAAGAAGCAATTAAAAATCGTGAGCCGTTTAAAGGGTTGCAAATCAATCCTACCGTTTCGTTATTTGATGAAGCTGGCAAAGAAAAAGTCGGCGAAAGAAACTGGGTACGCTTTGGGTTTGATATTCACCCACAAGTTACCATTGCCTCATCTTTAATTTTACTCTTATTCATTACCTTAACACTCATTTTTCCAACAGAAGCACAAAATTTATTCAATAATATTTTAACCATCATAACGAAAAATACGGGCTGGTTCATGATTTTTTCTGCGAATGTTTTTATTATTGCTGCTCTATTCTTTGCCTTTAGTCGTTACGGAAAGATTATCATCGGTGGACAAGAAGCAAAACCTGAATTTACTCGCTTCGCTTGGTATGCGATGCTTTTAAGCGCAGGTATGGGAATTGGTCTTTTATTCTGGTCTGTTGCCGAACCCATTCTGCACTTAGGTTCACCATCACCGATGTTTGATGCGATTGAACCTAATTCACCTGCCGCCGCCCAAGCAGCGATGGCATCAACTTTCTTTCACTGGGGAATTCACCCATGGTCGATTTACGCTATTGTTGGGCTTGGACTTGCCTTTTTTAGTTACAACAAAGGATTACCCCTTACAATTCGTTCATTATTCTACCCTTTAATCGGCAATAAAATTTACGGCTTATGGGGGAATATCATTGATGTTTTATCTGTCCTTGCTACTTTAATGGGACTAGCGACATCCTTAGGTCTTGGTGTGTCACAAGTAAATGCTGGCTTAAATCATTTATTTGGTATAGGAATCAGTACAACAACACAAGTGATTTTGATTGCTGTTATTACTGGTTTTGCCACAATTTCTGTTGTTATGGGATTAGATGGTGGTGTCAAACGCTTGAGTGAGATTAATATGATTCTTGCAGGCATCTTTTTAATCTTCGTTCTCGTCGCAGGCCCAACGGTTTACGTATTAAGTGGTTTTACGCAGAATATAGGCTACTACATTGCAAATTTCATGGAAATGAGTCTTTGGGCTGAAACCTTTAGAGCAACCAATTGGCAAGGGAGTTGGACCGTCTTTTACTGGGCCTGGTGGATCTCTTGGTCACCCTTTGTTGGTATGTTTATTGCCCGCATCTCTAAGGGCCGTTCTGTTAAAGAGTTTATTGTTGGTGTCATCGTTATACCAACCGTCATTTCATTTTTATGGATGAGTGTCTTTGGTGGCACCGCCATTTTTCAACAACTAAGCGGTGTCAGTGATTTAACGAGTATCATAGAGGTCGATGAATCTTTAGCTCTCTTCTCAATGCTAGATAACTTACCGATCTCGAGTGTATTATCTATTGTCGGCATTATTTTAGTGACGGTATTCTTCGTGACATCTTCCGATTCCGGCTCGCTCGTCGTTGATCACTTAACTTCAGGTGGTAAGATGGACTCCCCTGTGCCACAGCGGATTTTTTGGGCCGTAATGGAGGGCGTTGTTGCTGCTACATTGCTCATTGG
The DNA here is from genome assembly GCF_900115605.1 of Halolactibacillus halophilus. GTDB lineage: Bacteria > Bacillota > Bacilli > Bacillales > Amphibacillaceae > Halolactibacillus > Halolactibacillus halophilus. Next base: position 7,385 of record NZ_FOXC01000008.1, read on the forward strand.
TGGCGGTTTAACGGCTTTACAAACAGCGTCTATTATTACAGGACTCCCGTTTACTATCATTCTGTTAGTAATGATTTATTCACTTTATCTCGGCCTCCGACAAGAATTCTTGATTGAACGCGCCGTTGACCAGAAATTACAACAAGTAACAGACGACCACATCATATCAGAAGTGATTCAATCACGCGTGCATGATGAAGCGCTAGTCGATGCTGTTACTGAAATTTTAGTTGAAGACGCGCTATCAGATAAACAAGAAGACTCTTCATCAAAGAATACGTAGTGAGTTATATAACTCGAGTCATCAATTAAATCACTCTTATATGGTAAATAGAAAAGCACCTAAAACCTTTATTTAAGGTTTTAGGTGCTTTTGTTTGTTATAACTCATCCAGCATTTCGAATTGAGACTTCACGAGTTGATAATACTCCCCTTCATGTTCAATCAGCTGATTGTGATTTCCTTGTTCTAAAATTTCACCATGTTCAAGTACAATAATATTATCCGCTTCACGAATTGTCGATAATCGATGGGCAATCATAATCGCTGTCCGTCCTTTTAGTAATTTCTTTAAGGCTTCCTGGATTTTCATTTCTGCTTCTGTATCGATACTCGCAGTCGCTTCATCCAAAATTAAAATCTTTGGATTAGCTAACAAGGCGCGCGCGAATGAGAGTAATTGACGTTCACCGGCCGATAATATATTCCCCCGCTCTTCTACTTCTGTTTCATATCCATTCGCAAGGCGCATAATAAATTCATGTGCCCCGACAATTTTCGCTGAGTCCATCACTTCTTCATCTGTCGCTTCAGGACGACCAAAACGAATATTTTCCATAATAGAGCCAGAGAATATAAAAGTATCTTGTAAGACGACACTGATATGTGAGCGCAAGCTTTGAACTTTCATATCACGTAAGTCTTGACCATCAATCAACACACGGCCATTCGTTGGGTCATAAAAGCGACTAATCAAGTTCGCAATCGTTGATTTCCCCGAACCTGTATGACCCACTAAGGCGACTGTTGTACCCGGTTTGATATCCAATGATATATCATGTAAAGCAATCCGCTCATCATCGTAAGAAAAACGGACATGATCAAAGGTAATATGACCGGTCATATCATTAAACGGTAACGCATCATCTTTTTCATCAACATTCGGTTGTTCATCAAGAAATTCAAAAATACGCTCAGATGATGCCATCGCCACTAGCAATTGATTATAAATCTGCCCCAACCGAGAAATAGGTTCCCAAAACATCCCGAGATAAAAGGCAAAAGACACAAAAATACCAACAGAAATTGTTTCATTAATAATTAAATGAGAACCGTAAGCAATTAAAATAACCGTACCGATCGCATTGCTTAACTCTACAAATGGACCGAAATAAGCACTCTTTTTCATCGCCAAACGTTCTTTTTCAAAATTATTGGCATTAACGCCGTTAAAGTATTGCGTATTCTCTTCTTCTTGAATAAACGACTGCGTAATACGGACCCCTTGAATACTTTCATTAAGGTGTGAGTTAAGACGTGATTTCTGTAGTCGCACATCTTGCCAACTACGTCTAATATTCCGGCGAAGCTTTGTTGAAATATAAAACATAACCGGTAATATAACAAGTACCGCTAAAGCGAGCTGTGGACTCAAGAAGAACAGAATTGCCACAATCCCAATAAGCATCATCATGTCCATTAACAAATTGATAATCCCGTTTGTAAATAATTCTTGTAACGAGTTGACATCGTTTAAAATACGGACGAGAATGGAACCGGCCGAACGGTTATCAAAAAAGTTATGCGATAATCGTTGCACGTGTGAAAACAGTTCTTCTCTTAAATCATAAATCGTTTTTTGACCAAGCGTATTAACAATTTTAATCCGGTAGCGGTTCGCAATATAGTTTGCTAAATATAACACAGCAATCCCAATAATCAAATACATCAACAACGTTGTGTTACGATCGGCGATTGCTCTGTCAACAACATAGTCACCAATCAAAATTGGTACGGTTAATCTTACAATCATGTTAATGAGCATGACTGCCATTGCCAATGGCACAAGAGTTTTCATGTAAGGTTTTAAGTAGTTTAATAGCCGGGCCATTTGTTTCCAGTTAAACGGTTTTTCAACTGCAGATTCTTGCGGATAAAAAAAGCGTTTAGTATAAGCACTGTCAGCTGAAATTTTCTTTATTTTCGCCATGATTACACACTCCTTTCTCTCTATTGTTTACCCATGATTTGTTTCTTATCTTGATATTGAATGTCATAAATACGTTGATAGGGACCGCCATTATTTAATAAGTCGTCATGAACACCACGTTCAACAATTTCACCGTCTTCTAACACCAGAATCTCATCAGCATGTTTTAAGGATGAAATTCGATGAGCAATAATAAAGGTCGTCCGGTCCGTCATGACCTCTTTTAATGCGCGCTGAATTTGAAACTCTGTTTCCATATCAACAGCTGATGTTGCATCGTCTAAGACAAGAATACTCGGATTAATAAGTAATGCGCGTGCAATCGAAATCCGCTGACGCTGCCCGCCACTTAAGCCCATACCGCGTTCACCAAGCATCGTGTCATACCCTTTTGGCATCTCCATAATAAATTCGTGTGCCTGCGCACGTTTTGCTGCTACCACAATCTCATCTATCGACGCATCTGGATTACCGTAGGCAATGTTTTCCTTAATTGTCGTTGAAAATAAAAAAGGTTCTTGTAAGACAAAGCCAATATGACGTCTTAACGTTTTTAAGTCATAATCTGCGACATCTTTTCCATCAATATAGACATGCCCTTCAACTGGCTCATAAAAGCGGGTCATTAACTGAGTAATACTTGACTTTCCTGCCCCTGTTGAACCAATCAAACCAATCACTTTCCCTTGCGGAACATGGAAGGAAATATCTTTTAGAGCCGCATCATCGTCTTCAGTATACTTGAGCGTGACATGATCAAACACAACATCTCCATTAATGTGCGCATCTTCTATGGCTGACGTTTTTGATGTGATTGATTCTTCTGCTTCAAGAATATCAAGTAATCGTTCACCCGCTGCTTTTGCTTGGGAGAACTGGTTAACAATAAAACCAAGACGCATCAATGGGCCAATAATATAGTTCACTAAACTAAAGAAGGCCACTAACTCACCAAGCGATAATTGATCGTTCATAACGAGCCATCCACCAAAAATAAGCAAGGAAATCATCGCTAAATTCCCGATAAACTCCATGAACGGAAAGTACTTTGCCCAAATTGACGCCGTATTAATGTTCACCTCTTGATACTTTTTATTATCCGTTGTGAAGCGATCAATCTCAAAATCTTCTTTAGATAATGATTTAATTGTGTTCATCCCACTTACATTCTCTTGAATCCGCGTATTTAAATTCCCTAGCGATTTTCGAATCGAACGAAATGCCGGGTGAACTTCTGCATCGAATTTTTTCACGACAATAATTAGAAACGGCATCACCGCCATCGTAACAAGTGCGAGCGGCACCGAGTAATAAAACATAACAGCTAAACTCGTAAGCATCAAAAAGACGACTCGAATTAACTCTTTAAAACCAGCAGCTAAGAAGAACTTAAATCCTTCCACATCCATCGTTAAACGCGACATTAAATCACCGGTCCTCGCGTTATCATAATAAGTAAACGATAAACGTTGTAATTTTCGGTACAAGGCATTGCGTAAATGATACACTGCCGTCACACCAAATAAGTCACCTAAGTATTGTTGCGTGAAGTTAGCCATCCCCTTCACAATCATTAAAATGATAAAACCGATTGATAACACTGGAATCAAGTCATAATCTTCAGCTAAAATAACATCATCAATAGTAATTTGAAGCACCATGGGGTAAATAACTGTAATCGCTGTCACAATTAACACGAAAATAAGTGACGTTAAAAAATAGCGTTTATAAGGCCAATAAAATGCTTTCAATTTTTTAAAAATATCCATAAAAATAACCTCCTCTTCGCTTTATCTTTTACTAATATATCGGGTATCGAAATAAATTACTAGTAGTTTGCTTTATTTTTTGTAAAAATCTAAAAAATCAGCCCTAGGAATCAGACATTATTTTTCATTCATTAGACACACTTCGTTCACGTTCTATCGCCACCTATGTTTATTACCTCATTAGCTATTGGAAGGAAAATTATTTCAAAAATCCTCCATTCATCTACAAAGAAATAGAACCGCTGATTGCGAGTGCCGGTGTGGTTGGTTTGGCCGCTGGTTTTGGTGCTCAAGGGTTATTAAGTGGTGTCGTGACTGGATTCTTCATTTTACTCGGAAAGCAAATTGAGGTTGGAGAATATGTCACGACAGCCGGCTATAACGGGATTGTTGAGGAACTCGGTTTACGGACGACACAAATTAGAAGTTTTGACGGTACCCTTAACTTTATACCAAATCGTCATCTCGAGGGTATAAGCAACCACTCACGTGGTACGATGTGCGCACTTGTTAATATTGGTATCAGTTATAGCGATAATATCAATCATGCCAAAAGTGTCTGTGACTCATTCAGTGCAGATGAACGCTTCGTTGATGGTCCACAAGTCGGCGGCGTTCAGGTACTAGGCAATTTAGACGTTGTATTACGGGTCATCGTCCAAACACAAAGCATGGAACAATGGCAATGTGAGCGTGATATGAGAAAAGCCATTAAAGAAGCTTTTGATCAAAACGGGATTGAAATTCCCTTTCCCCAACAGGTCACACACATCGCAACAGAAGAGGCTTAAATAGATTTACGAAAAGGATGAGTAATGGCTCATCCTTTTTAATGATCTACTATATTCGGTTATCTAATCTCAAAAATTAATTAGTCATTAAATCCTGTAGTGTGCGGTATACAATATCTACACCGATAGCTAAGGCTGATTCATTTGGATTTAACTTTGCGTGGTGCAGGCCAAATGTCGAATCAACCCCCAGCCAAAACATAAACCCTGGTAAAGCTTTTAGGAAATAACCAAAGTCCTCACCCGTCATTGCTTCCTGCGCTTCTCGATATGTGTATCCACTTGATTCAACAGTGTTTTTAAACAGATTAACGAACCGCTCATCGTTATACACACCATAATAGTTCGACCCATAATCAATCGTAATCTCGCAGTGATGACTAATTTCAAAAGCACGAGCAAAGGCTTCAATCTCTGTTTTGATTGTTTGAATCGCCTTTGGATCGGTCGTTCGAATCGTTCCTTCTAATCGTGCCGTTTCTGCGATGATATTTTGTACCGTCCCAGCGGACATCTTTCCTACTGTTAGCACAGCCCCCTCAATCGGATTGGTCCGTCGTGATACGATTTGTTGAACGTTAACAAGAAAGGTACTGGCAGCTACTGCCATATCATGTGTGAGATGAGGGTAGGCCGCGTGTCCACCTTTTCCTTTAAAGTCAATAAACAGTTCACTTGTATTCGCAAACAACAGGCCTGGTTTCGTCGAAACGGTTCCAACCGGTAATTCTGGTGCAATATGCAAACTGAAAATTTCATCTACTTTAAGTGCCTGAAATTCCTGTGTTGCTAAAATTGGTTCCGCTCCGCCTGGCCCTTCTTCTGCTGGTTGAAAAATAAACACGACGTGATCTCTCAGAGGCGCTTTAATCACTTTTTCTAACACCCCTAAGGCAATGGTCATATGAAAATCATGACCGCACGCATGCATGGCACCTGGATGTGTTGATTTAAACGCTAAATCCGTTTGTTCATCAATTGGCAAGCCATCGATATCCGCTCGATAAGCAACTGTTTTTTGCGGATCGGTGCCGGTGACCTTAACAAATAAACCTGTCTTCCATTTGGTGACTTGTACGCGCTCGGTTTTCATTGCATCTATTTGCTCCAGTAATAATTGTTGCGTTTTTACTTCCTTAAAACCTAACTCCGGGATCTTATGCAATGCTTGACGTACGCTATGTAAATCCACGATTATTTCCTCCTATCCTTCTCTTTTGATTATTGTATATACGGGCAATGTCTTTAAACCCTTTCACGGAAAAAAGCAGGAGTTCCCTCCTGCCTTAAGTCTTTGTCATCTTTTACCGACTAGTCATTTAATTTTCGTAAAGCTTGCATAATTTCCGTTTTCACCTTTGTTTTATCATCAATTTCTTTTAAGACACGTGCTGGTGTTCCACCAACAACGGTATTAGCCGGTACATCTTTTGTGACAATAGCACCGGCAGCCACAACGGCTCCTTCGCCAATTCTCACACCTTCTAACACAACTGCATTAGCACCAACAACGACACCGTCTTCTACAACAACTGGATCAGCTGAAGGTGGTTCAATTACACCTGCTAAAACAGCACCTGCGCCAATATGACAGTTGTTACCGACAGTCGCGCGCCCACCAAGTGTCGCATTCATATCAATCATCGTTCCTTCACCAATGACCGAACCAATATTAATAACGGCACCCATCATAATAACCGCCCCGTCACCAATTTCAACTTGATCACGAATCACTGCGCCTGGTTCTATCCGGGCATTAAATTGTTTGAAATCAACCATTGGAATCGCTGAGTGGCGACGATCGTTTTCAACAACATAATCGTTGATTTTAGTTTCGTTTGCCTCTAGGTCCTCTTTTACTATATCCCATTCCCCGAACAAGACACCTGTTTTTGATTCAACAAATGCTTGCACCCCTTCAGAAAATCGAACGGTATCTAACGCTTCACCTTTTACATATACTTTCACTGGTGTTGCTTTTTTACTATCAGATATAAAACGAATAATTTCTTCTGCATTCATTTTGTTCATTATTTTTCCCCCTCTGGATTCACTAGTGTTACTTTACCAAAAAATGATTTGGTTTGACAAGTCTATTTTTTGAAAACTCACACATCTTTAAATAACGATTTATTTACGTGGATATATTTATTCATTTCCTTTAATAACGCCCGTCTTGTTAAGATACCATCAAAGTCACCTTGTTTATTCACTACCGCAATATAAGGATGATCAATTAAATATTTTAAACAGCGCAAGAAATGTTCCGATGGTAGGACAGTTGGGATATTTGTATCCATGACTTCATTAACTGTGACATCTGACAACCGTTCCATTTCAAATCGCTCAATCCCTAAAATTTCATTTAAGATAACATTCTTACTAATAATGCCGTGAAATTGATAATGCATATCTAACACTGGCACGGATGAATAACCGGATTTGACTAAAATAAGTAACGCATGTTCCAGTGGGTTATTAATTTGAACATGGGCAACCTTTTCTGATGATACCATTAATGATTCTGCTGTTAATTGTAATAATGGTAAAGCTTTTATTAAGCTCACAGCTTACAACTCCTTTAACTCACTAATCACTCACACCCTTTAGTGTATCATAATCATGCGAAAATAAGAAATAAAGTCCCCTAGGATTTTCACCAAATTCTAGACAAGATTTAGCTTAAATAATTGACAAAAGAATCAAACAAATCATAGTTTTTCCTACGCATTCATGATAAAATAAGAGACAAGTATTTTTCAGTCAACACTATCATTACGACAAAGGAGGCCTGACATATTATGAAACCATCAGTCAATGAGATCGCCCAAGCGTTGTTCGTCATTAATCGTCACGCTAAAACAGCTATCGATCCTAAAGAACTTTATGGATTAAAAAAACAAACCATTGATCAATTATTGAAAACCAATCAAGCCAAAAAAATTGGCCTGCAATATTCAAATCGCCCTAAACTCTCCTGCCAACACTCCACATTACTTGTGAAAGTCGGTCAATATTTCTTTCATATACCGCCTACAAAACAAGATTTTAAAACGTTTGAGCATCTCGGTGAGTTAGATCAGAATTATCGTAACCCACAAGTAAGACTATCTTTAAAACAAGCCAAGCGCATTCTTAATATTTATTTAGGCATTAAAGAACCATCTCAATCCTCCAAGAAAAAATCTACATATATGCCCTCCTTACTCGGGCGATGGAATTATGCCTATCACAAACAAAATAAACGCTAAACGTAACCAGAATAATATGTGTGATGCTATTGCTTCACAAGAAAGGTCGATATTGTATGCCTAAATCTATTAATTCAGCTGTTGAAGCGATTGAATTGTCTGGGATCCGGAAATTTTTTAACCTCGTCCAGGACAAAGATGATGTGCTATCACTTACCATTGGTCAGCCTGACTTCACCACACCAGAATCAGTGAAACAAGCGGCTAAAGATGCACTTGACACTAATAAAACCAGTTACACACAAAATCAAGGACTTTTTGAATTACGCGATAAAGCCAGTCAGTACATCAATGACTTATACAATACAACATGGACACCGGAACAAGTACTTATTACAGTTGGCGCATCTCAAGCAATTGATATCGCCCTAAGAACATTACTTACACCAGGTGATGAGGTTATTTTACCCTCTCCGATTTATCCAGGATATGAACCTCTCGTGACCTTACAAAACGCATCCGTCGTTGAAGTGGACACGACACCGACCGATTTTAAGTTAACGCCAGAGGCACTAGAGGCGGCCATCACAAAACAAACAAAAGTCGTGATTCTCCCCTATCCTTCAAACCCAACCGGGGTGACGTTAACAAGAGAAGAACTCAATCAGATTAAAGATGTCATTATTAAACATGACCTCTACCTTATCACAGATGAAATTTACAGCACCATCTCATTTGACACGCCCCATGTATCGATGGGTGTATTTGAGGAATTATCTGAACAATTAATTGTCATTAATGGTCTTTCAAAATCTCATGCGATGACCGGTTTTCGTATTGGCTTCTTATTTGGACCACGCAAATTAATGGATCAATTTACAAAAGTTCTCCAGTATAATGTGTCTTGCGCAACATCAACCAGTCAGTACGCAGCACTTAATGCTGTAACAAAAGCAAAGGATGCGCCTGTAAATATGCGCAAAGCTTATCTAGAGAGGAGAGACTATGTCTATCAAAGGTTAACGGCGATGGGACTTGAAGTTGTTAGACCGGGCGGTGCGTTTTATTTTATGTTTAAACTTAATGATTCTCGTCCATCTTTCGACTTAGCGCTTGATTTAGTTAACAAAGCTCGAGTCGCTTTTGTGCCTGGGTCTAGCTTTGGCCGTTACGGCGAAGGTTACCTCCGTCTCTCATATGCGTATAGTTTTGACACATTAAAAGAAGGGCTCGACCGATTAGAACAGTATTTATTACAACAATGACATAGACACGCCGTGCATTTTTCTTGATTGCACGGCGTGTTTAGTGTTTTATCACTTTAAAATGCACCCTACATGTCTCAATCACTTTACGGCAAACAAGCACTCACTTTAAATATCAGTTAATTCGATCATGAAGTCATTCTATTTAGTGGACAATTAACATAGGCAATATATTCAACCTGGTTTTTTTATGATATGATAAAAAAGGTACAATAAACGTGTCAATGAGAGCAGGAAAGGGACTTTTAGCATGACAAAACCTCACTTCACAAAAAAACAACGCATTGTATTGAGCGTTTTGACGTTCTTTTTTATCGCGTTTTTTATTCATCTGTTTATATTTAGAACAGCTATCGTCGATGGCCACAGTATGGCGCCAACCGTCAATGACAAACAAACGATTATGTATAATCGTCTCAGTTATTTATTCGACTCGCCTCACCGGGGGGATGTTGTTGTTATTAAGCGTGATGAACAAACGTACATTAAACGCATCATTGGTCTACCGACTGAAACATTAAGTTATCAGGACCAACAGTTATATATAGATAATATTCCGTATCGCCAAACCTTTATGACAGATGAAAGAAGTTTTTGGACCCATAATATTAAACCTACTTATATTCCCGAACAGTATTATTATGTCATGGGCGATAATCGCCAAAATAGTCGCGATAGCCGTAATTCACTCGGCTTGATTTCAAAAGAAAACATCATTGGTCGAGCTGAAATTATTATTTATCCTTTTGACGAATGGCAAGTGATTTATTAATGAAAGAAGTGATGATATGGGTTATTGTCCTAAGTGTGGGGCAAACGTGCATGATGATGAATTATTTTGTGTCGCTTGTGGAACGAAGTTACCTACTGACAAACATTTACGATTTCAAGCTAAAAAAATGACCAAAACAATATGGCTGATGCCGTTAATTAGTTTCATCGTGATCAGCCTTGGCTTTATTGGCATCAAGTGGTTACATCAACAAAGAGGAAATGAAGCAACAGAAGTATTCGAACAAGCTACAACTGCTTTTTATGACGAAGATTATGAGAAAAGTTTAGCTTTAACCGAGGAAGCAATGTTAATTTATCCTGCTTTTCAAGCAGCGGAAGATTTAAATAGATTGTTAACGTTATATCTTCATGATCATAACATCGACGATACATTATCTTATCAGGAAAAATTAGAACAGCTCCACCAGTTGCAAATTACATTAGATGATTACTCGGGTGATGCGATTGATCGATTCATTATGGACATCAAACAAACACAAGAACAACTCCAACTCGAGCAAATTGATAGCCGTCTTACAGATGATTTGTCTATTCAAGACTTACAAACATTGGTCTGGGAGATTGACGCCATTCATTCAACGGAAGCTTTATTGTTGAAACAACAATTACGCGAACGGCTGTCATCATCGATTGGTAGTTTCGCCAATAGTTACTTGGCTGACAATCGGTTCAATGATGCAATGGAACTCGTTGATAACGGTCTTTATTATCTACCAGAAGACCCGCGTCTATTAAGTTTAAAAGAAACTATTAATTTAGCACAAAATCAATTTGTGACGGCACTGGAAGAACGCATGCAAAAGGCGTATCAATCTTATGAAGAAGAAGTTGCCTTTAATCAATCACAAGCTGTCGATGTGTCTGATGTGTCCTTAACAGAAACATCATCACAGCAATTGAAAGTAAAGGGGCTGGTGAAAAGTGAAGCGACGGTTCCTATTTACCACATTGAAGTGACCTTTGAATTGTTAGATGAGTCAAATGATGTCATCGATACTCGCACGACATTTGTCTACCCTGATGTCCTCTATCCATATGATGAAGGACAGTTAGATTATATCTATTTAGATGATGAATTTAATGATGAGGCTGTCGATGTAAAGATCACCCGTATCTCTTGGTTATTGAATGAGGAGGAATCATCATGACATTTTTTCAAAAACGCTTCTCGCTTCTTGTAACCATCACCCTTCTTTTTGCAGGTGCCGTTTTTTTATATCACACTTATCAACAAACCTTTGATGAACCTCTTACGGCAGAACCTGTCGTCACGTATGAACCGACGAATAACCGCACCCAAACATTACAGCAAATCATTCATGAGGCACAGAAGAATGTTGTAAAAATATCCGTTGAAACACCGACATCGACAAGAGTAGGTTCGGGTTTTCTTTATAATAATCGCGGTGATATTATCACCAATGCGCACGTCATTGAAAATGCTTCTGTTGTCGAGGTGACGTTGTCGACGACCGAAACCTATCCAGCTGCCATTGTAGGTATGAGTAAAGAAAAGGATATTGCGGTCATTCGGGTCCCACAACTGATCAATCAGCGCCCTATGACGATTGATACAACCCAGTCCATTGATATTGGGACGGATATACTTGCGCTCGGAAGCCCACTCGGTTATCAAAATTCTGTGTCTGTTGGCATCATCTCTGGTACAAATCGTAGCTTTGATATTGATGGCTATTCCTATGATGAAGTATATCAAATCTCTTCAAATATCACGCATGGAAACAGTGGTGGCCCGCTGATTGATCAAACGACAGGAAAAGTTATTGGAATTAATTCAGCTGGTATAAGTGACACAGACATTGGTTTTAGTATTCCAATTAAAGATGTGATTGATGAGGTGACCGATTGGTCTGCGAACACATCAAATGACGCCCTTACCTTCCCATCAACGATTCATAATCAGTTAACATCCATTGATGATTACAAAGAAGACAGTTATTATCTTGTCCAATATTTTATCGATAGTCTGGCGATTCACGATTATATTAATGCTTACGCCTTATTAGGGAGTGACTATCAAAGTAATCATAACTATACCGATTTTAGGGAACATTATATTTCTTTAAAAACGATTGATCTAATCGAGCAACAACAAGCGGCTGTGGAAGATGATCAGTGGGCATTCACTGTGTTAGTAGAAGAATTCCGGGCTGAACAAGAACCAGAAACAGACACGTATACCTTTAAAGTTGGACTTGAAAATGATCAGCTGAAAATTATTGCGTACACAAATAATCATGATGAAGCTTAGATTCCTACCTGCTTTATCATGATTGTTTTAAATATTTTAGATATGACCATTCATTTTTGATTCAATAACCCTTATACTAAGAATAATCACAGATTGAATGGAGTGAACCTTAGTGCGATATCAAACTTTAATCTTTGCGATGGCAATGACGCTTATTTTCATTCTAGCTGGTTGTAGAGACAACTCACCTATCGTCGTTGAAGAACAAACGGAAACAATTGACCAAGAAGAAACAAGCCTCGTAGAAGAAACTGTAAAAGATGAAACAGTAGAAATCATTGAATTTCAATTAAAAGAAGAAATTGTGAAAATCAGCTTAGCCGATATCCCGATTATCGACCACTACTTAGCTCAGCACCAAAATAGAACGCGTGCAATTGAACAGATGACTCTCGCTCCAATTGAACTAACAGATAAAACGTTATATATCTTAACCTTTGCAAAACAAGATACAACTGGGAGTTACTTATTAATTAACACATCAGAACAAACATCAGTCTTAATAGCTGACCAAGTGACTTTAGAACGCTACGACTTATTGAATGAGGAAACGCTATTATTTAATTTTAGTGAGTCACATCGTGATGTTAATCTCAATCGCCACCAACTATTAGCTTACAATACAGATAAACTAGCAAGCCTGCCACTTGTAGTCACATCGGACAGCTTAAGCTTAACCCCCCTTAGTCTACAAACATTCACATGGCCCTTTATAGATGTTGTCATACATGACAATGAAACGATCCATTTAACACTACCAGCTATCATTGAACCAACAGATGAAGCGATCAACACCTGGGCCTCACTTGATGAAGCCCCTACGCAAATGGTTGACGTGACCATCGAATAATTTCACATTAATATTTAAAGGAGACCCACTCATGAACTCAATCATTGATACGATATTAAATCACCGCTCAATTAGAAAGTTTACCGAACAACCTCTAATAGCGGAACACTTAGACATGATCATTGATGCCGCAAGAAGCAGCTCTACCTCAAGTTATTTAATGGCCTACACTATGATTGGGGTCACAGACCCAGAGAAAAAAGCTGCCTTAGCTTCGATCTCTAATCAACCATATATTAAAGATAATGGCCACTTTGTCTTATTCTGTGGCGACTATCATCGTCATATGCTTAAAGCAAATGAACAGGAAAAAGTAACAATGGCGTATAATGTACAGAGCACAGAATATTTTATGATTGCGACTGTCGATGCAACAATCGCTGCCCAAAATATGACCGTTGCGGCTGAATCTCTTGGTATTGGCGCCTGTTATATCGGGAGTATTAAACGTGATCTTGATTTAGTAAGTGACTTGTTTGATTTACCTGAACATGTTGTACCGCTTTTCGGTTTAGCTTTGGGTTATCCTGATGAACAACAAGAAATTAAACCGAAGTTACCAAAAGAAGCGGTTTACTTTGAAAACACGTATAAAGACGACGTGGCGCATAAAGCCGCGCTCGAACAATTCGATAAAACAATTGAAACCTATTACCGCACCCGTACGACAAACAAGCGTGAAGATTCATGGACAAAACAAATGGTCAAAACACTGCATAACCAGCGCAATGACCGTCTCACACCGTTTGTGAAAGAGAAAAAGTTTAACACGCGTTAGTCTTATACTTACACAACCAAGACATACTTATATTCCTGGTTGTGTTCTTATATTTCTCTCACTTAATTCTAAAGGGTGTCGCTTATTATCAAATTATAACAGCTAAAAACTTGACCCCTTTCTCTTCATTTAATGCCACTAAGCGCGTGATCGTTTCGATGAGTCATGACTCCATTATTATAAAACATAAACAAGCATTAGGACATACGCCCAATGCTTGTTTTTCTCTTGTTTACTGTTAAACGTTCAATCATGATTAAACTTAAGAGCGATTTTACCGAGCTGTTTCGACTCTTTGATATAATTAAATGCCTCGTCGTATTCTGTATAATTGAAAATCGTATCAACAATTGGGTGAATACGCTTGTCTTCAATAAATGCTAACATGGCGCGTAATTCTTCTCGACTTCCCATCGTTGACCCAAGAATCGTTTGTTGATTATAAAAGAACTGTCTCACGTTAAATGATACAACATCATCCGTGGTAGCACCAAAAGTAACCAACCGGCCACCCTTCTTTAAAACTGCTAATGATCGATCAAAGGTTTTTTGACCAATACTATCAATCACGCAATCAATCGTTTCATTTTGAAGCGCTTCTTCCCAATCATCATCAGTTAACAATGTCACATCCGCACCAAGTGCTTTTAAGTTCGCTAATTTATCTTTATCACGTGATGTCGTCAATACACGTGCGCCAATCGCTTTAGCAAAGGTAATGATATAAGTACTTACCCCGCTCGAACCACCAGGAATAAAGATCGTTTCATCTGATTTTAGTTGCCCTTTCGTAAAAACAGCCCGGTAAGCCGTAAGAGCGGACAGGGCTAATACGCTTGCTTCTACATTCGTTAAGTGTGCTGGTTTACGTTCAAAGTAGGTTTCATCTTGAATATAATAGTCACGGAATGTCCCGTGATGCGGATAGCCGACAATTTCTAACGTATCTGGTGACGCAATGGTACAATCTTGCCAATGTAAACCTGGATTAACAATCACTGTCTCACCAATGTTAAATCGCGTTACCGCCTCTCCTACTCTTGTCACAATACCAACCCCGTCAGAACCAAGAGCAATCGGAGCTGTTTCATCCCCTCGCCTTAATCTGATCATTAAATCTCTCCGGTTCAGTCCAGCATATAAAATCTTCACTTCAACTTCATGACCTGTTGGCGTGTTAGCTTCGATTTCCATCAACGTCGTTTCTTTATTTGCATCAACAATGGCTTTCATACTTGATCCCTTCCCCTTCTAGTTTATATTGGTTTGAACGTCCTATAACTCATTCAGACAAACCTTTTGCATTATCTGGCCATATCTTTCATACTAAAGATGTGGAGGTGAAAATAGTGACTCAAATATTAACAACGCATATGACAACACGACACATCATTGATAATCAAATCACGATTCAAAAACAACATGATACACTTGAATTAACAGCGGAGGGCGTCTTATCATCCGAAAGTTTTTACCCTTATCAAAAAATCTTTGATGTCAGCTCACGGCGGATGACAGCGCATACCTTTGCTCTTTACATTCATGCAGATGAAGGTGTGAAAACGTTTCTAGCTGAACATGACCCTTCATCGTTCACTCAATCACTCAAGATGAAAATTAATCGCTAGACTCAAGGTACTATTTATATAGTAGAAACTCGTCTTAGTCTAATGGTGTTTTATTCTCGATGGCCCACTTTAAGCGTTGCTGCATCTCACCTATCCCCTTTGTACCAAGTAGCGGGAAGCGATCATCCGATGTAATACCTCCGATTGCCTCGATCACTCGTTGATGTTTTTTACCCGTTAGAATAATAGCACGGTCATATTGATCTAACCCTTGATGATATAGTTGTTGTTTTAACTGATGTAAGGAAATGACATCCGCCTCTTTCATTCCAAATGTGATATCATAATCTTCATTAATCATCTCATCTTTAGAACAAAATCCGTGTTTACCTGACAAAATAACCCATTCATCTGCGAAAATTTCAGCATATTGACGCGTGAGACGGTGTAATGTACCGATGTAGACATCCTTCACTTTCATCGGCCCTACATCTGGTGTTTGATTCCAAATTTTTCTCTTACCACATGGAAGAACCGCGAGAACTCGCATGTTTCCTACCCCTCTTTTCTACATAGTATCTGATTCTATTGTAACGAATTAAAAGATGATTGCAATATCCACCCGCCTATTTAACCGCTTACATATTAGATTATTTTCAAATGTGATAAAAATCAGAAAATTTTAATAAAACCTGTTGATTATTTTCTGAAATGATTGTATGATTGCAAACAACATATAAAGTTTTTAATTTTTCAGTCAACAGTCGGTGGAAAATTTTCTGAATAATCATTTTTCATCAGGCGTGTGATGAAGTAAGGGGCGAAACATATGCGTAGTGACATGATCAAAAAAGGTTTAGATCGAGCTCCCCATCGTAGTTTATTACATGCGACAGGGGTTAAAACAAAAGATTTAGGCAAACCCTTCATTGGCGTTTGCAACTCATATATTGATATTATTCCCGGCCATATGCATTTAAATAAATTTGCAGAAGTTGTAAAAGAAGCTATTAGAGAAGCTGGTGGTATTCCTTTCGAATTCAACACCATTGGTGTTGACGATGGGATTGCGATGGGACACATTGGGATGCGTTATTCCCTGCCGAGTCGAGAAATTATTGCTGATTCAGCTGAAACAGTCATTAATGCTCACTGGTTTGACGGGGTCTTCTACATCCCGAACTGTGACAAGATTACACCGGGTATGTTGATGGCAGCTGTTCGAACGAATGTACCAGCTGTTTTTGTCTCAGGTGGTCCAATGGAAGGTGGTGTCTCACCTACTGGTGATACGTTAACCTTAAGTTCAATGTTTGAAGGCGTTGGAGCTGTTCAATCAGGTAAGATGACAGAAGATGAACTGACAGAACTTGAAACACTCGCGTGTCCAACATGCGGTTCTTGTTCCGGTATGTTTACGGCCAACTCGATGAACTCATTGATGGAAATGCTTGGTTTAGCTCTTCCGGAAAACGGCACGATCTTAGCCACATCACCCGAACGTCATCGCCTCATTAAAGATGCAGCGAAACACTTAATGAATCTTATTGAAAAAGATATAAAGCCCCGTGACATTGTTACAAAAGATGCGATTGATGATGCTTTTGCTTTAGATATGGCAATGGGTGGTTCAACCAATACTGTTTTACACACATTGGCGATTGCGCATGAAGCAGGTATTGATTACGATATTGAGCGGATCAATGAAGTAGCTAAACGCATTCCTTATTTAGCAAAAATTGCACCTGCATCAGATGTCACAATGCATGATGTCCACTTAGCTGGTGGTGTACCTGCCGTTATTAACGAACTTTGCAAGATCCCAGGTGCACTAAATAAAGACCGTATTACCGTGACTGGTAAATCGGTATATGAAAACGTTAAAGACCATCCAATTAAGAATCCTAATGTGATTCGTCCATTGGATAATCCATATAGTTCAGTCGGTGGTTTATCAATCCTCTTTGGTAATATTGCACCAAATGGTGCCGTCATTAAAGTAGGCGCGGTTGATCCATCAATCAAAGTCTTCAAAGGCCGAGCAGTCGTCTTTAACTCACAAGACGAAGCGCTTGAAGGTATCGCTGATGGCACCGTTGATAAAGGTGACGTTGTTGTCATTTTGTATGAAGGACCTAAAGGAGGTCCAGGGATGCCAGAAATGCTTGCGCCTACGGCTGCGATTGCTGGACGAGAGCTCGGTAAGGATGTTGCCCTCATTACTGATGGCCGCTTCTCTGGAGCCTCTCGGGGTATCTCAATTGGACATATTTCACCTGAAGCACAAGAAGGTGGTCCGATTGGCTTAATTAAAACGGATGATACGATTATTATTGACTTACCAAATCGCACCATTAACCTTGACATTAGTGAGAAAGAATTAGCTGAGCGTCAGACTGCTTTTGAAATACCCGAACCAAAGATTACAACTGGATACTTAGCCAAATATGCAAAACTTGTCACCTCTGCTAATACTGGCGGTGTCATGAAAATATAACAAAGCGATGATTAGAAAAAAGAGTAAGTATAAGTATATTCACAGAGAGCCGGGGTTGCTGGAAGCCCGGAAATATACGCTAACTCGACATCCTCTAGGAGTGTTAAGTTGAAGTCTTTTTAGATAGTATACTTAACCGGGTCCACTCGATGGGACCCGTTATCAAAAGAGAGAAACAGATGTTTCTCTCATGAGGTCAACACAGCTGTGTTGATAAATCAGGGTGGTACCGTGAAAAGTAAAGATCTTTTCTCCCTTGTAATTCTGCTAGTAGGTAGATTATGACGTGAGAAAAGGTCTTTTTTCTATACTTTAAATTATTTTCATTTTAGCTTAGGAGGTTATAACATGGCGATGACAAAACATCAAAATAAAAACGAAACTGCTCAGATGCCGAAAACGGGTGCTGACTTGTTAATTGAAGCACTAATTGAACAAAATGTTGATACATTGTTTGGCTATCCAGGTGGGGCTGTCTTACCAATCTTTGATGCACTATATAAGAAGAAAGACCATTTTAATCAAGTGTTAGCGCGACACGAACAAGGCTCTATCCATGCGGCTGAAGGTTACGCAAGAGTATCCGGTAAACCCGGTGTCGTCATTGGGACATCTGGTCCTGGCGCCACCAACTTGGTAACAGGTATAACTGATGCGATGCTTGACTCATTACCGCTTGTTGTTTTCACTGGTCAAGTCAACCAATCGGTAATCGGGACAGATGCTTTTCAAGAAGCCGATGTGATCGGAATTACCACTCCAATCACAAAGCACAATTATCAAGTGCGTAAAATTAGCGACTTACCGCGCATCATAAAAGAAGCGTTCCATATCGCCACCTCAGGACGACCTGGTCCGGTGGTAATTGATATTCCAAAGGATGTACAAGGCAATCCGTGTGAGGATAGCTATGACTCTAGTTATGACCTACCCGGCTATCAACCAACGATTAAACCGAACCCGTTGCAAATCAAAAAACTAAAAGAAGCACTCGAACAAGCCTCGAGTCCTGTTATTCTAGCAGGCGCAGGTGTTCAATTTGCAAAAGCATCCAAAGAATTAATTGAATTTGCGGAGACACACCAAATACCTGTCGTGAACACGCTTCTCGGCCTTGGCACCTTCCCAGGTGAACATGAACTTTCACTTGGTATGGGCGGCATGCACGGCACTTATGCATCTAATATGGCCTTGTATGAAACCGACTTATTGATTAACATCGGCTCGCGATTTGATGACCGCCTCACTGGTAATCTTGATCACTTTGCTCCTTCGGCAATTGTGGCTCATATTGATATCGACCCAGCAGAAATCGGGAAAAACATTAATACCCATATTCCGATTGTTGGCGATGCTAAAGAAGCCTTATATAATATGAAAAAACAAATTAAAACAACGCCTGACTTTAGTGACTGGCTCAATACATGTCAGCAAAATAAAACAGACTACCCACTGTGGTTTAAAAAACCAGAACAAGATATGGTCGGTCAATGGGTAATTTCAGAAGTTTACAAAGCAACAAAAGGTGAAGCTATTGTTGCAACAGATGTTGGCCAACATCAAATGTGGTCAGCACAGTATTACAAATTCAATCAACCGAATCGCTGGGTTACAAGTGGCGGCTTAGGAACAATGGGCTTTGGCTTCCCTGCTTCGATAGGTGCGCAGCTGGCTAAACCTGATGATTTAGTTGTTGCGATTGTCGGCGATGGTGGCTTCCAGATGACGCTGCAAGAACTATCGATTCTTCAAGAACGTCGTCTACCAGTTAAAATTATTATTGTCAATAATGCAGCACTTGGTATGGTCAGACAATGGCAAGAAAAGTTCTACTCTGAACGCTACTCTGAATCAATTTTCAGTATTCAACCTGACTTCGTCAAGTTAGCAACAGCTTATGAGATCAAAGGGGTAAAAATTGAATCCCAAGCTGATTTTGCTAACCAAATTGAAGCACTACTTCAAACCGATGGTCCTGTCTTAATCGATGCCCGCGTCTTACAACAAGAAAACGTGTATCCAATGATTGCCCCTGGTAAAGGAATACATGAAATGATAGGAGTGAAACCATGAAACGAATCATTACCGCCAAAGTTAAAAACCGTAGTGGTGTCTTAAATCGCATTACTGGCTTACTCCAACGTCGGCAGTTTAATATTGAGAGTATTTCAGTCGGCCGTACTGAACATGAAGAGATGTCACGGATTACCTTTGTTGTCGATGTTGAAGATTTTCAAAAGCTTGAACAAGTGACAAAACAACTCAACAAACAAATTGATGTCATTAAAGTATCTGACATTACCGATAAAGCGATTGTTGCACGCGAACTTGCACTCATTAAGATTCAAAGCAACCCACAATTACGACATGAAATCCAGAGCATTATCGATCCCTTTAGAGCAACCGTTATCGATGTATCAAAAGATACCATCTCGATTCAAGTAACAGGTAAACAAGAAAAAGTCGAAGCATTGATTGAGTTACTCAGACCTTACGGCATTAAAGACATTGCCCGCACTGGTCTTACTGCCTTTTTGCGAGGGCAACAGCCGTCAAGCTCAGACCAATCAAGTTTTAGCCTGTTGCATTAGAAATTATAGTGACGTTATTGACAGCTAGTCCGGGGAGTTTGCTCCCCCCTACTCTATTGTTAAATGCATAGACATTTACACATATAAAAATATAAATGGATAAATTGAAAGGAAGATGACAAATGGCAAAAGTAGTATACAATCAAGATATCAATGAGGCAGTATTAAAGGATAAGAAAGTAGCAATTATCGGTTATGGTTCACAAGGACATGCGCACGCTCTTAACTTAAAGGAAAGTGGTTTTGATGTCGTTGTTGGTTTAAGACAAGGTAAATCTTGGGACCAAGCAGTTGAAGACGGTGTTGATGTAAAATCAGTCGCTGAAGCAGCAAACGAAGCTGACATCATCATGATTTTACTTCCAGATGAGCACCAACCAAAAGTTTATAATGAAAGTATTAAAGATAACCTTGAAGAAGGTAACGCCTTAGTATTTGCCCATGGTTTTAACGTGCACTTTAACCAAATACAGCCACCAGAAAACGTAGACGTCTTCTTAGTTGCACCTAAAGGACCTGGTCATCTTGTGCGTCGTACGTATGAAGAAGGTGCGGGTGTACCGGCATTATATGGTATCTTCCAAGACTATACAGGTAAAGCAAAAGACATTGCCCTTGCTTATGCAAAAGGTATTGGTGCAGGTCGTGCTGGTATCTTACAAACAACGTTCCAAGAAGAAACAGAAACCGATCTTTTCGGTGAACAAGCCGTGCTTTGTGGTGGAGCAACAAGCCTTGTTAAAGCAGGTTTTGAAACATTGGTTGAAGCTGGATACCAACCAGAAGTGGCTTACTTTGAGTGTCTACATGAGCTTAAACTTATTGTCGATCTCCTTTATGAAGGTGGACTTGAAAACATGCGTTACTCAATCTCTGATACCGCTCAGTGGGGTGACTTCGTATCTGGCCCACGTGTCATTGATGCCGGTACAAAAGCACGCATGAAAGATGTATTAACGGATATCCAAACAGGTAAATTCGCAAAAGAATGGTTGCTAGAAAACCAAGCAAATCGTCCACAATTCACGGCCATCAACAATGCTGAAAATAACCACTTAATTGAGAAGGTAGGTAAAGAGCTGCGCGGCTTAATGCCTTTCGTTAACCAAAGAAAGACAGCGAAAAAGGAAGTGGCTGGTAATGACAACAATTAAGATTTTCGATACGACTTTACGTGACGGTGAACAGTCACCCGGCGTAAACTTGAATAACCTTGAAAAACTTGAAATCGCTAAACAACTTGAACGCTTAGGTGTTGATGTGATGGAAGCAGGCTTTCCTGCTTCCTCACAAGGCGATTTTGATGCTGTAAAAAAAATAGCTGATACTATATCAAGCTCTACAGTTGCAGCACTCGCAAGAGCCAATAAGCATGATATTGATCGTGCATGGGATGCGATTAAGGGCGCTGAAAAGCCACGCATTCATGTCTTTATCGCAACGTCACCGATTCACATGCAAGATAAGCTAAAAAAAACACCTGAGGAAGTGATTGACATTGCGGTCAATATGGTCAGCTACGCAAAGAGTAAATGCGACGATATTGAATTCTCCGCAGAAGACGCCTCTCGGTCTGAACTCCCCTTCTTAGCTGACATTATTGAAAAAGTGATTACTGCTGGTGCAACAGTCATTAACCTACCCGATACGGTTGGGTATACAACGCCGAAAGAATACGGAGCGATGTTTAAATATATGAAGGCTCATGTCAAAAATATTGATCAAGTTGATCTTTCAACCCACTGTCATGATGACTTAGGGATGGCTCTTATTAACTCGATTGCTGGTGTTGAAAACGGAGCCACCCAAGTTGAAGGAACGATCAACGGCATTGGTGAACGTGCTGGCAATGTTGCACTGGAAGAAATGGCCGTCACTTTCGAGATCCGTAAAGACTTTTACCCTTTTGAGACGAACTTAATATTGAACGAGATTAAACGTACAAGCGATATTATTTCAAAATTGACTGGCATGGTTGTCCCTGGTAACAAGTCAGTGGTTGGTCGTAATGCTTTCGCACATGAATCTGGTATTCACCAGGACGGGGTTCTTAAAAATGCTCAGACATATGAAATTATCACTCCAGAACTTGTTGGGGTAACATCTAATAGCCTTGTCCTTGGCAAGCACTCAGGACGACACGCGTTTAAAGATAAAATAAAACAACTTGGGTTTAGTTTGGATGATGATAAAACAGCCGTTGCTTTTGATCAATTCAAGCAACTAACTGACCGCAAGAAAGAAGTCACAGATGACGATTTATTCGTCATTCTTATGGATGTTCAAACAGATATTAAAGCACGCCTGCAGTATCAATTAAAGAACTTTAAAGTCGAATACAATTCATCGACCTCCCCTACCGCAACCGTATCACTGATTACACCAGGACTGAATACAATTGAAGGTCAAGGAACAGGTAATGGGAGTGTCGAAGCTTTATATAATACGATTGAAGAATTAATCGAAGAAGAGATTCAACTAACAGACTTTACCCTTAGTTCCGTTGGTAAAGGAAAAGACGCTCTTGCTGAAGTCCACGTGAGTATGACCGTTGATTCTCAACCTGTTAGTGGTCGTGCAACGGCGCAAGATGTGTTAGAAGCATCACTGAATGCATTTATAAATGCGATTAATCGCGTATTTATCATTCAGGTAGCTGAGAAGGAGTGACAAGAATGGATAAACAGATTTTAATTTTAAGAGGCGACGGTATTGGTCCAGAAATTATGGACCAAGCCATTCGTGTCTTACAGACGATTGGTGACACATTTGGTCATTCGTTTCATTTAACCGATGGATTAATTGGTGGGGCCGCGATTGACGAAGCCGGCACACCTCTACCAGAAGCCACGATTGAAAAGGCAAAATCAAGTGATGCGGTGTTACTTGGTGCCGTTGGTGGGCCAAAATGGGATCAAAATCCTTCCGACTTACGCCCAGAACGCGGGTTACTTGGGATAAGAAAAGCCCTTGATTTATACGCTAACCTTCGACCAGTGAAAGGTTTTAAAACGTTAACAGATGCTTCTCCGCTGAAGCGAGAGGTTATCGAAGGTTCTGATCTATTAATCGTACGTGAATTAACAGGCGGCTTATACTTTGGTCGTCCAAGTGAACGGCGTGAAGATGGTCACGTTGTGGTCGATACGTTACACTACACCAAAACTGAAATGACGCGGATTATTAAAAAAGCATTTGAAAGCGCTCAGTTACGCAGTAAAAAATTAACGTCGGTTGATAAAGCGAATGTACTTGAATCTAGTAAAATGTGGCGTGAAATCGTTGAAGAAGAGAGTAAAAATTATCCAGATGTAACTGTTGAACACGTCCTTGTTGATGCTTGCGCGATGAAGCTAATTACTTCGCCAACAGCTTTTGACACAATTGTCACTGAGAACATGTTTGGTGATATTTTAAGTGATGAGGCTAGTGTTCTTACTGGCTCACTCGGGATGCTTCCTTCTGCATCACTGTCAGAGAGTGGTGTTGGATTATATGAACCTGCTCATGGTTCTGCCCCTGATATTGCGGGTGAGAATATCGCTAACCCAATTGCGATGATTCTCTCAACAGCGATGATGTTGAGACATTCCTTTCATCTTGATGCTGAAGCAACCGCAATTGAATGTGCGGTCGAACAAGCAATTAACAACGGCTACCACACAAAAGATCTACAAGTATCCATTGGCACATGCCTATCAACGACGGATATGACAAATCAAATTATTAAACACATAATGAAAGAATAAAGGAGTGACAACACATGACAACACCAAAAACTATTGTTGAGAAGATTTGGGATAAAAACGTCGTTTATGAAGAAGAAGGTAAACCGGCCATCTTATATATCGATCTTCATTTGGTC
Source organism: Halolactibacillus halophilus (assembly GCF_900115605.1). GTDB lineage: Bacteria > Bacillota > Bacilli > Bacillales > Amphibacillaceae > Halolactibacillus > Halolactibacillus halophilus. The sequence continues at coordinate 31,827 of NZ_FOXC01000008.1, forward strand.
CATGAGGTTACATCTCCACAGGCATTTGAAGGTCTACGCCTAAAAGATCGTACTGTGCGACAACCAAAGCGTACATTTGCGACGATGGACCACAACGTTCCAACGGTGCATGCGAATGTAATTAAAGATGAAATCTCAAAACTGCAGATGGATACATTAAGAAAAAATTGTGAGGAATTTAGTGTACCACTTGCCGGTATGGGACATGAACATCAAGGGATTGTCCACGTTATTGGACCAGAGCTTGGCCTAACTCAACCGGGTAAAACGATTGTCTGTGGTGACTCACATACGTCAACTCATGGAGCTTTCGGTGCTCTTGCCTTTGGTATTGGGACGAGTGAAGTTGAACACGTACTTGCCACACAAACGGTTTGGCAACAAAAGCCTAAAACGTTAAATGTGCAAATTGATGGTACGCTTGGAACCGGCGTGACCGCAAAAGACCTGATCCTTGCCCTTATCTCTAAATACGGCGTCAATTTTGGTACAGGCTACGTGCTTGAATATACCGGGGAAGCCGTACGTAACCTCTCAATGGAAGGCCGAATGACCATCTGTAACATGTCGATTGAAGCAGGTGCTCGTGCTGGTCTTGTCTCACCTGATGAAACGACGGTTAACTTTATTGAGGGACGCCTTCATGCTCCTAAAGGAAAAGATTTTGAACAAGCGAAACAGATGTGGTTGTCACTTCGCTCAGATGAAGGGGCTGTCTATGACAAAACTGTGACCTTGAATGCATCAGAGGTTGAACCACAAGTCACCTGGGGAACAAACCCAGCACAGTGTATTCCAATCAATAGTCAAGTGCCTAACCCTGAGACTGCAAAAACAGAAAATGATAAAAATGAAATCAAACATGCTCTTTACTACATGGGTCTTGAACCGGATGTCAATATTACTGACGTACCTATTCAACACGTCTTTATCGGCTCTTGTACAAACTCACGTGTTGAAGACTTAGAACAAGCAGCAAGTGTGATTCACGGCCGTAAAGTGAATGACAGTGTCACAGCAATTGTTGTTCCTGGTTCACAAACGGTTAAGCGACAAGCAGAAGAAAAAGGTTTAGACAAGTTGTTTATAGAAGCTGGGTTTGAGTGGCGTGAGCCAGGTTGTAGTATGTGTCTAGCGATGAACGGTGATGCAGTACCTCCGAATGAACGGTGTGCTTCCACATCTAACCGCAACTTTGAAGGTCGCCAAGGCACTGATGCTCGCACCCACCTTGTAAGCCCTGAAATGGCTGCAGCCGCTGCCATCGCTGGACATTTTGTCGATGTCCGCTCATTTTAATTTAAAGGAGGCATTCAAATGGAACCACTAAAAATGCATACCGGTCTTGTTTACCCATTAAATCGAAGCAATGTCGATACCGATCAGATTATTCCGAAGCAATTTCTAAAACGTATTTCTCGGCAAGGCTTTGGTCAATATTTATTTTATAACTGGCGCTTTGATGAAAAGGATCGTCCTCGTGAAGATTTTTCACTTAATGATCCAAAATATAAAGGAACGTCTATCCTAGTAGGTGGTGAAAACTTTGGTTGTGGCTCATCACGTGAACATGCACCCTGGGCGCTAGAAGATTACGGTTTCCGTATTATTATCGCACCGAGTTTTGCTGATATTTTCTACAATAACTGTACGAAAAACGGTATTTTACCTGTCGTTTTAACAGAAGATGAAGTTCAGACTCTAATAGACAATGCTGAAAAAGGTGATTATCACTTAACTGTCGACTTAGAAAATAAAGCTGTCACCGACAATCATAGTTTTAAAGCAACGTTTGACTTGGCTGAATATTCACGTCAAATGCTTCTAAATGGCTGGGATGAAATCTCAGTGACACTCACGTACGAAGATAAAATTACTGAATTTGAAAAAGAGCACATTGTTTATTAAATAACTCAAAACCCCTCAACCCATATAATCTATTGGGTTGAGGGGTTTTATTTACTGTTAGCATCGTACTGTGTTTAGTTATGACTAGAGAAACTTTACACACACAGCTTCAGGTGCGGTAATATCCTGCTCGACAGCGGTTAATTCCCCTGTTTCTTCATCGCGCTTAAACACGGTCAGAGTGCCACTGTTTTGATTTGAACAGATAAGGTACTGATCATCTGGTGTTAAGGCAAAGTCGCGGGGCCAGTCACCGAGTGATGGTTGATAATCAACCAGCTCAATACTAAATAAATTTTGATTCACTTTGAAGATGGTTATAGAGTTGTGACCACGATTTCCGACATAAACAAACTTGCCATCATTCGTCACATGAACAGCACTTCCGTCATTAACAGTTGTATGCGTGTCTGGAATGGCTTTAATAGTATTGATTAATGTAAACACGCCGGTCTCCTCGTCATAAGAGAGCGTTAATACAACAGACGTTAATTCCGTCATGACATACGCAATTTTTTTATTCGGGTGAAACGCAATGTGTCTTGGACCGCTGCCATGCGGTGCTATAAAGACCGCTTCTTTAGTTAATGTCCCGTCTGTTTCGATTGAATAAGACGTAATCTCATCACTACCTAAGTCAATCGCAATCACGTAACGTTCATCCGGTGTAAACCCACTAAAGTGCATATGGGGTTTTTCTTGGCGTTCGTGTGGGCCGCTTCCGTCATGTTCTTTAATATCTGCAATGCCTTTAATGGATCCATCTTCATTTAACTGATAGCTTATAATTTCTTTCGTATGATAATTCGCTGTCACAAGTAACGTATTGGCTTTATTAACACTAACGTGGCACGGCGGTGAGCCAACCTTTTTAACGCTATTTAATCGGGTAAGTGCTTTTGTATCCGGATCGATTTCAAACGCTGTGACACCCCCTTCATTGCCTTCTTTAGAGACAGCATATAAATACTTACCATCACTTGAAGGGGTAACATAGGTCGGATTATCAACACGACCAACCGCATCAACTGATGTAATTTTTTCTTTGTCTGTATCGAAAGTAAAGCGATAAACCCCCTCACTGTCTTTTTTTGTATATGTACCGAGATATCCTGTAAATACTTGTCCCAAATTTATCGACTCCTTTTGTCAAAATATTTGTATATTTCCTATCTATTATAACAAGTTTTTTAGTTTTTTTAAAACAAAAGGCAAAAGAAGTCAGTTGCTTCTTTTGCCTTCATCAGTCGATGCGTTTACTTAATACAGTCATATAAGCATTTCATGTCGTGACATTTATTTAATCATCCTATCAAATATGTCAATATACTTACTAAAGGCATGCCGACGCTTCACGCAAAGATGCTAATTGCTTACGGGCACGGTGAATTCGGGTTTTGGCCGCAGATAATGAAATATCTAAAGTATCGGCAATTTGTTGATCACTTAAATCATCTTCATATTTTAACGTGATCACCTCTTTAAGCTTTGGCGATAAATCATCAAGTAAGTTATGGACTTCTTGATACATACATTGAAACGTCACAGATCTTTCAACGGTATCATCACAATAACATAATTCAATCCCTTGTTCAGTTAAAGCCTCAAATGACACAAGTTCTTTTTTCTTTTCTTTTCGGTACGTATCGATTGCCGTACGAATCACGATTGTACGAAACCACGCTTTTAGTTTTTCTGGTTCTTTTAAGTGTTGATAGGACCGCATCGCTTTCATGAGTGCGTCTTGCACAACGTCTTCTGCCTTTTGGTAGTCATAGACGACACGCTTTGCGACATAGACCATTTCTTGATAGTAACTAAACAGATGGTTGATATCAAGTGATGTCTCTTTCATTGCAACGGCTTCCACGGTGACCACCTCCTCTGTCGTAATAACTATTTGGCTTTTACACTTAGCTTTAGTTATCCGGATTGGTTATACTTAATCTGGAAAAACAAATGATTGACCGACTGTTTGCATCATTGGTTCACTCAAATGTTGTAAATAAATCATCATCATGTACGTCGGTTCACTGCCATCAGATATCATTTGACGAAGCAACGAATCAATTTGTTCAGTTGAGGTATACACCTGTCGTTCCTCATCAGAAAAAGCTGTTTCATAACTTGCCGGCTCATAATATAAATCTTCTTTAAATGGCACGATTACGATTTTTTCTACATCCTCCGCTAGAATTAATGCTTCTTCTGATAAACCTTGTTCGTCAAACCATTCTAGCGTTGCTTCGTGGTCATAAGTTAAATTAATATAGACTTCTTGTTCACCTGGAATATGAATCGATAAGATATTCATCATATAGGCTTGCTCTTCTTGGGGCAGGGATAATGCGTCTTGTCGTAACCTGTCAATCAGCTCAACAATTTGATCACGGTTCGTTATTTTCAATTCTTTGTAGTTATAATAAGTGGATTTAACCTCAATTTTATTTGCTTTTGCTGGATCAATATAAAACAGCGGGTCACTGTATCGTCGGTACATAGGGTGATTATTAATATGGTAGTTATCAAATAGCTCAAATTTTTCTTCACCCAAACTATACTCCCTAACCACTTCAGAGCCATCTGTTAAAATATACATAACTTTAATTGAGCGGTAATAATTTATGAAGTCATTGCGCTCAGCCGAGTTAATTAAGTCCTCGTGCAACGCTTGAATCGTTTTTATATCATCCGGGTCAGTAAAACCAGGCTGTCTACCGTAATAATTGGTACGTTGATTAAAGTTATAATCATCATCAATCACATACGCTTCCTCAATCTCATCAAGGTCTGGCATCCGGTGAACAAAGCCCGTAATATCTAAACTGAAGCCAATGATTAAAATAGTTGCCCCAACTATAAAGAAACCATATTGCTTCACTTTACCAAAAACACGCCATGTTTTTTCAACAATCATTTGGCTAATATAATAACCAATGATAGAAAAAATCAAGTACATTAAAAACAATATCGGTAATTCATATTGAAAGACACCGGCATACATACCACCAATCATCATAAAACTACCGGTAAAACTATAAATAAATATTGGTTTTAACGAGTGAAAGGCAATCGCTTGATTAGCCGATTCCACTGGGCGACGCTTATATAGAAAGTAGCTAAATACAAGTAAAATGACTGCAAGCCCATAATAGACCGTCACTTTCGTCCAGTTTAAATTGGCTTCCATAAAGACGTGATTGATATCAGTCAGCGGTGAAAAATGCAGAATCACATCTTCAACGAGGTAATTCATCGATAAACCCGGTAGAGCATAATGTAGGTTAAAGACCACTAGTAAGGTTAAGCCGACCGGTAAAAATAAAAAGATATAGGTGAAAATCAGTTGAACGAGCGTCACTCCAGTCAACATAGCGACAAATACACTGACACCAAACACGATTAAGGCGGTCGATGCACTTAAGTGGAACCAGTTATTAATATCCACCAAGGAAAGCAAGCAGTGCTGGTCCATCGTCTGATTCACGATTAAAAGACTGATATAAGTCAATAATTGCGGGATTAAGATACTAATAACACCAAATACCGCATGATGCATGTAAATCACTTTTCGTGTACTCGGTAAGCTATGGATAAAGTCACTTGCATCTTGTTTATGTAAATAACGAAACAATACAAGTGCCGTGAGTGTGGGCATAATAAACAAGAGAACGGCTGGAATAAACCCGCCATGAAGCATTAAATTATCGTAATAATAATAATCACCTGGGTTTTTATTAGCTTCAGCTAACATGTTGATTTGGCCTAAAACGATCGTTAATAATAAGACAATAAAATAACCGACAGAGAGCCAACCAGCTAGTCTAAAATTTTGTTTGGTTAATTCTTTTTTACACCAAGACGTGATCCATCGCATAGCCAATTCCCTCCATTTCGTACACAAAGATTTCTTCTAAGGTTAGTGGTAAAACATCAGATAAAATCGGTGCTGTCTCTTTAATGTAGCTATCGATTGCATCCAAATCACCTTTAATAATAAACATATGGACCGAACCTCTTGTTTCGTGATGCAACACGTTAAAATTAGAAAAGAGTGCTTTGGGTGTTGTTTTATAAGCAATTTGAACTTTATGCACATCGGTCTTTAAATCATCGATATCACGGTGAATCACATATTTCCCGCGGTGAATAATGCCAATATAGTTACATAAATCTTCAACCTCTCGCAAGTTGTGTGATGAAATAAGTACCGTCATATTACGCTCGGCCACATCACGCACGATAAGGTTTTTAATTTTCTTTCGAACGACTGCGTCAAGACCATCAAATGGTTCATCTAAAATTAAGTAATCAGGCATGGCCGATAGTGCAAGCCAAAATGATACTTGGCGCTGCATCCCTTTTGAGAAAGTGTGCACTTTTTTCTTGGTATCGAGTTTGAAAATTTGCTCGCATTCGTTAAAACGCGCTTCATCAAATGACGGGTATTGTTCCCGGTAAAAGTCAGCCAATTGTCTAATCGAGTAATGTTGAAAGAAAAAGGGTTGGTCTGGAATGAAAATTAGCCGCTCTTTTAACTTTTTATTCTCATAGATTGGTTCGTTTTCAAATAGAATTGTCCCCGTTGTTGGCTTTATAATACCTGACAACATTTTTAGTAAGGTTGTTTTACCCGCCCCATTTGAGCCGAGCAAGCCATAAATCGTTCCCCGTTCAATCATGACGTCATCTATATCAACTACGCATTCTTTTTCAAATTTTTTCTTTAAGTGCTGTACGCTAATCATTCCCACTTACCTCCTTCTGTTTCTTCATCACTGATTGAATCCATTCAATCAGTGTCGTTTCCTCTACTCCAAGAAACAACGCCTCTTTCACCAATGGTTCAAGATCTGTTCGGATTTCTTCAATTCGCTCACCCGCAACATGATTTTCAAGTGCCTGTACAAAGCTCCCACGACCTTTAACTGAGTATATAAAGTTTTCCTGTTCTAACTGACGATACGCTTTTTGAATCGTATTAGGGTTCACCGTTAACTCTTCTGCCAATTGACGGACCGATGGCAGTTTTTCATCTGGCTCTAAAATATGATTCATAATCAATTGTTTATATTTATCAACGAGTTGTTGATAAATCGGATCGCGACTGCGTAAATCAATATCAAACATTAGGTTCACCCTTTCTATCGATCATCTTTCTCTGATACTTAAAGATAAAACATCTATTCCTATCAATTGCACGAGTGTATTAACTGTATTAGTTCAAGTAGTACACTTATTAGTATAATATAACTTTGTTATTTGTAAAGACTTATTTTAATTTTTCTTTTTTTACCCCATTGGTTTTCAATCTAATTAAGACAATATTTTTTATCGTTAAACAAACAATCATAAAAAACACTTACAGACGTGTTGATTCTGTAAGTGTTTTTTTACCTGTTCTTATGCTTTAGGTGCCCGATTTTCTTCGTACCATCGTTTAGCACGATCGATTTCTTCATTGGAGAGTGCATGGCCATGATTAGTATAAGTCACTGATACAGCGATGCCTTGTTTTTCAAAGGAATTGATTAATTCTTCTGTTTCCGCTTGATCAGCGAGCGGGACATGCTATTTTCATTCACATTATCCCTAACCGATAAAGAGATGTTTCATTTTCTAAAAATACCTCTAAAATACAAGCAATATCCACAATACAATCACAAGCGTCGTTACCGTTCCAATAATGGCACTACGCATGCGTCTTGATAACGGATTAGGAATCAAATGTAACAGTAAAGTTAGTGTTAATACGGTAATACCAACAACAGCTAAGAAATAAATAAATAAGCCTAAAATATTATTAAAAGGATCGGCCATCGCCGCTCTGATTAAATCCATTCTTTCACCTCATCTCTTACACGTACACTAAATCATCTTTTTTCATTTTAATGTATCATCCAGCGTAAAACAACAGATAAACCAATATTTACGACCAATGACCTGGTCAGTTGTTTAAAACCAATCACAAGCTGATGTGATTGGTTTTAAACGTTACCTATATTGGCGTTCTTTTCGTTTATGTTCTTCCGTTAAAAAATGAAAGAATAGTGGTAAATCCATCTGTTTTTGTTTATTGACTCGCGTTACATAACGGTTTTTTTCGTGTTCTTCTATTAAAATACTTTTCTTAATTCGTTCAGCAATATAGCGCTTAACACTTTGGTGCATTTGCTTTTTTAAGAACTGTGATTCCCTAAATAAGCTAAGGCCAACAGCCGCTAAGAGCGCATACACAACCCGCGCCGTCATTGAAATCGAACTAAATTCCGCGCTTAAAAACGGTAACACCATATTTAAGATGCCTAAAATTAAAAGCGGTAAACCAATCATATAAAAGAGTGACACTTTTTTCATTAATGGACGGATCATTGTCGCAATCTTATCCATTTCTTGTTGAATGAACGGTGGTAATGATTTTGAGTTAATGGTTTGCATTACGATTGCCCCTCCTTGTTAACACATAGTAATTAGTACTATTATATGATGATTCAAGTAATTAAGCAACGCATATGAACGTTTTATAAGGAAACGTCTGAGTACAGCTTAAGAAAACACCAATAGCCTGAGCCAGTGATGTTTTCATTATCGTTATAAAATTTTGTCTAAAAAGTCTTTTGCCCGGTCGGATTGTGGATTGTTGAAAAAGGTATGCGGTTCGCCTTCTTCAATGAGTAACCCTTGGTCTAAGAAGATGACCCGGTCGGCAACCTCGCGAGCAAAGCCCATCTCATGGGTAACAACAAGCATCGTCATACCAGACTCCGCCAAGTCTTTCATAACATCTAGCACCTCTTTAACCATTTCTGGGTCAAGGGCGGATGTCGGTTCATCAAATAACATTAAGTCAGGCTCCATCGCTAACGCCCTGGCAATCGCCACCCGTTGTTTTTGACCACCTGATAAACTGCTTGGGTAAGCGTCCTGTTTATCACTTAAGCCTACGCGCTCAAGGAGGGCGAGTCCTTTTTCTTCTGCTTCAGCTCTAGAGATTCGCTTCACTTTTAACGGCGCATACGTTAAATTCTCAAGCACCGTTAAGTGCGGAAATAAGTGAAAGTGTTGAAATACCATCCCTATTTTTTCACGTGCTTTCGTGACATTGGTCTTTTTATCCGTTAAGTCCACACTAGCGACAGTGATGTTACCTTCTGTCGGTGTTTCTAATAAATTAATACAACGCAAGAACGTTGATTTACCAGACCCACTTGGACCGATGACCGAGACCACTTCTCCTTGCTTAATTTCAATCGAAATGTCTTTCAATACTTCATTCTTACCAAAGCTCTTATATAAATGTTCGACATTAATCACCTTTACTCAGTCTCCTTTCAACCCATTTACCTAGTAAGCTTAATACCATAACGAGGCCCCAGTAAATCAAACCAACAAATAAAAGTGGTTCGAAGTTTCGATAAAGATTGGCACCCACAACTTGTCCACGACGCATTAAATCCAAGTAACCAATCGTTGAAACGATGGCTGATTCCTTCGTTAGTGTAATAAATTCATTCATCAAAGCAGGTAAAATATTTTTAAGTGCTTGTGGTAAAATAATATCAATCATCATCTGACGGTACGGCACACCAAGTGCCATGGCTGCTTCTGTTTGTCCTTTATCAACCGCACTGATACCCGCACGAATAATCTCTGACACGTAAGCGGACGAATTTAACCCAAATGCTAAAACCGCAGATAAAAAGGGGGAAATATCATAACCGGTTAACTGCGGGACAGCTAAATAAATAATCATTAATTGTAAAATAAGCGGTGTTCCGCGGAACATCGACGTATAAACATCCGCAAATAAGCGGAGTGGTTTTAATGATCCAATTTTAAATAACGCTAGCACCGTCCCGATAATAAACCCAAACACAATCGAGACAATAACAAATTGTAATGTGACCCATATTCCTTCCAACATAAAAGGAATATAAGGCACGATTTGGCTCCAATCCAAATTCATGCCTTACACCTCATTTCGTATTAAATTTAATGTTAAGTTAAGTACAACCTTAACCTCTTAGTTTTTATTCTTCTGATAAAAATTCTGCTTCAAGTTCGGCGAGTTTACCGCTGTCGATAATGCTATCAAGTGCCGCGTTCACATCTTCAACAAGCGCACTTCCTTTAGGGAAGGCGACTGCCATACCTGGTGATGCATCAGTTGGATCGTCAAACCCTGCTAAGTCTTGTACTTCAATAAAGCCTTTTGCGACTTGCTTATCTAAGTAAATGACGTCGACACGGTTTGTGATTAGTTCTTGCACGAGCATTTGCGCATCATCTAATGCTTTAAGTTCAAACTCATAATCTTCTTGAATGGCTTTGGCACCCTCTTCTTGAATTGTTCCAAGTTGAACACCAACTGTTTTGCCTTCTAAGTCAGCTAAATCCGTCATAGGTTCATCTTTACGCGTGACGAACATTTCGCCTGATGAGTGATACTCATTTGAGAAGTCGACATTTTGACGACGGTTTTCCGTTGCTGACATACCTGAGAGTACCATATCCACACGCTCTGCTTGAAGCGCACCAATTAATCCATCAAATTTCATATCGCGAATTTCTAGCTCCATTCCAAGTTCTTCAGCTATTAACTTCGCCAATTCAATATCGAATCCAACAAATTCCCCATTTACATCCAATGACTCAAATGGTGGGTAATCCGGTGATGTGGCCATTTCTAAAATATTATCTTCAGCATCTGAATCTGCGTCTTGGTCTGTCTCATCTGTTTCACCATCTGTATTTTCAGCTGGTTCATCTCCACTTGTGTCATCAACATTCGGTAGAGCATCATCTTCACCGGCACCACAAGCTGTTAAACCAATCATTAAAGTTGCGACTAACATAAGAAATAACATCGTAAGTTTTTTCATTTCTTTCTCCCCTTCATTTGTATATTTATTCATGATTATGAATTTTAACAAATTTATTCGCATTTGGGAAGTAAAAAGTTTAAAATAATCAAATTATTTTTTTCTCTGATTAAATTCACGTTTAATTTCGGCCAACAATTCCGGGTCGGTTATGCATTTAAGGCCCGTTAACGCCATTGACAGTGCCCCGCGTCGTAACGCCAGTTCGCCAGCTTTAGTCATCGTTTGATCGCGGAAAGCTGTCGTATGCGCGACAAGTCCTGCTTTACCCATTCCAATATAAGGATGAATTGCCGGCACGCGGTGACTGACATTACCAATATCCATTGATCCTAAACCACCTCGCGCTTCTTCTATTTCGGTCTCACCTGCTTTATAAAGTTGTTCTGCATAAATATTCGATAACGTTTGATTGGTGATCATATTATCGTAGCTAAGCTCATAGTTTCGCATCGCTAACGTGGCACCTGTCATAAGTGCTGCTCCTTCTGCAATTTTTTTCACTTTTGCTACGACATCGTTTACATCACGGCGTTCTTTCGCCCGAATATAGAACTGACTGATCGCTAAGTCTGGAACAACGTTGGCTGCTTGACCACCTTCAGTGATGACACCATGAATTCTCACATCATCCTTTAAATGTTGTCTTAAAGCATTGATACCATTATACAGTTGAATCACACTGTCAAGCGCATTAATGCCTTCTTCTGGTGATGCTGCTGCGTGACTCGTTTTCCCCTCGTAACGGAATTCAATCGCATCCATGGCTAATGACTCGCCGCTTTTGGCCGATACACCTGCCGGATGCACCATCATCGCTACATCACAAACATCAAACATGCCTTCGTCTGCCATTGGCACTTTCGCACCATTGGTTTCCTCTGCTGGTGTGCCATATACAATTACGGTGCCACCCGTCTCATCAATCACCTTACTAAGCAGAATTCCTGCGCCAATCCCCATCGTCGCAATTAAATTGTGGCCACAGCCATGCCCCACACCCGGTAGTGCATCATATTCAGCCATAATTCCAATGGTCGGACCTGCTTTTTCCCCTTCATATATCGCCTTAAACGACGTTGGTCGCCCAACTAATCCCGTCTCTACAGTAAAAGCATGTTTGTTCAAATAACTAACCAACGTTTCTTGTGCGATAAATTCCCTATCGCCAAGCTCTGGGTTTTCAAATAAGTGTGTGCGAATATCAAGTAAATCCTGTTCAATCTGATCCATCCAGTCAAATAATTGTTGTTCCATCTTTATCTTCCCCTTTATTTATTTATTTTATTCCTCATCCACCATAAGTGGAATAATGACATAGACGTGCGCTTAATTCACTCAAGCAGCCGCATATATGACTTAGTGTACCATATTACAAACGATTTCAACTAAAGCAGTGCGTCAGTCGATTTGGTAGCCATCTTCCTAGACAATAGTCATTCTATATTCACATGCTATGCCTCTTTTTTTCGGTGATTATAATAATATCAGAAAATATTGAAAACGACTAGATGACTATCTCAGTTTATAAAAAAATTAAAGCAGTTGCCACGTTGTGACAACTACTTTAATTTCAACTTATAATAAGCCCATTTCTTTAATTCCTAGATACAACCCATCTTCATCAACATCAGCCGTCACATAATCTGCCACTTGCTTCGCCTCTGAACAGCTGTTACCCATTGCTACACTGTTATGAATATTTTCAAGCATCTCAACATCATTTAATCCATCACCGAAGGCATAGACATCACTTGGGTCAATGTTTAAGTGATCAATCAATTGTTTAATCCCTCGCCATTTCGATCCCCCTGCCGGTATAATATCAACAGAAAGTGGATGCCAACGAACGAAGTCAAACTCTGGATATTGGCCTTCATATTGTTTAATTTCTTCTTGATCAACAAAAAACAAGGCTTGATATAAATCACGTCCTGCATGATAACTCGGATCATAATCAGGGGTGAAGGTTAATTTAAGGGACGCAATACTTTTATCAATCGATGGATGATTCTCCACGTTTTGGCGCATATTTTGATGATCCATAAACATCATCGGATGATTATTATTATGTCCTTCAACTTCAAGTTGAAGCAGTGCCCGCTTATCAAGTGGTGTTGTGAAAATGACGTTTCCTTGATAGACGACAAACGACCCGTTATAACTGATGTAAGTATCTATTCCTAGTGACGCCCGAATATCTTCATACATAAAGGGGCCCCGTCCAGTTGCAATGGCCACAGTATGGCCCTTTTCTTTTAATATGTTAATAGCTTCGATCGTTTTTTCTGGTAACTGTTTATTATGGTCCAACAGCGTACCGTCAATATCGAAGAAAATTAGTTTTTTTGTCATGAATGTTCCCGCCTTTGTCTCTTTTTTGTTTCTAACAATAGTATACCATATCCTATAAGCTATGACCGATTGATCATTGCCTCAGGTTTGTTTTAAGTTATTCTCGATAAGATTATAAATTAAGGTTTTAAGTGCACATTTTTTGCTACCGCGTTGATTAAGTTAAGATAGCTCTTAATCTATTATTCGCATGTACTTAAGAAACCTAACCATACTAAAGGCACCTGTTTGACTCCAATGCCTAACACACTCATTATTATAACAATGCCAATGATCCAGTCAATACATTTCCGTTATTAGACGTGTTCTCTCTTGTTTTAGACAATTTATTGTTTCAAGGCTTAAAAGTCTGTTTTATAGTTTCCGTGACTTCGACCAAAGAGTATTCCGGAACATCCTTCAAACCAACCCGCTAACTTCATTTGTACCAAAGACCTTCTCAAATCAGTCGTATTTAATTCGCAGTTCTCTAAATACCATACAACCGGTTCATTCGGTATGTATTTATCTCGAAATCTTTTTACGTCCCCATAAGGCGTGCCAATTAAATGGCGAATCACATCAATACACCCACCAAGAAGACGACCTTCTATACAGATTGGTTGATTATTGATAGTTTTCCAATACGTTTTTTCAGTTAGATTAAAGACACAAGATGACGGATTATTGTGGCTCCACTCCTTTTGATATAGTGGTGATGACTTTTGCACAATCGTTTCACCTCTATTAGTAGCTAAAACGGACGCCCACATAGCCGTTGTTTCATCAGAATATTCCCCTCTTAAATCAACTAAATTTGTACCATGGGCTGTGGCAAGACCTTTTGATAATGTAATAGCTAATAACAATACACTTAGATCAGAATAGCCTAGGATCCATTTGTTTTGCATCTTATCAAATTCAACATATTCTAGTATGTCGATTAAAAGCTCCCCACCCCATGGAGGAATAATAACCTCAATTTCATCATTTTTAATCATTGAGTTAAACTCCTTGGCACGTTTCATTGCAGGTGCGGACTTTGCTTTATTCTGAGTCCAAGCAGTCTCGCCTGAAACAACATTAAATCCTTTAGTTTGCATTCGTTTAATTGCTTGATTGAGTATATTATGTCGTTCTTCTCCAACACCCGATGACGGTGCTGGTACTCCGATGGTTGAACCGTTTGTAAATACTGGATATGTTATCATTTTGCACCTCTATTTAAGTTTTGATTAGAAGAAATCAGTTGATAATTAGATATCATCATAGCACAATTCGTCGTATTTTTCCGCCTCCTTTATTTTCTCATAACGATTATAGTTGTGAAAGGAGGTGAGGCACCATGGCTACTCAAGTTACCACAAACTCACGTTTACAGTTATACTTCATCACCGGCGCAGATTTAGAAGGCAAAGACATCGTTAAAACAAAGTCATTTAACAACGTAAAAACCGATGCAACACCAGAAGCTTTACTTGTTGTAAGTAACGCACTTAGCTCAGTTCAACAGTATCCTCTAATGGAAATCAAACGTAATGACACGTCGCTAATCTCTCCAGAGTAATTAGCGACAATGATTGCTAAGGAAAGGAGGTGGACATACTATGAAAGTCTTAGAACTTAAGTTTAGAAATATCGATGATAAAATCGTCACACTTTCACTCGACACACCCATTGAACCGGTTGATCCGGCTTTAATTAACACTGTTATGGATACAATCGTAACCGAAAATGCGTTTATTTCTTCAGGTGGTGATCTCGTTAAAAAAGAGAGTGCCCGTATCGTTGAACGTCAAGTCACTGATATTACCCTTGGTTAATCACATGACTTAACATAGGAGGCCTTTCTGGCCTCCTATTTGTTTATCACTTGTTGAGAGGAGGTTTGTAGATGGACCCTCAATGGATCCAATTAATCGCTGATTTAGGTTTTCCGATTGTGGTAACTTTTTATTTGTTGCACCGGATTGAAACAAAACTCAACACATTAATTGAGTCAATTGTTACCTTACCTGATCGCTTAAAAATATAACCAACGTCCTCATGGTCTGTTTAAGACAGACCATGAGGACTTTTTGTCTGAATTTTCTTAAATTTGATTGAATCCATATACCAACAAAGCTATAATAGACAAATAAAGTTAACGAACGGGGGGATTTTGATTGCCTATAAATGTACCACGTGCACTACCCGCACGACCAATATTAGAAAAAGAAAATATTTTTATTATGGAATCCGATCGAGCGACGACACAAGATATCCGTCCGCTTAATTTATTATTATTAAATCTGATGCCTGAAAAAGAGCGGACTGAGACTCAACTGTTGAGGTTACTAAGTAATTCACCGCTACAAGTTAATGTCGATTTTATTCACACTGCTACCTATGAATCTAAAAATGTGACAAAATCACACTTAGAGAAATTTTATCAAACCTTTGATGCAATAAAAACCAGGTATTATGACGGGATGATTATCACTGGTGCTCCAGTTGAACACCTTGATTTTGAAGATGTTGAATACTGGAAAGAGATGGTTGAAATCATGAATTGGTCCAAGGACCATGTCACGTCGACCTTGCACATCTGTTGGGGTGCACAAGCGGCGCTTTATCATCATTATGGAATTGATAAACAACCGCGTGATAAAAAGATTTCTGGCATCTTTATGCATCAAAGGATTGAAGCGACAAATAAGTTAATGCGCGGCATTAACGATGAATTTTTAGCTCCACACTCACGTAAAACCGATGCCATTTACCAATACATTAAGCACCACCCAGATTTATTAATGTTGGATGATTCAAAAGAAGCTGGCCCCTTACTCATCGCATCAAAAGATGAACGACATGTGATGATTACCGGTCATATTGAATATGATGCTGATACTTTAAACGAAGAATTTATTCGTGACTTAAATAAAGGCATCAAGGTTGATGCGCCGACAAACTATTTCCCGAACAATAACCCAAATGAAGACCCTAAAAACCGCTGGCGTTCGCTTGCCTATTTACTGTTTTCAAACTGGTTAAACTATTACGTGTATCAAGAAACCCCGTTTAAGTGGGATTAAACAAACAAAAAACCAAGTGAGCGAGATTTTTTCGTCACTTGGTTTTTTGTCTTACTATAAAAGAAGGCTTAGCAATATTTAAATCACTTGTTTCACTTATTTTTTCGGTAAGACTTTATAAACCCTTGCCTCATAAGGACGCAGTTTTAAGCTAAGTGTCTTTTCTGTTACAACATAATTTGATAAAACACAGTCAATAAGCTCATAATCATCAGCAAAGTCAATCGTTGTATTTACGGCAAACATATTAATGGCAATGATATATGCCTCGTCATGTTCTTCGTCGTGTCGTAAATAACTATAGACGTGTTCATGCTCACCTTGAATAAGGGTATAATGACCATAAATTAATACATCACTCGCTTTTCTAATTTCAATTAAACGTTTGTAATAATGATAGACCGAATGTGGGTCTTCGACATTGTGCTTCACATTAATATCGGGATAGTTTGGATTCATTTTAAGCCAAGGCGTTCCTGTCGTAAAACCAGCCATTGGTGATTGATCCCAGTGCATCGGTGTTCGCGAGTTATCACGACCATTCTTCCAAATTGAGGCCATAATCTCGTCATGAGACTTTCCTTCTTCTCTTTCATGTTTATAACGGTTTTTAATCGCAACATCGTTATAGTCATCAATCGAGTCAAACTGAACGTTCGTCATCCCAATCTCCTGACCTTGATAAATAAACGGTGTCCCCTGCATAAGGAAGTAAAGTGTTGCGAGACCTTTCGCTGACGTTTGACGTAAATCTGAATCATTTCCCCACGTTGACACTGAGCGAGGTTGGTCATGATTTTCTAAGAATAGCGCATTCCAGCCATGGCCATCTAAACCAACTTGCCATTTTGTTAAAGCGGCTTTTAAGGCGGCTAAATCAAGACCACCATCGACACTCGTTCCCCAAAGGCTTAAATGATCAAATTGAAAAATCATATTAAAGTAACCATCTTCTGCCCCAATCCATTTATCCGCATCATCCAGTGTTACCCCGTTCGCTTCACCAACTGTCATAATATCGTAGTTTTTTAATGTTTTTTGGGCGAACTCTGATAAGAATGTATCGATTCCCGGTTGATTCATATGGTGATCAAAAGACGGAACATACTTTTTGTTTTCTGGATTAGGTAAATCAGGAAAACCTTCGCGCTTTTTAATATGAGAGATGGCATCCACTCTAAAGCCATCAATTCCTTTATCCAACCACCAGTTGACCATGTCATAAAGGGCATCTCTCACCTCTTTATTTTCCCAATTTAAATCGGGTTGCTTTTTACTAAAGACATGCATGTAATATTCAGCCGTTTGTTCATCACGTTCCCACACAGACCCACTAAAGATAGACTCCCAGTTATTTGGCTCTTTTCCGTCTTTATCTGGATGCCAAATATACCAATCACGCTTAGGATTGTCTTTTGATGCTCGTGATTCAATAAACCACGGGTGTTCATCAGAGGTATGGTTAATAACTAGGTCCATAATGATTTTCATGCCACGTTTATGTGTTTCTCTCAGCAACTCATCAAAATCTTCCATTGTGCCAAAGTCAGCCATAATGTCTTGGTAATCGCTAATATCATACCCATTATCATCGTTAGGTGATTCATAAATTGGTGAGACCCAAATCACATCGATACCGAAATTCTTTAAGTAATCGAGTTTTTCAATAATCCCTCTAATATCGCCAATTCCATCACCATTTGAATCATTAAAACTACGCGGATACACTTGATAAGCGACCGCTTCTTTCCACCAAATTTTCTTTGTCATATTGCTGCACCCCTATTATCTTTTTAAAATCCTTATTTGTTTGTTACGTCATGACTTATAGAATCTCTTTTCTTTACTTGTTATTTAACAAAAACGCATAGGCCCCGTATGGCTGTAATGTGTAGCCCGTTTCTGTTTGTTTGATCGCTTCTGTCTCATTCGTAATTAAACAAGTTGCCTTCGTTAAATCAGCAGCTAGGTCAACTGAAACAACATCATCGGTGAAATTTGTTAAAACGAGCAGCACTTGGTCATCTAATAGGCGCTCATAAACATAAACATCTTCACGTGTAGGATAAAGTAGTTGATACCGTCCTGTGACAATTATCTCATATTGTTTTCTTAGTTCAATCAATTGCTTATAGTAATAGAAAATTGAATCTTCTCGCGCTAAGGCATCTTTTACATTAATATCTGTGTAATTCGGATTAACTTTAACCCAGGGTTCACCTATTGTAAAGCCAGCATTAGTCTCACTAGACCATTGCATCGGTGTTCTTGCATTATCACGGCCACGTTTGTAAATAGCGGCCATCATTTCATCCTCTGAAAGTAGCCCCTTCGCTGTTAATTCATGATAGGCATTGATTGACTCAAGGTCTCGGTAATCCTCAATCGAGTCAAACTGAACATTGGTCATACCAATCTCTTCTCCTTGAAATACATAAGGGGTGCCTTTTAACATATGCAAACACGTCGCAAGCATCTTACCTGATTTTTCGCGGTACTCGTTTCGGTTATCACCAAAGCGAGAAATCGCCCGTGGTTGATCGTGATTACTCCAATACAAACTATTCCATCCGACTTGGTCAAGCCCCTCTTGCCAGCGGGTGAAAATTTGTTTTAATTCTGTTAGTTTCCATGCTTCAGGTGTCCACTTCCCGAGTTCACCATCACCTAAGCCGACGTGATCAAAGTTAAACACCATATCTAATTCTTTACGGTCCTCAGCTGTATAGAGCTTCGCCTGCTCTAAACTCACATTTGGCATCTCACCAACGGTAATGGTTTCATAGTCCGCCAAAGCAGCTTGATGCATCTCTTTTAAGTAGTCATGGACTTTGGGTCCGTTGAAATAATACGGGCTACCGTCAGTATAACCCGTTTTCATGACCTCACCATCAGGGTACCGGGGATCTTTTGAAATCATATTAATAACATCCATTCTAAAGCCGGCCACGCCTTTATCTAACCAGTTACGCATCATTTGGTAAACATCACGGCGCATCGCTTCATTTTCCCAATTTAAATCAGGTTGTTTCTTACTGAATAGATGTAAGTAGTATTGACCTGTCTTCTCATCAAACTCCCAGACGCTACCACCAAATGCCGCCGCCCAGTTTGTTGGTGGTTCACCATTTACTTTTGGATTATGCCAAATATAATAATCTCGCTTGTCGCTTGTTTTACTTTCTCTTGATTCAATGAACCAGTGGTGTTCATCTGATGTGTGATTGACAACTAGGTCCATCATAATCTTTAATCCTAATCGATTTGCTTCCGCTGACATCCGGTCATAGTCTTCCATTGTTCCAAACTCATCCATAATCGCTTCATAATCACTAATATCATATCCGTTATCATCATTCGGTGATTGATAGACGGGTGATAGCCAAATAATTTCTATTCCTAATTGTTTTAAGTACGGTAACCGCTCGGTAATACCATTGATATCGCCAATACCATCCCCATTTGAATCGTTAAAACTGCGTGGATAAATTTGATAAACAGTACTGTCTTGCCACCATTTCCCCATATTGACGCCTCCTTAAATTTGTGAAAAGTTTGCGCATTGTGTCATTTTTATACAGCCTAAGTATTTAGTTAAGATTGTTGAATAGTCGATCGACTATATTCCCGCGCATGAGGAATATCTGCAACCGGATACATTTTTAATCATATGGAAATACATTAGGCAAACGGTTGCACTTATTAGCTATCAAAAGAATAGCACACTTTAGTTTGAGCCGCAATATATTTACTTAAATTATTTTCTAAGTCTCTGGTCTACTCGCCTCCCTGAATATGCTATTCTTTTTTTATCATCACTATCACTAAGATAGAAGTAACTGTCACATAACTATTTAATTTTATAATAGAAAAAACCTCTCACACGGACGCGCCGAATGAAAGGTTTTGAGATGAAGATTATTCATTGCTTGTAATATCTTCTTTTAATAACGTGTTTGGATCAAATCGCTTCTCGAAAAAGACACCAACAAGATAAAAGAAAATCAATCCAACAGACACATGAATCAAAGTGTATTTCCAGCCAAATGCCGCAACTTCAAATAGCACAATCGGTAATTTAGCCGTTGTCCACACACCTAAGAAAAATACAACATAACGAATATTTGCCCCCTTCTTTAATAATGTGATCGCAATTGGAAAGGCTATATATAACGGTCCTGCCGCAAGTCCACCGAGTAATAAGGCGATGATGACTCCTAGAAACTTTGAGTCATCTCCCATAAATTTAATTAAGACTTGTTTATCAACCCACTGATCAATCAGACCCACTAGTACAAGAATTGGGGGCAATAATGAAAACATGTCAATTAAGCTAGCACTCGTTAGTGATAACGCTTGTGTCCCGCGTTCAGGGCTAATCAAAGAAAGACCTAACAGAATGATACTTAAGATAATAAGCGCACGATATCGTTTTATTATAGCCATGGTAACACCACCCAAATAATGAAGCTGAAAATAAACGCCATAAGCATGGCTGATAAGTTCCTCATGTACGTGAATTCTTTACCAAAGATACGCCTCTCCATCGGCAAACTAGCAAAACCAACCGAAACAAGTGTCGCAATAAAAGCAGACACCTGGACAAGACCAGCGCCGTTACTCACCAATGTATCCGCAAGTGGAAATACGACAAAACTTGGTAACATCGCAAAGGTTCCAATAAAACTCGCGATAAATACACCGATGACACCCGATCGTTCCCCGATTAGAGATGAAATCGTCTCAGGTGTTAAAATAGATAAACTTAAGCCGACAAACAAAAGAATGGCAAGCAGTTCTGGTGCAAGCTTGACTAATATATTTTTAGCTTTCATCAGTGCTTTTTTTGTCTTTTGTCGGTCTTTAAACCATGATAGACCTGTTAATATCGCAATTAGGCCATACAAAAATATTGATTGACTCATTATACCACTCCTTATATACCCCTAAGAGTATACAAGAATTTATGTTTCATGTCAAAATATCTAAGCGTCAAACTTAAATACTTACGCATCAAACAGCTAATATACAAAAGGACACTTATGTGTAGTTACTATTATCAATCAACAAAAAGACAAAACCTAAAAGCGTGCTCAGAGGTTTTGTCTTTAAAATTAAGCTTGTTGTTTTTTCATTTGTTTACTACGTAATTGACCACAGGCTGCATCAATATCTGACCCTTGTTCTACTCGCACCCCACAATTAATACCTTCATTGAGTAACGCTTCGTAAAAAGCTAAAATCTGTTTTTTCTCACTGCGGTCATATTGAT
Source organism: Halolactibacillus halophilus (assembly GCF_900115605.1). GTDB lineage: Bacteria > Bacillota > Bacilli > Bacillales > Amphibacillaceae > Halolactibacillus > Halolactibacillus halophilus. The sequence goes on from NZ_FOXC01000008.1 coordinate 53,297, forward strand.
TGTGTTCAGCCACTGGGTTATACGGAATGAGATTGACATAACTTAAGTGGCGTTTATCTTTTAGTAACTTAGCCAACTGTTTTGCTTCTTTCACATGATCATTAACATCTTTTAAGAGAATATATTCAAATGTGATCCGTCGATTCGTTGTTTTCAAATAGTAATCAATGCTATCCATTAACTTTTGAATTGGGAAAGCTTTATTGATCTTCATGATTGACGTTCTTAAGTCATCATTAGGTGCATGGAGTGATACAGCTAGGTTGACTTGTAAATTCTCATCAGCAAAATCTCTGATTTTAGGAGCAAGGCCGCTTGTTGATACAGTAATGTGACGAGCACCAATTGATAATCCTTTTTGGTCATTAACGATACGTAAAAAGGCCATCGTATGATCATAATTATCAAATGGTTCACCAATCCCCATGACAACGATATGACTAACGCGCTCATCTTTACCTTTTTCATCTAGCGCGTGTTGAACTTTCATAATTTGTTCAACAATTTCACCACTTGTTAAGTCTCGGTTTTTCTTCAGTAACCCGCTGGCACAAAACGTACAACCAATATTACAACCAACTTGTGTTGTTACACAAACAGATAGACCATAAGAAAAGCGCATCAGAACTGTTTCAATTAAGTTACCATCTGACAGTTTAAATAGGAACTTAATCGTACCATCTTTTGATTCTTGTTTAATTTCTTCTTCTAATGTACCAATCGTAAAATGAGTTTCTAATAGATCGCGTGTGTCTTTAGGTAGGTTTGTCATATCTTCAAAGGTTTTCACCCGTTTGACATATAACCAATCCCATACTTGTGTTGCTCTAAATTTCTTTAATCCTTGACTCAAAAACCAATCGGTTAATTGATCTTTCGTTAAGCCATAAATGGATGTTTTGTTAGACATTTATCATTTCCCCTTTATTGTTAAATCCGCCGAGCATTTTAATCCCTTACTTATATTATAGGTTCACCTCTTTTTACGCAACCATTTCCTCTCATTAAATAGCTGAAAATAATAGAAATCATCAAAAAAGCGATCATTTCTAACTTTTTTTAAAAAAAGTTATATTTATTTCAATTTCTTTTATTGGTTCAAAACCCTATCATATCAAGGTTTATTTCTTATCTTTTGAAAAAAGTCAGAATTTTATCGACGAAAGCGACAATTTCTCTTCCGATAGGGTTGCATTTATCAAAATCGCCTGCTATAATGAACTTAGCTATTTTGTTCGACTGCAGAAACACTTCAAGTAACTAGCAACGTGAAAGTTTTCGTTTTGATGCTTGAGCAAGAATAGTAATACAATTGTGTGGAACGACCACACTAGGAGGAAAAGTAATATGGCACAAGGTACAGTAAAATGGTTTAACGCAGACAAAGGTTTTGGATTTATCGAAGTAGAAGGACAAGACGATGTATTCGTACACTTCTCAGCAATCCAAGGCGATGGCTTTAAAACACTTGAAGAAGGACAAGCAGTAACTTTCGATATCGAAGAAGGTAACCGTGGACCACAAGCAGCTAACGTTGAAAAGAACTAATTAGACCTAACTCACAAAGGAAGCGATTTGATCGCTTCCTTTTTTTGTTGTCTTTTTTGTTAGTTGTTGGTTATAACGTTAGGCACCGTCGTCCAATATACAGCTAATCCTCCTTTAAAGAAAAAAAGAGAGGCATACGCCCCTCTCATCTTATTAATCATCTTCACGATCATCATCGTCATCGTCATCATCTTTATCTTCAACTTCTTTATCGAAGTCTAGTACATCGCCAGTTACGGCATCTAATTCCATTTCAATTTCTGTTCGTCCAGATTTCAACTCAATTTCATAGACCATTTGACCATCATCTTCATCTAATTCTATTTTTTCGATACGATAACCAGCATAACTTTTATCAATAAGTTGCTCAATGGCCGCACGTGACATGACTTGACTATTTGTTGACACTTGATCGTCGCGTTGTTCCATCTCAATAATGAGTACTTTACCGGTAAAGGCATCGATCTCCACTTCAAATTCATGTGTCTCATTTTCAAGTTCAACTTGATAGTAAGTCGCCCCATCATCTTCTTCTAATTCTATTTCTGTCACTTTAGCATTATCTGCCTTTTCTCTGGCGATTTTTTGAGCTTCGCCCTGATTAATCATAACAGCCGGTGTCGTTGCTACTTTCTCTTTTGCGACATCAGATGCTTTGTCATTAGGTATCGATTTGGCATCTTTATCATCCGTTGTTGATGGTGGTGTTGCTTCTTCAGCGTCTGATGTTGATTCATTTGTATCATCACTCGTTGTAGTAGTGTCAGTCGTATCAGTCACTTGATTTTCATCATTGTTAGACACTTCAGTGGTGTCATCTGTGTTTTTTTCTTCAGATGTTTGATTAGCTTTCACTTCCACATTATCCGTTGTGGCAACGATTTGATTTTTTTCTTCTAAGTAAAGAATTTCTCCACTTGTTGCATCTAACACTAACTCAAATGATTGTGTTTCTGTTTTAATTTCAACCTCATACGTATCGTCATCATATTCTACCTCGATGATTTCTCCAGGAAAGCGCTCACTGGCCAGAGCTTCAATTTCCTCTATTGACATTTTAGCTTCTGCCGTACCCATAGCGAATTGAAACACGTATGCACTAACTAAAAATACGGTTAAGCCACCAATAAGACTACCGACGACTTTGATCATTGTTGATTTCATTTTTATCATCCTCCCTTTGTTACTTTAAGTATAGCAACCGAAGATGAAAGCCTTTTAAACGCTTCATGAGAAATTAATGAGAATACGGTTAAAGGGGGAGAAAAATACGGAAGGTTGTTCCCTCTCCTAATGTGGAATCGACTTCAATTCTCCCCTCATGTTGGTCAACAATAGCTTTAGCAATGGTTAACCCAAGACCAGTCCCACCTGTTTCTCTCGCACGCGCTTTATCGACACGGTAAAACCGATCAAAGATGGCCTGTTGGTCTTGTTTACTTAATCCTTCACCATAGTCTTTGACTTCAATCACCGCATCTGTTTCTGTTTTCTTTAAGCTCAACCGTATTGCTTTTTCTGAGTACTTTTGGGCATTATCTAATAAAATATAGACCAATTGTTTAAGCTTTTCTTCATCTCCAACAATTGTAATGTCTTGTTCAGTCATTTCAAATGTAATTGTCCGGTCAAACGCTAGCGCTATTGATTTACTTGCTTGTTTTAACAATGGCCGTAAGGCCACTTGTCTAAAAGTGAATAATTCTCCTTTTTCAATCGATACAAGTGTTAACATTTGTTGAATTAAGTGATGCATTCGGTCTGTTTCGTAATTAATCGTCTCAAGCGACTCTTCCATAACATCTGGATTCGTCTTCCCTTGACGTTCCATGAGTCGTACATAACTCTTAATCACGGCTAGTGGCGTTTTTAATTCATGTGAAGCATTCGCAACAAATTGTTCTTGTGTATCAAACATCGATTTTAGTCTCGAATTCATTTCATTAAAGTTTAATGCCATATGGCCGAGCTCATCTTTACGGTCACTAAATTCCACTTTTTCCCACTTACCATCAGCTTGATTATGTTGCATCGCTAGTGATAAACGTTCGATTGGCTTAATAATAATTCGTGCGATCGCTTGACCGATAAAAACACCAGGAATGATCATCATAAAGAAGCTGAAGATGAGGACAAGAATGAGGACATCTAAGGCATCGTCAATATATTTTAATGGTTGCACTACCTCGAGCGCTTTTACTTCTTGGTCAACATAAATAATTGGCATCGATACCTTCGCAAAACGTTCACCATCATCAATTGTAAATTCATCTGTCGATGTTTGATTTGTAAATTGCCCGTCTAAAGTTGTTAACCGCTCATCTTGCGTTATGACTTGAATAATCTGTCCGTCATCATCAATCAGACGAATCATCCCGTCTGTCGGAACGTACGCTTTAAATAGTTGCACCGGGTCGACGTTGCTAATTTCATCTTGCGCAAAAGCTTCCAGTAACGTCGTCGCTTGGGCTTCAATCCGATCAATTTCTTGGCTTGTCATAATTTGTACAAAACTAAAATAAATGAGCGTTTCAATCACAAATAGAAATAATAAAAAACCGATTGTGTTAAATAAAACAAGCTTTGTCTTAAGTTTCATTGTTATTCACTCCGAACCATATAACCCACACCACGTACGGTTTCAATGAGCTCATAGCCTAATTTTTGACGCAAGTATCTGACATAGACATCGACTACATTCGTCTCGCCCATGTAGTCATAGCCCCAGACTTCTGCTAGTAGTTGATCGCGGGTTAACACTTGATTTTTATTTTTTACTAAAAAGGCGATCAGTTCAAATTCTCGTTTGGTAAGTTCAACAGGTGTTTGATCCTTCTTCACTTCATATGTGCTTAAATAAATGACAATATCTTTGACTCCGAGTTGATCGGCGTTTAAAATCTCATCTTCTAATGCATTTTTTCTAAGTTGTACTCTGATTCTTGCTAGCAGCTCTTCAATTTCAAACGGCTTTGTCATATAATCATTAGCACCGTAGTCTAAGCCACTCACTTTATCATAAATTTGATCCCTTGCTGTTAGCATAATGACAGGCAGGGTTTCATTCTCTTTTCTTAGACGACGCAATATATCCATTCCACTTAAATTTGGTAACATTACATCTAAAATGACTAACTCAAATGTCTCTTTTAACATCAATCGAAGCGCCTCTTTACCATCATGACTTAACTTAACATCATAACCTTCAAACTGTAATTCCAGTTCTAAAGCTCTTGCTAGTTTTACTTCATCTTCTACGACCAGTATTGTCATCTTTTCCACCCTCTTTCCCCTAGTGTACCACAGCCCACACCACCTAGCATGAAGCGATTGCTTACTTGTTGTTATAAAAAACCTAGAGACCGGTTACGACCTCTAGGTTTACCTCTGACACTTATCAAGAGGTTACCGCAGCAAATATTCAGCTTTTAGTTTGCCTTTATTAATTCAACATCCAGTCTAACGCCGCTTTAATATGCCGGTCCCAGTAACCCCACTCATGGGTCCCTGAATCAAATGTAATATTTGAGGCTAACTGATAAGTTTCAAGTATGTCACCGAAGCGTCTATTATCATCATAAAGGAAATCTTCTGTTCCACAGGCGAGATAAATAGCCGGCATATCTGTTTTATTATTCATATCCCGTCTCAACAAATAAAACAGATCATGGGAAGTACCAGCAATATCTTTATCCGCGAAAATTTGATCCATTAACGGTGCCATATCTGTTCCTTCGCGCTCCTTGCGCAACCTTGCCATATTGACTGCTCCTGACAGCGATGCCACTTTGTGAATAGCTTTTGGTTTACTTAACGCCCACTTGAGCGCCCCGTAGCCACCCATCGATAAGCCAGCGACATACGTATCCTCAGGTGCTGTTGATACCGGAAAGAAATACGCCACCTTCTTCGGTAATTCTTCTGTTAAGAAAGTGAAATAGTTTTTCCCTTGATGCATATCTGTATAAAAACTATGATCACCATCTGGCATCACGACCGCGATACCATGTGTTTCAGCATAGCGTTCAATCGAGGTGCGGCGACTCCAAATCGTATGGTCATCAGAAAAGCCATGCAGCAAATATAAAACAGGCACGTTTTGTTGCTGATCTGAATTAATCCCGCCGTATTGATTACGTGTCTTTTCTGGAATAATGACCGTCATACCGGTATGTTTTTGCAAAACGTCTGAAAAAAAGTGACACGTCATTTGCGCCATATCTGTTTTCCTACTCTCTTTTCATTCTATTAATAGAGCCCGATAGAACTCGATGAAACAGCTGACATAATAGCCATATGTTCAACTTCAATTAATTCATAAGCTAACGTGAGTACTTCTTGATTAACCCCCGTTTGATGCGGTAAATAATCAATCAGTAACATATGCATGGCCAGCTGTTTTTGTAGCTTCTTATCCTGTTTAATTTTGGTTCGTTTTAGTAGATCATTTACTAACATCTCGAGTTCAATCACATGTTTCTTCTCAAAAGATGAATGAGATAAAATCGCAAAGGATAAGTATTGTTCTGGTTCAATAATAAAGTTGGCATTAGCTAATTGTTTATATAATTGAATCGCATGACTTAAATGGCTGCTGAAAGCTGGTAACGAAAAGACCATACTCATCACATATAGGTGCGTTCCCGCTTTAAAGCCATGTTTCACTAATTCATCGTAATTTGATTCAACAACTTCAACAATCGCTTGTTCATCCTTTAGCCGCTTATTTTCTTGTTGTTCAACACTGATTTTAAATACAAATGGAAAGATAGTTCGGTTAAGCATAAAACCGTGCCGATGCTTTAAGCGCCGGTACAATTGATTAGCTGTCCCAACACATGAAAGTGGGGCATGTTTTTCTACTAACATTAAGGCGAGATAATAACTGACCGTTTCTTTAATCAGGCCTTCTTTTATAAGCGCTTTTTGTTGGGTTAAGAACTCATCAATCGCCGCCAGCGGATCATCTGTTTTAATGATTAGTGATGCGGCAATAAAATATTGTTCTGACTGTTTTAATGTTGAAAAGGGTGACAATTTTTTACTTAACGTTTGACTGACACGTTCAAATAAGTTTAAATCTAGCGGTTGGTGACTCAAAGCAAACTCTAATGATACGAGTGCAATACTTTTAGAATCAAATCGCCAGCGGTATCGCTTCTTTAATTTTGAGACATTATCTTCAAACACACGTAAAATATCTAAATAATCATCCATATTAAATCCCTCACTTTATAACGATTATGCTAGACTATACCCTTAAATGTCCTGGTTAAAAACGGTTAAACCAAATTAAATATTGCTTATTTAAACTTTAAGGGAACAACATTGCCACGTCCCTAATTAACCCGTAACTGATTACACTTAAAGCTTGATAAAAAATTTCTCCTTTATATGTATCCCCTTACATGATTTTCTGCAATACACACACTTCTTTTTCATGGTACACTAGAATATGAGGAAGAACAAGCGAAGCTTTCGTTGCGTTTGAATACCCTTTAAAACATTTATATTTTAGTTGGAGGAACAGCAATGACACAAATCACACACATGTTTGTCGATGTCGACGGCACTATCGTTAGGCACGATCAATCCATTCATCAAAAAACAATCGCAGCCATTGAAGCAGCCAAAACTAAAGGCATAGAGCTATGGCTCGCGACAGGACGGCCGGTACATGAGCTAAAATCGTTAATGGACAAGCTCGGAATCACCAATGTTATTGGGTATAATGGTGCTTATGCGAGAAAAGGAGACCGCGTGTTATATGAACAACATATGGCTGAAGACGTGGTTGATGATTTTATTCAAACAGCCGAAGCACACGATCAAGAAATCGTGTTATATTCCGATACTCATAACCTCTTCACATCACTTGAACCCGATTATGTTCAGGGATTTATCCAACACTTTGGGATTCAGTACAATGTTTTATATTCTAACGATAAAAAAGAGCACATTTATGGCATGACGTTAATGAACTGTCCAAAAGAAAATATTCCGATATATCAAAAAGACACGACGCTATTTTTCTCTGAAGTGTATGTGGAAGGAATGACCAATCACTATGACATCATTCAACAAGCCGTCAATAAAGGCAAAGCGATTGAAGCCGTTATGAATGAAGAGAAACAGACACTTGAACACGCGGTTGCCATTGGTGATGGAATGAACGATAAGGAAATGTTAAAGCTTGCAGGTGTTGGGATTGCGATGGGAAATGCTCATCCTGACCTAATCGCCTATAGCGATTATCAAACAACAACTGTTGATGAGGGCGGATTATATGATGCCCTAACCTATCTCGGTATCATCACACCACAAGTCAATAATTGATTAACCGCTCTATAAAAAGTTCCCCCCTTCAATCAAGAAGGGATTTCAACCCAAAAGAATGACTTATCATTCTTTCACTACATTAACATGACGAGGAGTAAGCAGATGATAAAACTAATTGCATCAGACTTAGATGGTACGTTACTACAAGATGATGGTAGTATTTCAGAAGAGACTGTGCGGATGATTAATGAAGCAGAACAACAAGGAATCCGATTTATGGTGGCGACTGGTCGCTCTTATAACTCAGCTAAACAAGCAATCGCACGGGCAGGACTGTATGCCCCTATTCTTTGTATGAACGGAGCCAACCTCTATGACCTTGAAGATAACCTTCTGATTGATACCCCATTTGACGTATCGATGGCCAAAGAGATCGTTGACGCTGTTGATACGAACAAAATTTATTTAGAAATGTATACCAGTAACGGTGTCTATGCACCTAAGAAGGATCAGTTTGTCGAGATGTTGTTGACGATTTTACGTGAAAAATTTGTTGGTTATACCGATGAACAAATTAAAGCCCACATCAATCAACGATTTCAAGAAGAAACATTTACTTTTACCGATGATTTCTTATCCGTATTAGATGATCCAACCGTCACACCTTATAAGTTACTCGCTTTTTCCTTCGACAAAAGTGATTTAGATACACTGCGACAAACATTCGCAAATAGAGATGACCTTTACGTGACCAGTTCTGGATTTGATAATGTTGAATTCAATCACAAAGAAGCAACCAAAGGGCACGCTTTGCTAGCTTATGCCAAAACATTAGGGATTACAGCTGAAGAGATCATGGCGATTGGTGATAATGAAAATGACCTCCCAATGCTAACAAACGTTAAATACGGCGTAGCCATGGACAATGCCTCAGACCTGATTAAAGCAAATGTTAACTATACGACGGCATCTAACAATCAACACGGCGTTAAGCAAGCGATTGAACAAGCTTTAACCATTAACAACACCCTTGCACCATAAATATTTTCACGCTAAGACGATAAAAAGACTCACCCGAGGTGAGTCTTTTTATATTGATATTATTCCAACGCAAATATGGAGATAAAACAACTACTTTAATATAAAATTAATCTAGATAGTATTTCAGCATCCACATATGCTTTTCAAGTGACGTTTTATAACCGATACATAAATCTTCTGTATCATCATCACCAGCGTCACCAGCTAATTCGATTCCCTTATCCAAGTCCTTAACGGCTGTTTCAAAGTCAGCTAATACGGTTTTTACCATCTCTTCTGCTGGAACTTTGTCTGTGTAAGGCGCTTCTTTTATACTTGAATTATCAATGAATTCTTGAAGTGTAGAATAAGGATTACCACCAATCGTTAACAGACGCTCAGCAAATTCATCAAACTGCTCGTTGACTTCATCATATAATTCTTCAAACTTTTCGTGTAAAGTGAAGAAGTTAGGTCCTTTTACATACCAGTGATGTTGATGTAATTTCGTGAACAACACCCCTTGCGTTGCAACAATTTTGTTTAAGTGATCATGTAATTGTGTCAATATAAACAGCTCCCTTAATCTTTTTTATTAAAATTCATCTTTCAAATATTGATAAATGAAACATTAGCCGATTAGCTTAACCGAGATAATAACGTAACATCCACATATGCTTCTCAAGTGATGTTTTATAACCGATACACATGTCTTCAGTCACATCATCGCCGGCTTCACCCGCTAGTTCAATCCCCTTACCTAAGTCGTTTACGACTGTTTCAAAATCAGCTAATACGGTTTTTACCATCTCTTCTGATGATACTTCCTTGGTATATGGTGCTTCTGATATACTTGAATTGTCGATAAACTCTTTTAAGGTTGAATACGGCTGTCCACCGATAGTTAACAAGCGTTCCGCGAATTCGTCAAACTGCTCGTTGACTTCATCGTATAGTTCTTCGAATTTTTCATGTAAAACGAAGAATTTATTCCCTTTTACATACCAGTGGTGTTGGTGCAATTTTGTGAATAATACCCCTTGTGTTGCGACAATTTTATTTAAGTGATCATGTAGTTGTGTCAATATAAACAGCTCCTTTAATTTTTATTTGATATCATTATTTAATTAAGGTAAAGCAAAACAATAGCCACTAGACTTATCCTAGATAATAACGGAACATCCACATATGCTTCTCAAGTGATGTTTTATAGCCAATACACATATCTTCAGTTACATCATCGCCGGCTTCACCCGCTAGTTCGATGCCCTTACCTAAGTCGGTTACGACTGTTTCAAAATCAGCTAATACGGTTTTCACCATCTCTTCTGATGATACTTCCTTAGTATATGGTGCTTCTGATATACTTGAATTGTCGATAAATTCTTTTAAGGTTGAATACGGCTGTCCACCGATAGTTAATAAGCGTTCCGCGAATTCGTCAAACTGTTCGTTGACTTCATCGTATAGTTCTTCGAATTTTTCATGTAGAGTAAAGAACTTATCTCCCTTAACGTACCAGTGATGCTGATGTAGCTTCGTAAATAATACCCCTTGTGTTGCGACAATTTTGTTTACGTGATCATGTAGTTGTGTCATAAAAAAATGCCTCCTTAAATAATATATTCTTGTTTACTCTCCCTTGTTACTCTTCCCTTTTATAATTGAGATAAACATGCACAAAGAAAAGTTTTTAATCTTTATTACTTTATAATTATTATAAAGTAATAATTATTATTTGTCAATCAGTTTTACCTGGTTCATTTGACTAAGGACAATAACTAAATAATTTTACTTCCCATTCTTATTTCCTATATAATGTAGAAAGACAAACAAAGTTAGTGTCCACTTACATTGTTGTGTTTACCCGGTGAATCATTTTTTAAACCTATCTACTAAAAATCAGATAATTAATATATTCAAATAATATGTATAAAAAGGAGTCATACAATGACAGAAATAGCACTTTTACTTGATCACGTTTCGTTTAATGTCGATGATTTAACAATCATCAACGACCTGTCTGGTTCTATCAAACACGGTAAAATAACCGCCTTTGTTGGACCATCTGGCGCAGGTAAATCAACACTTTTTAGATTACTAAATCAATTAAAAACCCATACCAAAGGGACCATCACCTTTAATAATGAGGACATTTTGACAATCAATCCGATGATATTAAGGAAAAAAATCGGCATCGTCTTACAAGAAGGCGTGATGACGACTGGAACGGTCTATGACAATCTTGCTTTACCACGTCAACTTCAAGATAAGACATTATCCAAACAAGAAGCTCTATCATTTCTAGACAAAGTTGGATTAAAAGAACGCTTCTTAAACACCAAAGCTAAGGAGCTATCCGGTGGACAAAAACAAAAGGTGTCCATTGCCAGAACATTAATCAACCAACCCGATATTATATTAATGGATGAGATCACCTCTTCATTAGACCAAGTATCTACCCAAGCGATTGAAATGCTTATTAAAAAAATAAACAAAGAGGACCACCAAACCATTCTTTGGATTACGCACAACATTGACCAAGCGAAACGGTTAAGTGATAATACATGGGTATTGATTGACGGTGAGTGTCGCTACCAGGGACCAACAAATCATCTGAATGAAGCCACTGATCAGGCAGTGATTGACTTTTTGGAAGGCGGCGATGAATCGTGACATATTTCACTCTGTCACTCACATTACTATTTGTCTTAATTCCAATCTTACTTGCTTACTTTTTAAAATTAGGGATTGAAAAAGATATTCTTGTTGCGACGGTACGGTCTGTTATTCAACTTTTAATAGTCGGTTATCTACTTCAATTTATCTTTGATCAAGATTCATCTATCTTTATAATCCTTATGGTTGGATTAATTATTTTCGCTGCCACCCATAATGCGAGACAAAAAGGGATTAACTACAAAGGGATCACCTGGAAGTTAACCTTAACGTATATCACCATTGAAGTTTTGACTCAATCGATTCTAATTGGTTTGAATATCACGCCTGCTACACCGCAATATGTCATTCCAATCAGTGGAATGGTTGTTGGGAATGCGATGGTGTTATCAATTTTATTCCTAAACCGATTAACCTCTGAAGTGAATGATAAGCAAGATGAAATTGAACTCATTCTTTCACTCGGTGGTTCAACTAAACAAGCGATTCACAGACAACTAATCACATCAATTAAAGCAAGTACTGTTCCAACGATTGAAAAACAAAAAACGATGGGGCTTGTCCAGTTGCCCGGGATGATGAGTGGCCAAATTATTGCCGGTGCCGATCCGATTCAAGCCGTACAGTTTCAGCTATTAATTCTATTCATCTTACTCACAACAGCTATTATAACGAGTATTATGCTAGGTTTCTTATCCTATCCGACGCTATTCACTGAACAAATGCAGTTAAAACAAACGTTTAAATAAAAGAAGCTTTCGGATTATCTTTGGGAAAAACTAGCGTCTAATGTAAAGATATCTTTACTCTGATTCGGAGGGGTGATGAATGAGGGTCATTAACCATATTCGAGAAATCCGCATAAAAAAGAAGATAACTCAAGTTAAAATGGCTGAGGATTTACAGGTTACACGTCAAACTATAAATGCAATAGAAAAGAACAAGTATAATCCCAGTCTCGAGTTAGCATTGAAATTAATATCATATTTTGATGTACCACTTGATGAAATATTCATTTTAGAGGAGGAAGATAATGAGTATGAAGGATAGAAAAAAATGGGGGCCATTTTTAGAAAAGTGGGTTCCTTTCTTTAATATTTTCTGCACTTTTATGGGTGCTCTTTTGGGTTCTTTTCTTATTTACTTTTTCCAAGGAGAATTTCCATATGAAGTTCTTACAGCTGGTTTAATAGCAACAATAATTCTTGCAATTGCTGAAGTGATTAAACAAAAAAGAAAAAAAGATAAGCTTCCCTAAGCAGATGAAAGAGTCATTCGTAATTTATTCAGTTTTTGTGCATACGCATCGCATATTTTTTTAGCTATTTTATTTGTAGCTCTAGGTTTTTTTACCCTTTTAGGGGATGAGTCTATCTCAATTTTTTACTTGTGGATCTTTTTCTTTTCGTATATTTGGATTGTAGGTATAGGTACTATTATTATCAAAAGAAGATAAAAGGATTTAATGAACAATCAAGTATTAACAATCTATAGAAAATCGCAAAAGAAATTAAAAGAAGCTGAAACTACTAAATTAATCGAGGCGGATTCTTTTTGGCCCGCTTTTCACACTATGTTCAAATGATCGATGATAAAAACAGCGAGGCCAAGAAATACTTGGTCTCGCTGTTTTCCTTACAAATTATTTCACTTGAGTGTGCTTACTCCATCGTATTAAGTGCCTGAACCATTTGTTCATAATTTACCGCTCCTAACGCAACGTATTGAACAACCCCTTTTGAGTCAACCATAAAAGAGGTTGGTACGGGTTGAATCCCGTATTGCGAGGATACCGTTAGTTCTTCATCTAAAAGTACTTGAAACGATAAGTCGAACTCATCAATAAAATCCGTCACATCACCCACATTTGATTCCGTTGGGGTTAAATTCACCGCGAGAATCTCGACATCATTACCTTGATAAAACTTCTCCATGTCTGGCATCTCAGCCCGGCACGGCGGACACCATGTACCCCAGAAGTTGACCATCACTCGCTTTCCACGGTAGTCAGAGAGTGATACCGTCTCCCCAGTTGTTGATGACAAGGTAAAGTCCGGAGCCAGGTTACCAACACTTGTCCCTACTTTAGGACCGGCGTCTGTTTGATCACTTGTTTCGTCATTCTCCTCAAGTGTCGCCCCTTCGTCCACAACGTCAAAGTCCTCACTTTCTGCTTCTTCACTAAATGGATCAATAAACTCATATAAGCTATAGCCGAACATCAAAAGTAATAATGCTGCAATGATAATTTTTTTCATTCGTCATACTCCCTTCATTAACCTAGATTTTCAAACCAAGTATCTTCAACGAGGCGCAACAACAAGTTTGACAACCGCGCAAGTTCTCCGGTAAAGAGCAATAGGCCAAACATTATAATTAAAACACCACCGACTTTTGTTAATTTTTCACTGTATTTTACTAACCAGCGCTGTGAACCCAAGAAAAAGGTGAACAACAGAAACGGTAAACTAAAGCCAATGATATAGATGATTGTATACAGTGCACCAGCTGCTGGACTTGTGGCTGCTAAAATAAGAATGGATGCAAAAATTGGACCAATACACGGTGTCCAACCAGCCGAGAAACCAATACCTACAAAGAAACTACCAAATAAACCAGCGGGTTTATTTTTAATTCGCATTCGCCGTTCTTGCATTAAGAATGGTATTTTGATCCAACCACCTACGACTAGACCAATCAACACAAGAAAAATGCCGGCAATGCGTTGCACAAATAAACCAGTATCACCTGTCAATAGCGTTTGTAACCATTCTCCTAAAAAGGAGACCGATAAACCGAGACTTAAAAACACCGTTGACATACCTAATAAAAAGAATACCGCATGCAGTAATAAACGTCCTTTTAATTTCATATCTTTTTTTTCGTTTAAATCTTTCACACTCACACCGGTAATGTAAGACAAGTATGCCGGAAAAATCGGCAAGGTACAAGGTGATAAGAAAGATAAAACGCCTGCAGAGAGCGCAAGCCATAATGTGACATCCGTTGCTGGTTGCATAATTTACCTACTTTCTGCTGTGTGTTTGTGTGACCAAAAAAACGGGGCTAGTAAAATCAACCCTAGAAATAGATAGTAACTGCCGTTAACGTAAAAGTTAAAAAACGGCATTATTTCAATAAATGACAAAGCAAAAGTACCTATCGTATAGACACCCATGACCCCTATTTCTGTCATAACATTTAGCGGTTGGTTCGTTAGAAAAACGAGTAACAACAGTGTTACAAATAACAATCCAAGTTGGAGCATGGATATGTGGTAGGTTGTTAGCACTAACGTTAAAAATAGTTGCATAAACTGACTGCCGACAATCAGACGAAATAAGCTATCCATCAGCGGCATTAGCTCAGTGTGGGCTTTCCAAGCCATCACGACTACGACACCACCAGTTGCTAAATATAAAGCGGTCGAATCACTTGGATAAGCTAATACTGCTACCGGATCGTCAAAAAACAACGACAGATTAAGTATCACTTTTGCGATAATAGTAAAAATCATCGTGTATAACACAACATCTAACAACTTGTTAGTATGTAGTTTTTTTAATACTATTTCATATGGACTCGTATAATAAAAAAAACAGCCCCCCACCAACTAAACCTAATAACGTGACAATTAACGTCGCTTTAATGACAAGTGGGCCTAGTAAAATTGCTTCTGGTAACATCATGTATCCCCCTTTATAAACCTTAACGTTTAGTATTATACCTTATATGGTAATAAGATTAAACTACTTTGCCCAAAAGAAACACCCCGTACTATCTTTTTAGTCAGATAGTACGGGGTGTTTTCTTTAATCACTATTTAATTTGGTCAATGGCACCAATTAAAATATCTTCGATTTCTTTAGCCATTTTCTCTAATTTCTGATCTTCTAACATTTTAGCTTGTGCAGATGGACGAGGCATACCGATATGTGTTTTACCGTCTGCTTCGTAAATCGTTACTTTACATGGCAAGAACATATGTGCCAGTGGATTTTGATCAATTAAACCTTTTGCACGTTTTGGGTTACATACCTCAAACTCAAATGATGACAAGTTATGATCGACACCTTTTTTCTGCATAATCGCTTTTAAATCTAATTCTCCTAAAATACCAAATTGTATTGTCGGAACGACCTCATATAAAGCGTCCTTTAATTGTTCAGCTGATTTTTCAGATGTGACAACATAATGATACATTGAATGAAACACTCCTTCTTAATTATTTAAGTATCTGTATACCTATACCCCTTTGGGTCCTCGATAAAACATCATACCACCGGTTAAATTTGTTACGTCATAGCCTTGGTTTTCTAAAAACTGTACCGCACTTTGACTTCTCGCTCCAGACAAACACACAATATAATATGGTCTGTTTTTGTCTATCTCACTTAATCGGTAAGGGATTTGGCCTAATGGAATATTAATCGCTCCAGGGATTTTTCCGTCGAGTAATTCATATGGTTCTCGCACATCAATCACCTGTACATCTTCTTTATTTTCTAATTTGGTTACAATATCATTAATTTCAATAGCTTTCATCGCTTTCTCCTTCAATACACCTTAGGTGTTATTTTCTACTTTTAATTAATAAGTCCATCGCTTCTTGAATCAGTTGATCTTTGTCTTCTTCACTTTGCGGACTAAGTAAACATTGCTGTAAATTTTCACTTACGACAAGACCGATGGTCTTATCAACAGCATTACGTACTGCTGACATCTGCGTCACAACATCTCGACATGATTGATCTTCTTCCATCATTTTAACAAGACCTCGAATTTGTCCCTCAACCCGCTTAAGACGATTGGTTAATTTTTTATCATATTTCATGTTAAACGCTCCTCAACATTGCTCAAACTAAGTTGATTAGTTAACGAGAGACATAATTTTATCAGGATCAAAACCAAGCACCCACTCATCGTTCACTTTTGTTTGCGGGACGCCCATCTGACCAGTTTGGTTCATCACATACTGCATTGCTAATGGGTCTTGTTGAACATTCACATCTTTATATTCAATACTTTGAGCTTCTAAGAAATTTTTTAACATCACACAGTAAGGACAAGAATTGGTTGTATAAACAGTTACTTTATTCATTTTATTTCCCCCTATTGATTTGTTGTTGCCTTCATTATATACCCCTAAGGGTATTCAGTCAACTATTTAATTCTACTTTTAAAAAATAACATCATCTTGATTCCTCTATAGTATTCCTAGCTTAGTTTCAACAATCGACGAAACATGGTTTAAATTAAAAATATAAAATATATCACTAGTGTCGTATAAATAATTCCAGACCTTTTTAACGACATTCATATTATTTTGAAATTTTAATTTTATATAAAAAAATCCTTTACAATAGCTAGATGATAGTAAACCAATCCAAATCCAAAATAAAGGACAAACTCGTGGGTAAGTCTACTGGAAAAATATCATTTGAACAATGGTTTTCGCAAATTTCTTCAGATTTTTTAGAATAACAATCAGATGTCATTTCTGACAAAATGAATGTTATTGGTTCCACTCAAACACGATGCAAGAACACTTTTAGATTGATAAAGATTTATGACAACAAAGATGACATACTGAATCTCATTACTAATCGATTTTACTTAAGCGCTAAAGATATCGCTAACATGTATAAATCGCGTTGGGCCATCCTACTTTCCTTTAAATAGATCAAGCAACACCTGAACATTAAGACTTTCTATGGCAGAAGTGAGCGAGCAGTACATAATCAAATATATGCCGTGCTGATTACTTATTGTTTGCATGTTCTTATTCACCTTGAAACAAATAGTAAAAAGACTTATCTAAGGACCACCCGCTTTTTAAAAGCAAATTTATGGGACTCTCCTCATGTGTGGATAAGTACAATCCAAGGAGAATCAGTGCCGTTAGGTATCTAACTATCTGTCGCTCTAAATTTTAAAATAGTTAAAAAACGGATGATTACTACCTTTATTCTGGTGCTTCCTTTTTTGTCAAAAAATAATTGAATGTTATTCGGAATATTCTAATTATATTAATGCAACGCTAGTGAAAATATAAACAGAAAAAGAAACGGTGTGTTTACTAAACCCGTTTCTTTTCATTTTATCTTACACTTAAGATAAATCGCCTAGATGATGCTGTATATCCATCATTTTCTTACCAATTTTATTAGGTGGTAGAGGCTTACTAAAGAGATAGCCTTGAATGAATTGACAGCGTAATTGTTTTAATAATTTCAACTGCGTTTCTGTTTCAACCCCCTCGATTACCACGCGTAAATCGAGCGAACGACTCATCTCTACAATTGCTTGAATAATCGCTAAGTCATTAGATTCTTCATCGATATTTCTGACAAAGGCACGGTCGATTTTTAAGATATCAATCGGAAATTTTTTAATGTAAGACAGTGACGAGTAGCCGATACCAAAGTCATCAACGGAAATGCAAATACCCATCGCCTTTAATTCGTTTAATACATGATTAGACAACGCAATATCTTTCATTAAAATATTCTCTGTTAACTCGAAAACTAGATGCTTGTGAAGACACCCGCTTGAATTAATAATCGCTTTGATACGGTCAACGAAATCCGCCTCAATAATTTGACGATAAGAGATATTAACAGATACGACCGCTTCAATACCACTATCCTCCCATAGCTTTAACTGCTCACAAGCTTTTTCCAACACCCAGTAACCAATTTGGACAATCCGACCTGATTGTTCAGCAATAGGAATAAATTCCGTCGGGCTAACATATCCATATGACGGATGTTTCCAGCGCAATAATGCTTCAAAACCATACAGTTTCTCTTTCCTAACATCAACAATCGGTTGATAAAACAGTTCGAATTCTTGATAATCACTAGCATAATACAAATCATTTTTGATTTGAAGTTGGCGTTTTGATTGTTCGCGCTGGTCCGGGTTATAGTAATGAATTTTCACTTCATCATCTAGCTGCGCTTCTTTTAACGCCATTTCTGCTTCAATCATTAATTGATCTGTTGATTGATATTGGGAAATGGATACCCCGACAGAAATCGTCGTAACTACATCTTTTTCATTTAAATGCCACGGCGCTTCAATTGTCTTAATGATTGTCTGGATGTAGCCATCTAACGTTGTTTTCTCGCTCGTATTTACAATGAAAGAAAACTCACTTTCTCCTGTTCTGGAGAACAGTTGAATGAAAGGATAGGGAGACATTAAGTCTGAGAGCTCTTTTAAAATAAACGCCATCATGTCCTCACCATAAGCATGCTGAATATGATTAATCTCATCAAAACTAATCATAACTAAACTAGTAGATAAATGACTTTTCAGTCGATCTTTCAATTTTTGTTTAAAGTAAAACCTGTTAGGTAATTGTGTCAGTGGATCAAAATAGAGCGAGCGGTTGAGCGCTTGTTCAAATGTTTTGCGCTCACTGATGTCGCGAATATTTAGTAAGAGCTTTTCTTCTAAATCACTATAATCAAAAAAGACAGCTGCATTTACTTCAATCGTAATTTCATCATGTAACGAACGCTCGAATTCTAACTCTAGCGTATCACTGTCTTTCGTATATTTAACTAAGCGAAGAAAACTTTCAAATTGTTCCCGGTACTTCTCCGGTAGCTGCATCAATAAGCGATAGATATGCGACAATTCCCCGAAAAACCGCTCTGCCGAAGGCGACATATAATCAATGCCTTCTTTTTCATTGATTAAGACAATCATATCGGTGGAGTTTTCAGAAATTAATCGGTAGACGCGTTCACTTTCAGTGATTTTCCGCATAAAATGTAATTTTTGCATCGCAATTGCAAACAGCGATGTATATGATTGTACCGCTGAATCAAGAATTGACAATGTCGTCACATCATCGGAGACTAACACAATGAGAATACCGTAGATATCTTTAGCCTCTGAATATACAGGCACTGAATATAGTGAGCGGTAGCCCAACTGCTGTTTAAAGATTGGCGACAAATCGCTCGATGTCGCATCTGCTTTATTTAAAATTTGTTTCTTTTCACATAAATCATTAATTAATTGATTCCCCGGATGTTGGCTATCAAAAAATTCGCGAGTAGGTTTTTTTACATTTTTAGAGTAAAAACACGTCACTTCAGACGGCTCTAATAACCGCATAAAGATGACTTCTCCCTCAAGGTGATGTCTTACTCTGTCAATTAAGTACTCAAGCAACTGATGTTCCTCTGTTACCCTAATAATGGCCTCAAACATATCCAGTTGATTTTCAATTAGGCGCTGCTGTTCTTTCTGATCGGTCACATCTTCTTGAATCACTAAGTAATTTTCTAATTGTGACGCTGCGTCAAAAATAGGTGACAGTTTGAGTCCTTGCCAGTAAAAAGTGCCATCTTTTTTATAGTTAGGAAGTGTTGTCGCATAGGGTTCATATTTTTTTATCGCTTGATCCAGTCGCTCCTTTTCAGCATCAGGAATGGGTGCTTGGTGCAAGAATACGTATTCTCGACCCAACATATCTTTTTCTAAATAACCGGTTAGGTTTTCCGCTGCTTGGTTCATAAAAACAACCGGATGATGTGATTTTGTCGGATCAGTTAAAACGACACCTTGGGTAATTTGTTCCATTACATGTTTGTAACGTGCATTTATCTGTGACATTTTCTCCAGTTCCCGTTCTTTTTCTAAGCGTTGAGTCAACTCCACTTGTTGTTTCATCTCAAGACGGTCAATAAGGTAATAAATAAGGACAGACGTCATCAAGATAAAGAAATACCCTTTGAGTGTCTGAATAGTAACAGCGTCAAACAACCTAAAGTCGGTACCTTCAACAAGATAATCAGAAAAGGTAATCCATAACACTGAAATAATAAAGTAAATGGACGTGATACGTAGTGATGATTTCATTCGATCCACTCCAAACATTTGGTTAAAACAAATTATTATTGGCTAAAGACTAACACTATTGTGACAATAAACTTATGTATAAGTATTCCCTTGCTTAGCCAATAATAAACAGTTATAGGGTCACTAGTTATAATATCGGCATCATCCCTCTAATCATAAAGATTTAAGCAATTTTGTTGCAGAAACTTTTAAGACGTGCTTAAATACACATCAGATACCAATTTTAATGAGGTGAAGTAATGACAACATTTAATACGATTGAATCAACGGAAGTACTTGAAGACTTTTTATCGACTGAAGGCGTCTCGTTCCTTTATATTTCCAGACCGAATTGTAGTGTTTGCGTGAGTCTCTTGCCCCAAATCGAAACCGTCTTTGAAGATTTTCCAAAGGTAAAAACAGCTTATATCAACCAAGCCAATGTCCCAGAAGTGGCAAGCCGCTTCAACATTTTCACTGTCCCCGTACTCATTCTCTTTGTTGATGGGAAAGAATATTTAAGAGAAGCGCGCATTGTACCTATTGAACCATTTCGTGAAAAAGTAAGTAAAATCGTTGATGGATATTACAACTAAAAAAACTGTTAACACCTGGCCCAAATGAAGGGACCAGGTGTTTTTTTATGAAGAATATATCACGCACTTTACTATTCGATTTTTATGAGATCAGTCGGTGAAATCAACCCTTTTAATTTATCATAACTCTCACCCGAATCAGTAATCAAGAGTGCATCAATGACCTTATCTTTTTTCATTGCTTCCATGAAGATTGCTTCCGCTTCAAATATACTCATCTCACTTGCAACAAACCGATAATTTGCTTCTTTAACTGCATCCTCTTTTAGCAGGTCGCGGA
Source organism: Halolactibacillus halophilus (assembly GCF_900115605.1). Lineage (GTDB taxonomy): Bacteria > Bacillota > Bacilli > Bacillales > Amphibacillaceae > Halolactibacillus > Halolactibacillus halophilus. The sequence continues at coordinate 74,558 of NZ_FOXC01000008.1, forward strand.
CTTCGGTGTTAAACAATTTTCTGCTGTCACCGTTCATGCTCTGAGCAATAAAATGCAAAATACATTTATCTGTCAACAGACCAATAAATTGCTTGCTAACGTAGACTGGAAATTGCGAAAACGTTGTTTCTTTGATAATATTTAACACCTCTTCAACCGTCAAATCTGCTTGAATCGTTCGTAATGTTTTCCCGAATAAATTAATTACCGTCTCCGGAGCCGTCAATTCTTGTTCAATCTTTTCAATCAATTCAACAATGTCATTATGCGGGTCTGCGATGGTATATTCATGCCCAGTTCGTTCGTGAACAATTGCATTACGCAACTGAGAAAACTCTAGCAAATCTTGTTGATAATGACTGACAATCGGGTTAGATTTTCTTAAGCGCTGAACAGCCCGGTGAAAGGGCACATAGCGTGTGTCATGAATTTGTTGGTCAAGATACTTTTCAATTTTATTAAATGCTACAATAAAACGTTCGTCGTTTCTCATAATAATTGCCTCGTTTCACTATCATTTTAGACCTATTATACATGAAAACAGCTATAATCTATACTGCCTTTTATATCGGAACTATCTTTAAACCATTGTATGAACTGATTCAGCTCAACTGTTGCTAAGATAGTTTAAAACGATTAAATTTTTTATATCTTTATGAATGATTTTACTCGCTGTTTTCTATATGTTTTGCTATTTTTATATCCGAGGTTATTTCAAGACATTGAAAAAGGAATCCGATGTACCGGATTCCTTTTGATATAATGGTTATTCATTTTCATCAGCTTCAGCCTGGGTGATGACTTTTTTAAAATAACGATATAAAACGATATTAATTGCCGCTCCCATAAACACAATAAACAACAATGCGACGATAAAAACATTAAACTTTCCTAACGACAAACTATACAAGCCAATACCAACACCCAACACAAATTCTAATGTAGCTAAAAACAAAAAATAACGAAACTTCATCTTGTCCCCACTTTCACTATAACTATCTTTTTAATTATTATAGCATAAGTTTAATTAGCTCAAAGCAATAGCGAAAGGTGAGCTCGACCATAACTGAAGTTCTAACGAACAGTTCACCGCTCAACCCGGGTAAACTTTTCGATTTACTTTTCATGAATGAGTTGATACATCTCAATCATTTCCTCAACTAAAATGATAATCGTTTCAGTGGACATCAACTGATCTTCCGCATGCATGAAAATCAGCGACAGTTGCACGTCTTTACCTTGAGCTTCTTTTTGAACAAGATCACGGTGATAATGATGAGCTGCGTTAAAGTACTTTCTTGCCTCTTCTAACTTTCGTTCTGCCGCTTTAATTTGTTGTTGTTTTGCTGCTTGAAGCGCTAAAACAGCTAAGCTTTTAGCACTTCCCGCCTCCGCGATAATCTTAAATGCTTTCTGTTGTAACTGATCTTTTTCAGACATAGTCCACTCCCTTATCTGTCTTGTTGTTGCTGATTCATATGATGCTTTTATCATTTTTTCATGCATTCACGCATTATTCCTCGACTAACGCTAACCCCTGCATCAAGACTTTTTCTCCGTCCATCTCCGCATAATCTTTAGAAGACAATGACATCACGGGAATATTCGAGTGCTTTGCTTTGATTTTTTCTTCCATATAGTGAATTTGTGGACTGATCAAAAGAGCATCTGCTTCATCTGTGAATGAAGATAAATCTCCCATCCCAGAAGCATGGATCATCACTTCTAATTCTTTTTTCTCCGCTATCCGTATCATTCGATTCACTAACATACTACTAGACATACCGACGGCACACACAAGGACTAAGTGTTTCACTTAAAATTCCTCCCTTAGGATTTTGTCTTTTAATAGTTTGAACTTACATTAAACTCTTCCTGTTTCACACAGCCGGTAAACCTCTTTAACCAATCTTCATTTTAAGATTCATTTTTCTGTGGTTTTTTGTTGCACGACCCAGCTCACAGCTGCTTGGTTTACATGACGAGCTACATCCATAAATATTTCATGAATATTCCCACTTTTGATCCCCACTAAATTAAATGCCGACATCAAAAATGTATCAAATCAACAGATTCGGATAATCATTTTGTTTGAAAAACGAATGACGCAGAGATTCCCGATCATTAACTTTCGTCTTTTATATAAAAATATTTGACATTTCGTCTGAAATTCGTTATATTACTTTAGGGATTCGAACGATATAAACCCATACATTGAAAAATATTCGTCTTTTAGGAGTGTAAAAAATGGAAAACGTATTTGATTATGAAGATATCCAGCTTATACCAGCGAAATGTATCGTTGACTCACGCAGCGCGTGTGATACATCGGTCACTTTAGGTGGTTACAGCTTTAAATTACCCGTCGTGCCTGCAAACATGCAGACGATCATTGATGAAAAGATTGCCCGACAACTCGCTACAGAAGGTTACTTTTATATTATGCACCGGTTTGAACCGGAACGGCGACTTGCTTTTATTGAAGCTATGCACAGAGATCAACTTATTGCGTCGATCAGTGTGGGTGTAAAACCTGAAGAGTATATATTTATTGATGAATTAAAAACGAACAATCGCTGCCCTGAATTTATTACAATTGATATTGCACATGGTCATTCTGAAGCTGTTATTCAAATGATTAAATACATTAAGAAGCAGTTACCTGAAACATTCATCATTGCCGGAAATGTCGGTACACCTGAAGCTGTACGTGAACTCGAACATGCCGGTGCTGATGCAACCAAAGTAGGCATTGGCCCAGGTAAAGTCTGCATCACTAAAATTAAGACCGGCTTTGGTACCGGTGGCTGGCAACTTGCGGCACTTCGTTGGTGTGCAAAAGCAGCGAGTAAACCCATTATTGCTGATGGCGGTATCAGAACGCATGGTGATATCGCTAAATCGATTCGCTTTGGTGCTTCTATGGTCATGATTGGATCATTATTCGCTGGACATGAAGAATCGCCAGGTGAAACTGTTGAAGTTGATGGTAAGCTCTACAAAGAATACTTTGGTTCCGCATCAGAATATCAAAAGGGTGAAAAAAAGAACGTGGAAGGAAAGAAAATGCATATTGAGTACCGCGGAAAACTAAATGATACGCTACTAGAAATGCAACAAGACTTACAGTCTAGTATTTCTTATGCCGGTGGTGATCAATTAATGGCCATCCGTAACGTTGATTATGTTGTCGTTAAAAATTCGATTTTTAATGGTGATAAAGTCTATTAATCGATAGGTGGTATCCCAGTAGCTAACTTATTGACTCACAATAAGTGATTATCTCACCAATTAAATGCATAACGAAACAGGCGTGTTAGCATAAAAGCCAACACGCCTGTTTGTCTATTTCACACCCATTAGTTGATGATTTTAAAAAAGCAAGAACCACATTTATGACTTATTATCTAACCTTGTTTAAATACTCCGTCATTATTCTTATTTCACTCAAAAGTTTTATAAATTTGTTTAATAATATTGTTTAATAAAATACCAACACGGGAAAAGTTTACTAGCACTACATAAATTTATTATAAAGGAGCGAGGAGAAAATGGATGTATTTTGGGACTATTTTGATCAGATTTCAAACTTTCTGATCGCGATTGTAGTATTACTGATTGGGTGGCTTGTGGCCACGATTGTTGCTGGTGTTGTAAAGAAAGGGTTACAAAAAACAGATCTCGACAACAAACTATTTGCCGGACCGAGTGGAGATTCAAGTAAGCAAGTGAATTCAGAAAAGATTATTAGTCAATTTGTGTTCTGGTTGTTAATGATTTTTGTTTTTGTTATTTTCCTGAACTTATTGAATTTAAGTTTTATCGCCCAACCTTTTGCCAATATGATTGATGACTTTTTAGGTGCTATTCCTAATATCGTTATGGCGATTGTATTATTTGCGGTTGCCTGGGTGATTGCGAAAGCTCTTAGCTATTTAGTTAAGACGGTAGGACATAAATTACCGATTGCACAGACGTTCAGTAAAATTGGCTTGGAGGAAGAAAGTAAAAATCATTCAAAAATTGTCGATGTTTTAGCGACGATTGTATTTTACTTTGTTTTTATATTGTTCTTACCAGCCATCTTAACAACACTTGATTTAACTGGCATTGCCCAACCATTTATGAGTATGGTAAATTCAATTCTTAACTTTATCCCAGCGCTCTTTGCGGCTGCACTCATCTTTATTGTTGGTTGGTTTGTTGCTAAAATTTTACGTAGTTTACTAACTAACTTCTTAAAAGGGGTTGGCAGTGAAAAGCTCGCCGATAAACTTGGTTTATCTAAAGTATTATCTGGTACAAGTCTAGCAGATGTTGTTGGTACCGTTCTTTTTGTCCTTATTATGATTCCAGTGACCATCTCAGCACTTGAAAAATTAGATATTCAAGGTATCACGACGCCAGCTATTAATATGCTGAATGATATTATGGCTATGTTACCGAATGTCGCTATTGCTTTAATCTTAGTCGCTGTCGGTATTTGGATTGGACGTTTTGCTAAACAACTCGTCGATCAATTACTTACACGCTTAGGCTTTAATAATATTATGCGCCATCTTGGCCTTAATAAGCTTGATACAAGTGAAACGAAGTATACGACTAGCCAAATTTCTGGTATGATTGTCGAAATCTTCATCATTTTATTATTTGTCGGTGAAGCCCTTCAAGTTGTTCAACTAGCCTTCTTTAGTGGTATTATCACGGCGATCGTTGCTTACCTACCGCATGTTATTGCAGCAATTGTGATTCTAGCCGTTGCCTTCTACTTTGGTCACTTAGTCGAGAAAATTGTTAGTTCTATGCTTAACGGCGCGCTAAGTAAGTCACTAGGTCTCGTCGCAAAATATGCGATTATTGTACTCGCTGTCTTTATGGCACTCAATCAGTTAGGTGTTGCTGAAACGATTGTGAATGCTGCCTTTGTCTTAGTCCTCGGTGCATTAGCCCTTGCCTTTGGTCTTGCCTTTGGTTTAGGAGGACGTGATACAGCCGCGAAGTACTTACGTAAGTGGGACCAAAAAGTTGAAGCGACTCACGTAGATGCTTCAACAGAAACAAATGCAAATCCGGATAAAGAAGTTTAAGATTTTCGTTCGTTAAATATTTTCTAAGGTTTTATCATTAAATGGAAACTTAGTCTAATATCTAAAGAGTCATCCTTTCATTAGGGTGGCTCTTTTTGTGTTTATTGAACTACCCCCACCTAACATTCTCACGAATGGTTGAGGAAGGGGATTCCGTAAGGACACCCTAAAGGCGACCCATGCTCGTTCAACTAAGCATAGGTTTTTCTACTTTCCAACCGACGCAAACCTATTTTCTCAACATCTATTAAAGCATGTTGGGGAAATAGTGCGCTCCAGGAGCACAACTTGCTTGGGGCGAATCGTTCTGTCTGATAGAACGTATAGGTTCTGACAAAAGACAGGGTACGCGTCAAATACGCCCACCCGGCCCAATGATGTAGACCTTGTTTCTGCTCTGGAACAAGTGAATACAATACCGGTGGGAGTTTTTCTTTAAAGCCCATTGCCCGACGGGCAATGACATAAGCGGCTGCCATGTGAATGGACACACCGAGTCGCTTCATATATTTCATCTTGCCAATTTGACTGGTATAAGCGGGGTTAACAACGTAGACAGCCACCCCCATTTTTTCAGCTCTTGATTTAATCGCTAGGATCATTTTTTGATAAGCAAACTGACTCATTTGGCGATTGGCTTTCCTATTTCCATAAGGACGCGACACTTTGGACCGCGTTGTATCCAATTTTTCAATCGCGAGTGGTTTATGATGTTTAACGGCATAGTCAACGAGGGCAATAACTTCTGCTTCGATGATTTTCGCCCTCTGTCCACTGGTTTTACCCTCTAAGTTAAACGGAAGGGTAAAGGCATCCACACATTGACCTATGGCGTTGATATTGGCGACGGCGATATGATTCACATTCAAATCAACACCAACCATACCCGTTGATGTTGAGGT
>NZ_FOXC01000091.1 GCF_900115605.1 Halolactibacillus halophilus
TGACATGTGCAGCTGACGAATACTAATCGATCGAGGACTTAACTAAATTTTTGTTTGATGATTGTTTACTTCTTATCTAGTTTTCAGGGTATAATTTTTCGCAAGAAAAAATTTATAAAAAAGTTAAATTTTTTATAAAAAACACTTGCAAAACTCTGAAAAACATAATATAATATATCTTGTCCTTGTGACAAACAAAGACAAAGCGATATAAGATCTGGTGACAATAGCGAAGAGGTCACACCTGTTCCCATGCCGAACACAGTAGTTAAGCTCTTCAGCGCCGATGGTAGTTGGGCTTAAGCCCCGCGAGAGTAGGACGTCGCCAGGCGGTATGGAGGATTAGCTCAGCTGGGAGAGCACCTGCCTTACAAGCAGGGGGTCGCAGGTTCGAGCCCTGCATCCTCCACCATCTTGCCGGCCTAGCTCAATTGGTAGAGCAACTGACTTGTAATCAGTAGGTTGGGGGTTCAAGTCCTCTGGCCGGCACCAGTAATCGCGAGCCATTAGCTCAGTTGGTAGAGCATCTGACTTTTAATCAGAGGGTCGAAGGTTCGAATCCTTCATGGCTCACCATTTAGCGGGTGTGGTGGAATTGGCAGACACGCTAGACTTAGGATCTAGTGTCTTACGACGTGGGGGTTCAAGTCCCTCCACCCGCACTTCGCGAAAGTAGTTCAGTGGTAGAACATCACCTTGCCAAGGTGGGGGTCGCGGGTTCGAATCCCGTCTTTCGCTCCATTTCCAAATTCCAAATTCCATGCCGGGGTGGTGGAATTGGCAGACACACAGGACTTAAAATCCTGCGGTAGGTGACTACCGTGCCGGTTCAAGTCCGGCCCTCGGCACCATGCGCCCGTAGCTCAATTGGATAGAGCGTTTGACTACGGATCAAGAGGTTAGGGGTTCGACTCCTCTCGGGCGCGCCATTATCGGGAAGTAGCTCAGCTTGGTAGAGCACTTGGTTTGGGACCAAGGGGTCGCAGGTTCGAATCCTGTCTTCCCGACCATTTACAATTTAATGTTTCGTGGGGCCTTAGCTCAGCTGGGAGAGCGCCTGCTTTGCACGCAGGAGGTCAGCGGTTCGATCCCGCTAGGCTCCACCATTTTCTATGTCTCTTGATATATTTGACCATTGAAAACTGAATAACACACACAGTAAAGTTAAGAAATAAAGTAAGACAAGCTAGTGCTTGAAACCAGAGTAAAGAATTACTCAT
>NZ_FOXC01000073.1 GCF_900115605.1 Halolactibacillus halophilus
GTTGTTTGGTAACTCTATTCTACAAAAAGAGGCTTCCTTTTTCCATGCTCAAAAACGAGTCAAAGGTCGTTTACACAAAATATTGTACACTATCAAACGTACTAATTGATACATTTTATTTGTATCATACGTTTAATTAATATATAATATGGTTATACTATAAGTAAGGAGTGATTACTTGAGCTCGAAAAATCCAAACACTCATAAAATTCTTGATTTCTCCTCGGATGATATAAAAAAATATTTAGTCATGTTCAGAAGATGTGTCCTTGAAGGTAGATATTCCATTGCTAAGAACACGAATAGGCTAGAAAACATGAGTTTCATAGAGGATTATAAAGTTAACTCCAAGAGAGAAAAAGAAATATTACTTGATTTGAAGTATGATGATTTTTGCTATGCTGTTGAGAATGAGAAAATTAATTACGCACATGAAATTTTATATGTCTTTTGTAAGCAATATGAACTGGACTTTTGGGGAGAGCTTGAGAATGTTGAAATATATATTAAAGTGAATATGATTGAATTGAAAAGTGGGGATGCTAGAGCTTTTGTTGTGTCATTTCATAAAAGAAACTTTGAAATGACGTATTTATTTAGATAGATTAAGGTCGGAAGTTGACCGCCATAATAAGGAGGAAATCATAATGAAGGGATTCTGTGAGAATTGCCGTGATATGGTTGACTACAGTGTGAAACCAGTGAATAAGGAAAAAACAATTAAAGGAAAGACAATTTACTACGTCGGTAAAGAAGCTTACTGCGAGGAGTGTAAGGAGGAAATTTTCGAGCCGGAAGTCAGAGACTATAACTTAATTCAACTGGATGCTGCATACAGAGAAGCAGAAGACTTGATCACAGCTACCGATATAGAAAGAGTTTTAGAAAGGTATGACATTGGGAAAAGACCCTTGTCGTTGCTACTAGGATGGGGGGAAGGAACATTAACGAGATACGTAGATGGTGATACGCCGTCAAAACCTTACTCTGATAAACTAAAGCATATTCTTGGTGATAAGGCATATTACCGAGAATTATTAGAGCAAAATAAGAACCGAATTAGTGAAGTAGCTTACCGGAAAAGTATGACAGCTACTGAAAAAATTGCTGAGACAGAAGGAAATGACATTAGCAAGCTTGAATCAGCCGTAAAGTATTTATTATTGGAAACATCAGAGATTACGCCGCTTGCATTACAAAAATTATTGTACTTTGCTCAGGGATTTAATAAAGCTTTTGATAATACTTTTATGTTTGAGGAAGATTGTGAAGCTTGGGCGCATGGGCCAGTTTATCGTGATGTCTACCATAAATATAAAGGGTTTGGTTACAATCCAATTGAAGACAATCAATTATCTTATGAAAACATTAATTTGACAGGCGATGAAAAAGAGCTGCTTAACCATATTATTTTATATTTTGGTTGCTATAGTGGTAAAATTCTTGAAAACATGACGCATTCAGAAGAACCTTGGAGAATAGCCAGACGTGATTTATTAGATGGTGAAGGATCTGAAAGAGTTATTGAAAAGTATGACATTGATGAGTATTTCAAAAACGTTAAAGAAAAGTATGAGATGCTGAATTTTACAGACATCAAAGATTATACGAAAGATTTATTTAGTAAGATTTATGGATAGAATCAGAAGGTAACATCTGATTATTGGTAAGATAAGGTGAAAATTTAAGTCGTATATTACTTGGTGTCGGTAAGTTATTTCAGTGAAGCAAAAATCACTCACTAAATAAACTTATCGACATCTCTTTACTTTATAAATATTGAAAACTATTTAAGAACGTATTGATAGAGGTGTAACGTCTCTATCATCTTTGCTATTACAGGTTATCTCCACGTGAATTTTCAAGTTAAAACTAGAAAAATGACATAGTAATAAAATGGAATAGTGTAAAGTTAGTTAAGATGGTGAGATAGCAACGTTGAAAAAAGATATTAATCTTCTTAGAGCGAGAAGACCCCTTCCTCAAACATACGTTAGAATATTAGGTTGGGGTAGTTCAATGATGATGTGATTCCAGCTTGGTTGTAGATGTCATATTTGTTCGTGCTGGAAATATGGTTATGAAACTTTTAAAACACTAAATCGAAATGATGTAATATATTACATTGAATTTTAAGTGAAATAAGGGTACGATATTTACAAAGGAACGTAATTTTAAGAATAACTTATTCTATAGAGGGAGTTGATATTATGCCTAACATTAAGCCAGTTTCTGATTTAAGAAATTACAATGAAGTTTTAAAGGATATTGGCGTCGGTTCTCCTGTATTCCTAACGAAAAATGGTAGAGGTAAGTTTGCCATCGTAGATATTGAAGAATATGAAAAAAATCAGGCTACCATTAAATTATTATCTAAACTAATGGAAGCTGAAAACCGTATTAAAACTGATAAAGATTGGATGACAGAAGATCAGGTGAAAGAAAAACTGGGGGTCTGATTTAATGCCTAAAATTAGAGTAAACCCCATGGCAACAGAAGACTTAATTGAAATTAGAGCCTATATAACGAAAGAACTTGAAAACCCCACAGCTGCAATGAACGTGGTACGGAATATTATCGACAGTTATGAGCAGTTAAAAACGTTTCCCATGATGGGAGTAGATTTGTCAACAAAGATAAATGTTCAGACGGATTTTAAGTATTTAGTATCAGGGCGTTATATTGTATTTTATCGAGCAGATAATGAATTTGTGTATATTTATCGCATTTTATATGCAGGTAGAGATTATCTAAAAATTCTCTTTCAAAATGAGATTGAAATAGATAATCTCGATCAATAAAACGAAGGAATTAAGCGAAATGATTGGATGATAGAGAAAAGCTTAGAAACCTGAATTCGTGACGCGTGGTCAAAATATCGGTTTTGCCCCGTGAATTTATGTTGTTAGCTTTTTGGTTAATCATTCATCTTTCTTTCATGTGAAAGTAAGGGAATAAGGACGATTGTTACCGAATTTTAAGTAAAGTTTGCGTGTGTGTTCTAACATTTTCGACATGTTCACTTATAGACATAAAAACAGCTAAACCGTGAGAAACGCCGTAAGCGCCAATAGAACGAGTATATACCTTACGTGCCATCCTCCATTTACAATAAAGTTAACTTTATTGAAATGGAGGATAATTTTATGACCAAT
>NZ_FOXC01000018.1 GCF_900115605.1 Halolactibacillus halophilus
TGAGTGTTGGCAAGTGGTTTTTTGTATATTTTTGGGCCGGATTTGACCAACATGAATTAACTGCCGTAAACTACATTTCAATTATGCCATATACAATTTGCATAGTTCTCACTATAACCTGCTTCTATCGCTGATTTGTAAGCATTTCCTGTGATGATATATTCATCAGCAAATTTCTGTTGTTTTATACTCAATTTCTTACCGATGGCATACCACCACCTTTTTCAAGAAATAAAAGACACCTCATTGAGATGTCTTTTTATTACTATTGCACTTAGATATATAATACACACTTCCTACTAACTCTTTCCCACGAACATGATTAGTAAGATCAATACTATCTTTGTGAATAATTAAAACCGCATTTTTTCTTAGACTACAATCAAAATTCTCTTCTTCAAAAGTACCTTGAGAAATCACTGCTTTATAAACCTCTTTTCCTGAAAAGAAAAATAACGGACAGACGCTGATAGCGTCTGTTTTCACATAAATGTTAATTACGTATAAAATGATTAATATGGATATAAAAAGATTAACCACAGATGAGTGATCTAATGAAATTAATGGCAACAATAAAGTTAATAAGAAAAAAGAATAATCATTTGCACTGAATTTAGCTATATCTCTAATATAATAATTTTCTCCTTCTTCTCCAGGTTTTATTATATCATCATACTTGCTCAAGTATAAATATATTGTTATTTTATACAATGCGTAGCTAAATAAAATTATCCCCATAATAAAACAAAGTTCTAAAGTCATCCTATTAACTATTTTATAACTGTTGGACAAATTAATTAAATGCGTTTTTAGACCTAAATAAATATTATTGCTAATGAGAAATCGGAAAACCATTAATATAATGAGTGGTGTATAAGTTACAGACCACAATACTATTTGTTCAGTTTTCCCCCACATTTATTCACCACCCTTAATTACTTCTAAATTTTTTAGTTAAAAATGACTCAACTATTTTATCTGAGAAAAAATGCAACAAAGGCGTAACTGATTGTTCTTCATTAAACCTAACTTTATAATTATCAAGATCTAAATAATCATATAAAGGCCAAATAGCCTTGTATTTATCAAGATATTCTGATTTACTATTCTTATCTTTAGGAACATGTTTTTTTATTTCTTTTAAATCTTCACATCTTTCTTCAAATTTTTCTTCCAAAACCTCTAAGGTATCTTTTTTAATCGAAGCTAGACTCCTTGACAAAATATACTGACTGGATTTTTCAGTGAATTTTCCAACATTAGAGCATTCATCAAAAAAACCCATTTGAGTTATCCTATTTAAATTTTCATCCCTTTTTTCAGATATATGATCTGTATAATCAAAAGTATACTCCAAAGTTCTCGGACTAACCACTAGTAACTCATCATTGATTATTATTAATTCAATTTTCCCTCCAAATTCTAATATATCCTTATCATGAATGACTAATTGATCTCCATTTCGAAGTGATGGTATTCTACCAGAATGTTTTTTCCTTAGACTGTGTTCTTTTATTCCTCGATAGTAAATTAAATATACACTATTATTCTTTATATTTGCTTTAATTACTTGGAATTTAACTTTATTAGCATTATTATCAATTCCAGGTGATTTTGAATTCAAAGAAGAGATGAGTTTTGTTTTCTTATCTAGCAACTGCTTATCTGTTTTACAATCTAACTTCGCTATATAGTCCCTTTTTATTATTTCATGACTATAAGATTCAACATGAAATTTCTTTTGTCCATCTTCATCTTCTTTTTTTAATTTTTTTAGTTCTAATTGAATGTTTTGTTTTATCCAATCTCTCAGTTTACGGTCTAAAGATGTAGGTTGTGAGATAAACTTTTTATCTAAAGTCTTTGCTTTACTAATCAGATAAATATCTATATCTAGTTCTTCTAAATTCTCTAAGTCACAAATTTGATTAATAATACTTTTTTCACTATTGATGTCCATTAAAAGTCTCTCCCTTTTTTAATCATATAAAATCTATTTCGACACCAAAGTATAATATTCCTGCTAAATTGGCAGGATTTATAGTAATTTTGTCGAATAATGTATAATAAGGAGATGATAATTACACCTGAAATATTGAAATTAAAATTGATTGATTACGTCTTTTGACATGAACCCTTGCGCAATTTATCGCACCCCCTGTATGATCTAACATAACGATTCGTTCGGTCAGCTTTATTCATAATTAATAGCGGAATTATTTGTTCTCCGTTATCCATCCTTAAACACAAGGGCAGGATAAACGTCCTGCCCTTTCCATAAGTAAAAATTTGATGATACTTTAGAAAGTACAAATAAAAAAATAGAGCCGCTCATTGCAGCTCCGGGTTATCGCATAAAAAAATGTGCGTACATCTAAATATTATTTAATCCTTCTTAATCCACTTTGTTTTAAGTCCTTTTTTTCTATATGATTGATTCCGTAATTAAAATTAGTGAGTATTTCTTTTTCAGAAAGTCCAGTTTTAAAGGTTATTTCATCTAAACTAACTTTCATATTATTTTGTATGAATTCTAAAGCTTGATTGATTAGTACAGGTTCTTCAAAAATAATTTCATCATCAAACGGTTCTGATTTTCGCCATTTTTTCCTACTTATTTGTTGCCTTAAATACAGTGCGTAATCTTCGGTAAAAACCCCTAAATACTCCGCCCTAAAAACCATAGCTTGAATAGATACTTTCCAGTGTTTCTTAAGCATCAATAAATAATCTAGGCCAAGCCCGTTTATATCTTGAACAAAAGATTCTTCTGGCATTAGTAAAAATGAAGCAAATAAATTAGCCTCTTTTTCTATTTGTTTACTGTTAACAGTGCTATTTATATGTTTTTTATCAAGACCTGAATGGAGCAAAATATGACCTAGTTCATGCGCTAAAGTAAATCGCATTCTCACTGAAGAAAACCCTTGCTTATTCAAAACTATATAAGGACGATCCTCATAAAACGTTGAACATCCATCAATGGTGGTTTTACCTAAATCAGAAAAAACCACTATAATCCCTAATTTTTCACACAGTCGAGTAATATTGTCTATTGGACCCATTCCTAACTGTAGAGACCGTCTAACATCAAACGAAACTTGTTCAATTTTTTCATCAGACAACGGTTCATAGACTGTCTCATCTTTTCTTTTTAGAACAAGATCACGATTAAACTTTGGCAATTTCACATAAGATTCCAAATTTTGTTCAAATGATAGTATAAGCGCCATTTTCTCTATCATTTGATCTTTATATTTTTTTGCAACACCAGCTTTTTTTCTAAAAATAAACGTATTTTCGTAAAAACTCTCAGGAGCAGGACTTGTGTAAAAGAAACTAATTTCAAAATTTAAAACATTGGAAATTTCTTTTAATACATCCAAACTTGGAGTCATCTTATCATTTTCATACTTAGATATAGATTGATGGGTTACATTAATTTTTTTCGAAAGATCACTAATAGTTAAATTTCGAATCGTTCTGGCTTGCTTAAGTTTCTTTCCATAAAATCTATTTAACATTTCCCTCTTCATTTTGTTCATCCCCCTCAGCATACCGCTGAAAAGCATCTAGAAAATCACCGTCAATTTTTTCAATTTTTGACTTCGGTAGATGTCCTTCTATTGCTGTATATTCTTCTAATATAGGAATACTAGCATCAAATTTATAAGAATTATTTGGTATCCCTAGTGTAACAAATTCCGGCGTACTTGTTTGATATCCGTGATTTAGTTGAAAGTACCGTTTTTCATGATAACTTATTTCATCTAATTCTTCAAATTCAATATAACTTTGGATGGGTTTAAACAATACATCTCTACAAATCGCTTTACGAGCACACATGTTTTTTCTCGAAACTTGATTCACATGAATAATCGTATCGTCATTGTATAACTCTAAATACGGATGTGACCCTCGCACATTGTTTGCAAACCTATACTTAAAAGGTAACTCGTTATTTTTCATAGCTTGAATTAAGAAAAATTCTATCGATACATTTTTAATTTCCGGTAACAATCGTTTTTTTCCACGTATTGTTTTTAATTGTAAAGTGTTCTCTTGGAGCAAAGAAGACCACTTATAAGCGTCTGTAACCAATTGTCCTAACTTTTTTCTTGTACTAAAATCTATGTAGCCATTAATAAGTGTTCTAGGTTCATCTTTAATTACGTACATCCAATCACCTCTCATAGCGTTTGCAACCATTTTACAATAAGTACCCGTTTTTTGCAACAGAAAATATATTCGTTTTTTATTAATTATTCTATAAGATACTTATCGATCAAGATATTCTTAATCCTCAAAACCGGAAGCTCTATCTATAATTAAAATAACAATAAAAAATATTTCAAAAACGGATTTTTGTGTGCGCTTGACTGGGGCTACGCTCTACGGTACCAAGGCCTAAAAAACTTACCCCGGGGGTATCTGCTTATGAATCGCATTGTGACAACGATGACAAAGGCTTTCCAAGTTAGATAATTCCAACCGCTTGTTCCAATCAAGCTAAGCCGATAATAACTTATAAACCAAGTCGAATTAAATTCTATCTTTTTGATAAAGTTCTCTTAAAGCCTGCAAACAATTATGTTAAGATCAATCAAATCGGAAATTATAGAAATTCACTTTAGAATGCTCACATATATAGAAATACCAATATAATTCCTATGTTCTATCATTAAACATTATAGTCATTTGATTGATGGTTTCTCCAATGACTATCCTTAGGTCATTGCTATTATAATTTTGTTTCAGACCCTTTAATGCTAATCGGGAAAGTGTGCTATCAATAACCTTTAACAGGTCCTCGTTAGAAAGTATTTCTTCTAAGCGTTCTATTTCATATTCTCGCTTCAGTTCAGCTTTAACTAATGCTTTATAGAATTTCACTTCATTATTCTTTCTTAGCTCCCTATAATCATTCACTGGCTTGTTATATTGCTCGGCTAGTTCCTTATCCGGTACCGCTTTACCATCAAACGTACGGTACTTATCTGCAAGTAGTTGCCTTTCTTCTGGCTCTAACTGTTTTAGTCCTGCATATAGCAATTTCATTTTCTTCTTGTCAATCTCTGTTAAGTAGCTTAAATTCTCATCATAATAACCCCAGTGTCTTAAGAAATGCTTAGCCCTTTGAAAGTTCATTACTCTACCTCCAACATATTAAATATTTCTAAAAAGTCGTTCTCAAGGTTTATATTGTTATTCTCTAACTTATCTGTTGTCTTGTCCGGTTCAATACCTTGCATAAAGTTAACCGCTTCATCAATCTCTAATATTTCTTGGTAAACAGTCGTTTCAATCTCGGTGAGCGGTTTATCTGATATCACCATGTTAATGATCGCCATCCGTTCGCTATCACTTAAACTTTCCATGAATGATTGAATGTACTTCTTCTTGGTCTTTAACATTGTTATCTTTTTCTCAAATGATTCTATATCGCCTATGTGGTTAACAATAGATTTTTCCACGTTAAAACCTTTATATACTAGATCACCGGCAAACTCACAAGTTACCCCTACAAATGATTGGTTATAAAACTCTTTATCAATCCATTTAATTCTTTGTTCTGCCTGTTGGATTTTTCTACTGATATTTAGATATGATTTTATTCGCCCACGTTTACACTGGTTTAAGTAACTATCTTCCACAAGCACTGACACCCTTTCATATCTAAATCTATTACATATCTAGTTTAATCATAAAATGGAGATAGATTGCTGTTGTATATACTGCGTTACGATCTGTAGTGTTGATACTGATTTAAACGTATTTTTCAAATTAATATGTTACATAATATAACTTATAATTTATATATGGTAACAATTAAGGGAGGCTATTTGTTAATACCTCCCTTAACATTGATTCTTCTATGCGTAACTGGGATTTTTATAACGTCTATTTAGCCGAGATGACAGCTGACCGTTTTTCTATAGCATTTTTAATTGATCATTCAATTCCTTAATTGAGCGTTCAACTTCTGCTTTTTCTCTTGCCGCTTTCCTTTTCAAATACTCTTGATTGCTTTTCCGGCTGTACATCATAGATAAACTTTTATTACTTTTTCTTCTTACTATTTTTCTGCTTGACTTTTTCTTCATCTCAATATAATCAGTTTTCAACTTGTGTAAAATAGTGTTAATTGGTATCTCTTCAATAACAGTGGTTTTATAAAAATTTCGAAAAGATCGTTTCATTATTGAATCGCCATCTCACCATAAATTAATTGTGTTGTATTTGGTATAACCTTAATATCAAAGTGTTCAATACCTCTTAATAAAGATAACCTGCTTCTAATACCGAAAGGATACTTTACAAATAAAACTTCCGTTTTCTCTAAGTCAAATAATTTAACACTTCGCTTAAGTGAACCATAAATCAATGGGATTGTACCATCAGTAGAGGTTAGCTCATCATTTCCGTATACTTCCACTGGATATTTACCTAAGTATGGTTTAGGATTAACTTCTCCCTCTACTTTGTAATAATCAACCTCAGCTGTTAAATACTTAAAGCCATCTTGATTGGTGATTACTACCATTTCTTTTTCTAGCATCGGCTTAAAATCATCATTTAAGGAATCTTTTAAAGCCGTTACATCTGCCAAAATTTTCGTTGTTAAAGCGGTCTTGATTTCACTAAAAGTAAGCTTATTTTCTGTTTTGGTTGCTTTTTCACTGTGATTGTTGTTAAATATCTCAAACAGATTTACTTCCGTATCTTCTAGCAATGCTTGGTGGATGGGTATAAATGACCATCTAGATTTAACGTTATACTCTACACCGTTAAATTTAAAATTCCCCTCTTGTATATTCGTTTGTCCGCTTTCAAAATCATGCAGTTCATCGTTTGAATTCTCTTCTGCTTCTGTTGCATAAGTTCCTTTTACTTTTTCAACCGGTACCACATCAACATAACTTCGAATCGATTTATTTTGTTTTTTTATACTATTCAAATCATGGACCAATTCTTTCGGAATTAAAGCAGCACCATCTTCTCCAACAAGATTATAAACAAGAGTTGAATCATAAATTTTGTCTAATTCCCCTTTTATAACATGGTTAAGTGCATATACTACTGATGATTTACTTTTTTCTTCTAATTGTGCTGGATTTTTAGCCGCACGCATTTTTATTACATCTACAGACATTTGTCAGTCTCCTCTTTTTTTTGTATTTTTAAAAAATCACATGGCTATGAGGTGATCATAGAATAATTCATAATCTAATTTCGCTTATGATACTGTTCAACTTCTTCACGCGTATACGCAGCATGTTTAACTGTATACGTATGAATTGTGGCACCACCTGAAGCACGATACGGTTGATATGTGACATCGAGTATGTCAGTACCTTCTCTATCACAAATGTGCAAATAATCATTTACATCATTCGTTAACTGTTCAGCATCTGTTGATCGAAAAAGTTTAACCCTGAAACTATTTACGTTCATTCTCTCACCCCCTTTAAAGTGACTAATATACTTTCATGCTGATGACGGTGAATCACATGGCTAAGTACTTTTAATCCCACACTTCTTTCAGTTTCTTTTTATCTCACGGTACCCAAAGTACTCAATTGTTTTTTTATTGGGTACCGACCAACCCCTTGTGGCTGTAAGTGTTAGCTGACGGTACCCAAAGTACCCATTTTTTTATAACAATATATATATGAGTCACGTATTACTTTTAAGCCCCATTCATATTTTAAATACATACGTATACTATTTATTTGGGTACTTTGGGTACTTTGGGTACTATCACCTTAAAACCCTTGTCAATACTGGTTTTGTAACGGTACCCAATTCTATTACTCATCCAATATTTTGGGTACCGTAAGCCTATTTTGGGTACCCCTGTGATATTTCCTCGTGAAAATCAAAGCCTAATTCATTTACAACTTCCATGTTTAGTGGGATTGCTCTAAACTTTTCTCCTTTATGTTTGAATTGAACTCCATCTGTTTCTTTTCCATTTCTCATACTCGCAACAGTAATACCTCTTCTAAGCCACTCGCCTCGAATCTGACTTGTTTCAGTTTTTAAAAACTCCTTTAAATATTGGGGCATTAGATAAAGCTGTTTAGTATCATTCACATAAATAGCTTTCATTCGATTGTTATGTACCAATCGCAAGCCCCTAATAGCGTTTCGATCACTATCCAAATCCATAAGAATATCTTCTAAAAATTGCATTGCCTTGTCTGTGTTTTTATTTTCTTCTGCCATTTCATCAAATAAGGTGGAGATAGCTTTCAGGTCAATATCTAATCCTAACTTCTCCTTCAAAACACTGCCGGTGAAGTGGATAGATGCGTAATAATTGGCTATCCTGGCCAGTACATCATTATCTTTGGCCTTCTTGACGTAATAGCTTTTGAACTTGTGATACTCTGGAATGAAGTCATCCTTGCACTGATTCCAAACGTTTAGAAAATCTATTCCAATGGCTCCGTGGTATTCTTCAATGGCCCTTTCTAACTTATCTACATTGTCAAAGTCTCTTTTTAAAGGTTGGCCACTTAAGGGGATAATTCTTGCAGCAGCCCCACCATGATTTCTAACATATTCATTGAGCGATACCTCACCAGTACTTAGCATAATGTTTTGCCATGTATACTCTCTTTGACTGCCTTTTAAGCTTCCACGACCTTTTGAACGTCCCGTACTAAATTGATAGATTGCGCTTTTTAGAATTTTCTCATCTGCCGCGTTTTTTGTGTCGTCAATTATAAAAGGAAAGCTATTCAAAAAGGCGGATTTCCGTTCAATACCAACATTGGTTGAGTGCCAATAGTTTAGAAAATCTCTGCTATTCCCCCACACAGTGCAGATGATTCTTAATACGGTCGTTTTCCCTTGTGAAGTGCCACTATATAGTTCAACTATAAAAGGCGGAACCTTTAGATCACTTATGATTACACTAGCGAAACTGGCCAATAACATAAAAACTGCTTTTGGACTATCTTTAATACGTTCAAAGACCTCGCGTTTCCACTCTTCAGATGTCCCTTTTACTTGAAAGGCTTCTAGTAGTTGTTTCTCCCCATGATCTATTGAAATTATTTCAACGTTATCATTCATAAGTGGGTGAATAACCTTTCCTTTTATTTTGCCTATTCTCTCCACCGCATGGAATTTTTCAACAGAATTGTAAGCTTGATAAGTGTCTAGATACTGAATCAAGTGTTTAACATTATTGTCATTAACCGAAAAACCTTTATTACTTAACTCTAGTAACTCTCTTCTTGATGAAATTGTGGAAGCTGGCACGACTTCTCTAACGGTTCCATACGGTTCCTCCCATTCGATTTCATAAAAGAGTTGATTATATTCAACGTTATGAAATTCTTTCGTTAGGAATGGTGTTTTTCGTGAAACAAAAACAGGCACCTCCATATCCATCCCATCAACTTTTTTTGTTTTAATCTCGTAAAGCATGCCGTTTTTTCCTACACTATAAGGCTTAGGAATGGTTATACCTTTTGTCTGTAATTGAGAATCGTTGGAACTACTTGTCTTTTGATAAGTGGTTGTAAGACTATTAACTGCCTTTTGAATTGTCCAGGTCTTATAGTCCTCACGATCCCATTTTTCTCGATATAATCCGCTACTTGAGAAGATACGGTCAATTTGTTCCATGTCTTGTGTGTAAAAAGCAATGATATTACACAAGGCTATGTCCGCTTCTGACTGACTTCCATATGCACTATACTCACCCGAATATAGTGCCTTAAAGTGGTCACCATTTTTAGCTTTACTTGCTATATTGATTACGTCTTGATCTGATAATTTGGGGCTACTTAATTTTGAATTATCACTTGAGTCCATTTTTGGACCAGGTTTAACGTTTTCACTTGTGGTACCGAAATAACTGTCATAAATGTAATCAAGTATATCTTGGCGATCAATTATTTCTAGTGGTGTACCTTCTACATGGTTGCCGGTCATAATGATAAATCGCTTATTATCATATATTTCTATGCCTTTTTTTGAGTTTTTTGACCGTGTTCCAGGCTTTTTACCTTTCACCCATATATGAAGTCCATTACCTGATTGACTGTACTCTGTATACGAATCTATCGTATCTACAAGTGCTTTAACTTCTGATGTAATAACCCCATCTTGAATACAGTTATCTAGATCAATGCAAGTAAAGGGGTCATTATCTGTTAAAACAAAACCAATCCCATTCGTTTTACCAAGCTCGAAATTATTTAAAGCTTTATCGTAACTTGTCCATGTTTTTAAATTTGTAGCATTAGCTTTTTTCCCGTTGATTTGATAAGGTACTTTTGTTTGTTTGCTTTTTACTTCCTCAAGTTTCCACACTACCCACTGTTTAAAGGCGGTAAGCTCTTGAGGGATAGCGCTGTTTTCTGGTATAATATGATCACCTACTTTATTTTTAAGCTTTTATTTGCTAGAATAGTATTGTTGAGGTACTATTCAAGACAGGCCAATATAACAGGTATTAAAAGTGTAGCAACGATGGGAACATAGAACAGAAGCATGTCCAAATGAAATTCTTCTGTGTCAAAAAAGTAACCATTGATTCGCTTCATTTGACAACCTGTAAATGGCCTGTTTTCTTTTGCTCTTCAATAGCTACAGGCTTACCGTGACAAACATACATAGTTTGTCCCCGACTGTTTTTAAAGGTATTAGGTGTTTCTATACCATGAGCAGCCATAAACTCCTCAGACAGCCCCAATTGTCCTTGCGCTTGTTTTAAATTGCTAATTATCTTCAATAATTTAATATTAAAACGATGAACGTCCCAGTTATGATACTCGAACATAAATGACAAAGGATTTATTTGATTAGCGATAGGTTCATCGAGGTCTAGCTTTTTCACTTCTTCCATAGTGCTAAAATAGTCTTTCACCTCATATTTGTGTCCATCATAAACTTTCTCCGGTGGAAAAATGTTCATAAATTCAATAGGTGTAAGGTAACCAACTGTATGCTTTACCGCCTCTGCTATATGAAACAAATCGAGATCACCTTGATAGGATGTTGACTTTGGAGCATGACAAAACATTTTAACCCCGTTGAATAGTGTCTTGTGAAAAAGGCTCTTATTTTCTTCATTAGCAATCGCTTCTCTTGTTGCATTGAAAAATGCTCTCTTATAAATCGGAAATAAGTTTTTCGTTGTTCTCATTGCGTAATAATCTCCCTTTTTTTCTGATAGATTAATAGATTTTATAAATAAACGTATGCCCACGCTTTTTATTATTTTTTAAAACTTTTCATAAACAATTTCTTTAATAACCGGTATGACTTCATCGTAGAAGTACAATCTCTTTCTTGACTTACGTCTTTCAATAGCTTTCATTCGTATGTCTGAAAGGAATTCATCTTCTAGAAAGCGTTTGGATATACACATCTTCTTCGCTAATGTGTCTACATCAATGAGAATGAGTGATTCACGTATCATTTCATCCAAGCGATCGTAAACGTGCTGCTTAATTTCTTCTTCATTCACGGACACTTCTATGTTTGCTAATGGCATCAATCTCACCTCTTTCCGTTTCACCATCATTATTATTATTGCTAAGCTTATCCTCTGTGGTGTCCACAGTTTTCACTTCTTCAACTTCTTCAATTTCTTCAACTACCGGTTGAACGTCACGAATGATTTCCATTTCTTCATTGCTAGACATTTCTTGATAGCCTTGACCAATTTCGTATGTTACCGGCTTGTTATTCAAGTAGTAGATGGTTCTATACTTAACCCCTTGCTTGCGAAACTGATTTTCTAATTTTGAAACCTGGTGAATATTAAAAATGAAATACGTTTCTTCTTTTGTGAATATGATCCACTTTTCATCTGCCTTTTTTTCATTCATCTTTGTTCACCTCTTATTAATTTTCATACATTTTATTGACTTCCTTTATCTGATAATCAAATAACTCTAGCACATCACATTCAAGTGCTTCGGCTATTTTATTAGCTGTTTTAGGTGTTATAGATCTATTTCTTTTTTCATTTAAAAATAATGATATGGTAGCTTTGTTTACTTTCGCTCGTACACCTAATTCTTTTTGATTTAATCCTTTTCTTGCCATAGCAACTAAAATATTTATGCGCTTAGGTTGATATTTTATAACCATATTTTTCATCACCTCACTTTTGTTTATGAACTTATTTTAGTTCATAAACTAATCATATAAAAATAACCTTTGTTTGTCAACAATAAAAATTTAGTTTATAAACTTTTAAGATTGTGTTATATTATGAATAAATATAAACACGAGGTGAGAGCATGGAATATAACGATTTTGCATTACTTATTAAGAAATATCGTTCTTTCAGAAAGAAAACTGTTTATGAAGTTGCTGACTTTGTAGACGTATCGCCAACGTATATAAGCCAAATTGAAAACGGTAAAAAACTTCCTTCTAAGAAAGTGTTATTTCCATTGGTTAGATTTCTTGGTTTAAAGAATGATAAAGGTTATTGGAAAAAAGTTGAGAACGAGGAGTTTGATGGACTTGATTTATTGGAAGTATACGCAGAATACAAAAAAATAAATTCGAAAGAGTTGTTTCATGAATATTTTAATTATGTTAGTGATGAAATAAAAACAAACTTCAATGAATTGCAAGATCTCGAAAGAAGAAAAAATAATAAATTTTCAGTTAATAAAAAAAATGGAGATATTGAACCAACAAAAAAACCCTACTTTGATTTAGAATGGTTATTAACACAAGATCAATATCATGTTTTTTACGGAAGAAACTATAACATTCAAAAAATCAATAAAGACAACGTCTCTTTATCGGAATTTTCTCTTTATAATATCCTAAACGATATAGACATTAAAATTATCAAAGGGTTAATTGATGCGTATATATCTAACAAATATATGGAGTTGACTGAAGAAAATCATATAAAATATTTTAGTAAAGAGTAATTACTTTTAAGTAATCCTTATACTAGGCTGATATAAAGTACTTGTTTTAATTTAAGGACTAACTTTCCTTTTCAAACGTATGCCCACGCTGTGAAAGGAAAATTAACATGAAGTTACACAAGACACGAAAAGATTCAGAACTTTACTATTACTATACTAAGTCGAATGA
The DNA here is from genome assembly GCF_900115605.1 of Halolactibacillus halophilus. Taxonomy (GTDB): domain Bacteria; phylum Bacillota; class Bacilli; order Bacillales; family Amphibacillaceae; genus Halolactibacillus; species Halolactibacillus halophilus. The sequence continues at coordinate 13,093 of NZ_FOXC01000018.1, forward strand.
GAAACGATGGCTTTATCGCCACAATTACAAAGATACGAATGGTAAGTGGAAAGAAAAGAAGAAACAAGGCTTTAAGTCTGAAAAAGAAGCCTACCGATCTCTCTTAGAAATTAAAGCTAAGACGGTGAATGGTCAATCTAGGGAAGTAAAGAATTCTAATCTAACGGTAAGTCAATGGTTTGATATGTGGTATGAATCACACAAGAGTGATTGGAAAGTAACGTCCGCTAATCAACGTGAGATGGTCATAAGATTGACAATCAAACCCCTATTAGGCCATTACAAGCTACAAGAACTAGATAGAACCACATACAAGCGTGTATTCATCAATGAATTACGTAAAAGATACAGTCCTAGCACCGCAAAGATGCACCATATTATTTTCAAGATTGGTATTAATTCAGCGGTTGAAGATGAGATTCTTCACAGAAACCGCTTCAATAAAATTCCGATGGAAGATAAGAATTTGAAAGCCGATAGGTTAAAGGGTAATTTTTATAATGCCGAAGAACTTAATCTATTGCTTGATGATGCTAAGAAGAATGAGAATGAAACAGTGTACACAACACTGTATGTTCTCGGCTATACGGGGTTAAGACGTGGGGAATTGTTGGGGTTACATTGGAATGACATTGATTTTGAGAACCGCACATTGACCGTTAAACGTACTAGGGATAAAGACGGTGTGAGAAGTCCTAAAACGAATAACAGTTATAGAACAATTCCTATCGACGATCAACTCACAGACCATCTAAGAAATTATAAAACCTGGTGCAAGAAATTAAAGTTATCATTCGGGCAGAAACTAAAAGAAAATGATTATGTGATACTGTCCTATCAAACGTGTAAACCCTTTGCGGAAAACTCACTCTTTTACGGTCTTAGACGTTGTTATGAACGCACCGGCTTACATCATGTTACGATTCACGGACTAAGACACACACACGCTACTATTCTCATGAATAAAGGTGTGAATGTGAAGTATGTGGCCGAACGATTAGGCAATACCCCGGCTATGATTTTAGACATTTATGGTCACACGTATAAAACGCTTGAACGTGACGTCGCTAATACGTTTAGCGACACGATGAACGGAGTTTCCGGCGGTTTTTCCGGCGGGTTGAAAAAGTCGACCCTCTAGAAACCGCTATATCAAGACTTTATTCGATTGTTGAGTGGTACTCACGTTAATAAGTTTGTAAATAATTCAACAACAAACCCCTTAGAAGCACTGTTATATCAGTGTTTTCTAAGGGGTTTTTATTCTTCAAAAAAGATCAGGGTGCAACTAATTCGACCTTAATTCGATCTGGATCTTCAAAGTAAACAGCATAATGTGTGCCTCCACCTGCATATGGATGTCGATCTTGATATAGAATTGGTACCTCTCGCTCTTCTAAGATGCGTGTTACTTCATCAACATGGTCACGAGACCTTGCCTGGAATGCTAAGTGATTAAGACCAACGCCACATCGGTGATAGGGTTTATCTTTAAACCGGTCTTCTACTTGCACAAACACAAGATACGTCTCTCCTAACTTAAAGCTACGGCCGTTTTCCCATGATTGAAAACGTATATAACCTAATCCTTCCAAAAACCACTCCCAAAAGTTCATTGATACGTTTAAGTCTGACACATATAATTCAATGTGATGAATCATGCCTGTTGACAATTGACACCCTCCCTTACACATATATATTCTCTATCCTATCAGAAATTAAACAACAGTAAATAAGAAAGATCATTTCTTGTTGGATAATCGTACTTATTAACTTTTTGATTTCAGTATTAAATTACGGTATCTTTTTGTTGCTAAGAAAGTTGATTATGCGAAGCAATGATTTTAGTAAAATACAAAACTTAAGCATGTTTATCATTGTTATAACGTAGAATCGACTCGGTATTTTCTCAAACAATCATTGGTACATATTTACGGGATTTATCACGTTACACATAACTAAACAGTTTTTCACTGTTCATAATCAAAAGAAATAAATAGACCAATGATTGTTATTTACTCCACCTGCCAATTTGTCATATAATATGAACGCAGAGGTGATTGGTTTTTCACTCAAATACTTTTAACACACGGGAGACATGTATATGTATCAACAGTTAAGTCATGAACGCCATTTATTACGCATATCCGTCTACGGTGCATTGTTTTTTGCGATTACAGGGATTATTTTAGGTATCGTTTCTGGCGCACAAATGATCGTCTTCGACGGGCTATACTCATTGATTAGTCTTATTTTATCCATGATTTCGCTATTTGCTTCCCACTACATGCGTAAAACCGATGTCAAAAACTTTCCTTTTGGAAAAGACAAAATCGAACCGCTTGTCGTGATTGTGAAGTATCTAGTCATTTTAGTCCTTGTTGTTACTTCATTTGCAGAGGCCATCATGACGATCATCACAGGAGGCAGAGAAGTTGATATCAATCTAGCTTTACTCTATTCCTTTTTTGGCACCCTTTTATGTATTGGTATTACGGTATATATTAAACATCACGCCAAAAAAGTCAGGTCCGGCCTGTTACATGCTGAAGCAAACCAATGGTTAATGGATTCCCTTGTAAGTGTCGGGGTACTTGCCGGCTTTTTACTTTCCGTCCTTTTACAACGCCTACCTACATTTAGTAATATCATCCCTTATATTGATCCATTTATGGTCGTCATTGTTTCTGCCTATTTCATTCGTGTACCCATCAGTGAGATTGGATCAAGTCTAAGAGAACTTCTTAACATGCCGCCTAAAGGCAAGGTGCCCGACCAAATCAAACAGTACGTAAAAACGATACGCATTCAACACGAATTTATCGAAGCCTTCACCCGCGTGAGTAAAGTCGGGCAAACCTTATGGGTCGAAGTTGATTTTGTCGCTAAAGCAGGCAGTAACATTATTGAAACGATTTCTGAACAAGATGAGATACGGAAACAAGTTCATAGCTACCTCTCACAATACCCTTATGAAATATGGCTCACAGTCTCCTTCACCGAAGACCGTAAATGGGCAATTTAAACAAAGAACCAGCCGGTACAACAAATACGTTTACCCGCTGGTTCTTCTTTATAGTCGCTACAAACTTTTTATACTAGCTTGTACTACTTTTTAATATTTAATAAGAAATACTTCTTCTTACCACGACGAATAATGGTAAATGCACCGTCAATTAAATCATCTGACTGCAATGTGTAATTAAGCTCTTGATTACGTTCGCCGTTAATATAAATTGCGCCGTTTTGCACATCTTCTCGTGCCTGACGTTTTGATGACGCAATCTTCGCTTCGACAAGTAAATCAACGAGCGTTTGATCTTTTAAGGTAATGTCACTTGATGGAACATCTTTAAATCCTTGTTTAATTTCCTCACCATTTAATTGTTTAATCTCACCACTAAAGAGTGCTTCAGTAATATGTTTTGCTTGTGCGAGTGCTTCTTTTCCGTGCACCAAATCAGTAATTTCTTCTGCCAGCTTGATGTGCGCTTCTCGCTTTTCTGGTGCATCTCTTAGAGATTGTTCAAGTGCATTAATTTCTTCCATTGATAAGAAGGTAAAGTATTTTAAGAATTTCACCACATCACGGTCATCAGTATTAATCCAGAACTGGTAGAATTCATACGGACTCGTTTTGTCCTTATCAAGCCAAACCGCTCCACCAGCCGTCTTACCAAATTTCGTTCCATCTGCTTTTGTGATAAGCGGTACCGTTAAACCAAAGACTTTTGCTTCCTCATCTTCTTTTCGGGTCCGACGAATCAGTTCCATACCAGCGGTAATATTCCCCCACTGATCACTCCCTCCGATTTGTAGGGTACAGTTTTCTTTATCGAATAAATTCATAAAGTCATATGATTGTAAAATCATGTAGGTGAATTCCGTAAAACTAATTCCGTTCTCAAGACGTGATTGAACGGAATCTTTCGCTAACATGTAGTTAATACCAAAGTGTTTACCTGTGTCACGCAAAAACTCGATTAGCGTTAAAGAGCCTAACCATTCTTTGTTGTTACGGACAACCGCACCATTGTCTGACCCGTCAAATTTTAAAATTGTTGCAAGTTGTTGTTTGATTTGTTCACTAAAGTGGTCTACTGTTTGTTCATCATTCAGTTGACGCTCATCGGTACGACCACTCGGGTCACCAATCATACCCGTTCCCCCACCAATTAAAGCAATTGGACGGTGTCCTGCCTTTTGGAAACGTTTAAGCATAAGCGCTGGCACTAGGTGACCAATATGTAATGAATCCGCCGTCGGATCAAAGCCACAGTAGAGCGTAACGATGTTATCTGTTAAATGTTGTTTAAGCCCTGCTTCATCCGTAAATTGTTGAATGAGTCCACGTTGTTCTAAATCTTGAATAATGTTCATCTTTTTTCTCCTCTATTCTATATATTAATGGGATGCTATCTCTCATTAGAAAGATAGGTAAAAAATTTTAAAAAATAAAAAAACAGTGCGTTCAAAAAGGGACGAATTTCTTCGCGATACCACCCTCATTGCATTCACTGCCACTTCGTTCGTTAACGATATCACTACCGTCTTTTTGTGTCTCACAAAAAGAAGCTCAAGCACGTAATTCATCATGTCACTGTTTACTGACTTCCACCAACCGTCAGCTCTCTATAAAAGGAAGTGTATGACTACTGCAAACTCTCATCGCCGTTAAAATATGATATTGTCTTTATTTTAAACATAGAAGTGGCTTGGAAGCAAGCTTTTTTTAATTAAAATCTGATTTTTTCGTCCCTCAAGCACCATTTGTGTTATAATTAATTTTGGAATTTTAGGAGGTATAAACAATGAATCAACCTAATAAAGATACACTAAAACAACTATGGGAAAAACTTAGTCAAAAACTCCCTAAAATATTTCGCATTAGTTATGATGTAACGTGGAATATACTGCTCTTCTTCATTATTTTATTTGTCGTCGGTGGCTTTTTTGTCGGCGGTCTAGGCGCTGGTTATTTTGCCGCCTTAGTCAAAGATGAACCGCTGCGAAGTGAAAAAGATATGACCGCCGCCATCTATAACTATGAAGCGACGTCAGAAATATACTTTGCCAACGACATCTTTATGGGTGAAGTCGGTTCTGATATTTACCGCGAAGAAACGACGATCGATCATGTATCACAAAATATTATTAATGGCGTTATTGCTACAGAAGATGAGTACTTCAATGAACACAATGGGATTGTTCCTAAGGCGATTATGCGTGCTGTATTCCAAGAACTAACTGGTGCAGCAACACAAACTGGCGGAAGTACTCTTACGCAACAAATTATTAAAAATCAAATCCTTACCAACGAAGTGTCTTTTGACCGAAAAGCAAAGGAAATCTTACTTGCCTTACGTGTTGAAAACTTCATGGAAAAAGATGATATTTTAGAAGCCTATCTCAATATAGTGCCTTTTGGACGTGATGCAAATGGTCGCAACATCTCAGGCGTTCAAACCGCATCAGAAGGTATTTTTGGTGTTGACGCTGATGAAGTTAATCTCGCGCAAGCCGCTTTCATTGCCGGTCTTCCTCAGAGCCCAATCATGTATAGTCCTTTTACCAATGGTGGTCAGTTAAAAAGTGATGAAGGTTTAGCACCAGGACTTGAACGGATGCAAACCGTGCTTGAACGGATGGTGCGTAATGAATATATTACCCAAGCACAATATGAGGAAGCACTTGAATTTGATTTAGTGGAAAGCTTTACCGAAGGAGCTCCCTCTACGTTTGAACGGTATCCTTACTTGACACAACAAATCACGAACGATGCGGCTGATATTATTAAAGAAAGACTTGCTATTGAAGATGGTTACACACTTGAAGAGCTGAATTCTAATGAGTCATTAATTGAACAGTATGAAATCTTAGCTAATCGTGAAATTTCACAAGGTGGCTACAAAATTCATACAACCATTGTCAAAGACATTCATGACGTCTTCCAAGAAGTCAAAAATAATTTCAGTAATTACGGACCAAACAAAATTGCAACAATCAAAAAAGAAGACGGAACTACAAAGACCATTATGACTGAAGACCCAGAAACAGGTGAGCTGATTCCTTATGATGCGCCTGTTCAGGTCGGTAGTTTCTTAAGAGATAACGAAACCGGAGCGATTTTAGCTTTTGTTGGGGGACGTGATTTTGATCTTCAAAACCGTAACTTTGCGATGAATGCTCCGCGCCAAATGGGGTCAACGGCTAAGCCGTTACTTGTCTATGCGCCATCATTCGAAGAAGGTATTTTACAACCGGGCTCGATTATTGCTGATGCGGAATTCCGTTACTCAGATGCTAGTGGTCCATGGACGCCATCAAACTACAGCTCTTCTCGTTATTACGGACTCACGACAGTGAGAAATGCGTTAAAACGTTCATACAACGTAACGGCCGCAAGAGCGTATATTGATTTACTCGCTGTTGCGAACCCGGTACCTGACTACTTACTAAAGATGGGCTTCACCAATTTCCCTGAGAGTAATTATCGCTTTCCTTCAATGGCACTTGGTAGTCATAATGCGACTGTTGAGGAAAACACCAATGGTTATTCAACGTTTGGTAATGATGGACAGTATACCGATAGCTTTATGATTAGTAAGATTGAAAACGTTGATGGCGAAGAAATATATGCGCATGAATCAACAACAGAGCGCGTGTTTAGTACTGAAACCAATTATTTAGTGATTGACATGATGCGCGACGTGCTCTCAAGCGGAACAGGAAATACAGCCCGCCGAAACCTTACTAACCCGGGGGTCGATTGGGCCGGTAAGACGGGTACATCTAATGACTTTAAAGACACCTGGTTTATTGCGACAAACCCGAACGTCACACTCGGTAGTTGGATGGGCTATGAATATGAACAACAACTGAACACTGGCTACAGTGGTCGAAATCAAGTGTTCTGGGCGCAATTAGTTAATGCGGCTACTGAAGTAGCGCCAGAAATTATGGCGCCATCTGAAAACTTTACACGACCAAATAATGTTGTATCCCGTTCATTTAGTTTAGTTTCAGGTATGTCACCGTCTAGTCTTACAAGTGAGTTAGGACTCGTCGGTTCAGACATATTTAACTCAAAATATGTACCAAAAAAACAAGATTATAGTATTATTTCTGCAAATGTTGTTAACGTAGGTGATAACGCCGTCCTTGTTGATGACCAGACACCAAATGAGTTCACATCTAACTCGGGATATATGTTTAATCCGGATTGGCTAAAGGATAAAGGTTATGATGAACTGATAGATATAACCGACCTTTACCCTTCTCGAGAGGGTGGCTGGGGACGTTTGTTACTTCCGGATTTAAGTGATGAAGATATTCAAGATAACGGAGAACGCCCCCTTACGCCAACTGGCGTATCAAAATCAGGCAATGTGCTCACATGGCAACAATCACGCAGTGAAAATGTGATCGGTTATCGCATCTACCGTGCGAATGATCCTGAGAGTAACTTCAGCTTACTTGACTCAACGACAAACAATCAATACAATGTTGGAAATTCTCCAGCTGTTTACCAAATTCGTGCCGTTGATTATTTTGGACGAGAATCACAGCCATCGAATCCATTTGTAGATGGTGACTTCACAGAAGAAGAACCCGAAGCGCCAGAACAACCGGAAGCACCGGATGATGAAGATACTGGTGACACTGACGACACACCTACACCACCAGATGAGAATCAAGAGGATGATGATCAAACAGATGACGATACGGTGGATGATGGTCAAAGTGACGACGAAACGCCAGAAGAACCAACCGATGAGAATCCAAATACACCAACACCTTAATAATATCGAACCTAAAAAGCGACTCATTACTGAGTCGCTTTTGTCTTATCTATTAAAAACAAGCATGCTGCAGGTGAGCTGTAGCATGCTTGTTAGACGTTACTATTCTGAGGTTAGCTCTTGGCCAAGTTCAAGAATGACAATCTCTACTCGACGGTTTTTCCGCCAGTTCTCAACGGAATCGTTTGGTGCAATCGGACGTGTATCACCATATCCTACTGAGATAAAACGTTCTTGGTCTAAATCATGTTGTTCTAAAATCAATCGAATCACTGAACTTGCTCTTGCACCTGATAATTCCCAATTCGAGGGATATACAGATGTTGAAATAGGACGATTATCCGTATGGCCTTCTACTCTGACTTCATTTGGAATATTTTCGAGTAATAATGCGACTTTTTCTAAGAATGGTTCTCCTTCAGCTTTAACATCTGCTTCTGCTGTTTCAAATAACACACGTTCTTGTAAGACTAGCACAACGCCTTGATCGGTTCGGTTCGCACTAATCACATTCTCTAGGTCATTTTGTTCAAGGTAACCTTCTACTTCTTCGAGTAATTCATCTAACTCTTCTTCATTTCCTTCTGTTGATTCGTCTATATCTTCAACGTCTTCATCAAACAAATTATTTTTAAAGTCTGTTGCCCCTTCATCATTTTGATTTGGATTTGAATTTTCAGTTGGGTTATCCATATCTAGATTGGAAGGAAAACCAGTAAAAATCATTCGATTGCGAAATGACTCCGCTACTGCATTAAAGCGAGCGGCATCAATTTGAGACATAGAAAACAACAAAATAAAGAACACTAGAATCAAGGTCATCATGTCACTAAACGTTGTCATCCAAGCCGGTGCGCCTTTTTTAACCTTTTTATTAGGACGCTTCATTTCGGACATCCTCCGTCTCGGTGTCTCCCTGTTCTTCACGACGTTTTCTCATATCATCTGATAAGAAAGCACTTAATTTCTCTTTCAAGATTCTTGGATTCTGTCCGGATTGCACACCGATGACACCTTCTACAACGATTTGTTTCATAAAGACTTCTTGTTCTGTTTTACTTTCTAGTTTACCTGCCATTGGAATAAAAACCAAGTTGGCCATAACTGCTCCATAAAAGGTAGTAAGTAAGGCAACAGCCATCTGTGGCCCTAACGTTGCTGGGTCATTCAAATCATTTAACATCAGAACTAAACCAATCAATGTACCAATCATTCCCCATGCTGGCGCATACTCTCCTGCTTTTTCAAGAATTAAGCGGCCTTTAGTGTGACGATCTTCCATTGCTGTAATTTCAGCATTCATAATGTCATGAATCACTTCTGGTTCAATTCCATCAATAGCTAAAAGAATGCCCTTTTTGATAAATGGGTCTTCTACATTTTCAAGTTCTGTCTCTAATGCGAGCAAACCTTCACGTCTTGCTCGTTCAGATAAACGTTCAAAAAGTGAGATAAGACCTTCTAAATCCGTTTCATTTTGACTAAACGATTCTTTTACGACACGTCCCATTGACTTTATTTGATCAATATTAAAATTAATCAATAATGCCGCCATAAGACCACCTATTACGATAATGATTGATGCGACCTGTATGAATGCAACAAAGCCACCGACACCTGCACTTGAAATAATACCGAATGAAATCATGATGAGACCTAAAGTAATCCCAATCGGCGTTAAGATATCTGTCTTTTTCATAAACTCTCCCCTTAGCTTCGAGAAATAAAATAAATTTTGTGTGCAAAGCGCACACAAAATTTATATCGGCATATTTGTTATTTTGTTGAGTTTCTTTCTATAATTTGGTGCGGAAGTACGACAGTGTTATCTGATACTTCTTCCTTATTCATGTACTTCGTTAAAAGACGCATAGCGACAGCACCGATGTCATACATTGGCTGAACAACAGTAGAAAGCGTCGGACGAACCATTTGAGCTAGCCTCGTGTTGTCAAAGCCAACCACTTCAATGTCATTAGGTACCGATAGACCGCGATCTTGAATACCATGAATCACACCCAAGGCAATTTCATCTGAGGTGACAAAAATAGCTGATAGTCTCTCATTAAGTTCAAGTAATGTTTCAACAGCCTGAATACCTGACTGGTAGCTTAAATCGCCACGAATTAAATAATCATCTTGAACGTCTATTTCAGCATCTTTAAGCGCACGCTTATAGCCTTCAAATTTCAATGCGTTTGCAGTTGTTTCTTCTAATCCTGTCACAAAAGCTACACTGTCATTGTCATTGTCTAGCAACAATTGAACCGCTTCAAATGCTGCTTGTTCATAATCAATATTTACAGATGGTGTTTTTTCACTTGGGTCAACTGTTGCCGCAAGAACGATAGGAACAGGTGATGTTTTAAACTGATTAATATGTTCTTCTGTAATTTTACCACCCATATAAACGATTCCATCCACTTGCTTTTCAAGCATCGAGTTAATCAGTTTTATCTCTTTATCAATGTTTTGATCAGAGTTGCTTAGAATAATATTGTACTTATACATATTCGCAATATCATCAATCCCACGCGCAAGTTCTGAGAAGAAAATACTTGAAATATCAGGAATAATCACCCCAACCGTCGTTGTCTTCTTACTTGCCAAACCACGTGCTACTGCATTTGGGCGATAACCCAATCGTTCAATTGTTTCTAATACTTTCTTTCTTGTCGCTGGTTTCACATTTGGATTTCCATTAACAACACGTGAGACCGTTGCCATCGATACATTTGCTTCACGTGCAACATCGTATATTGTAATTGTCATTTTATTACATCCTCCTCTATCATTTTCACTGTCTAATTCATATGTATATAGTATAGACTAGCTTACATAAATTTATCAAGAAAATCTCTTGTCTAGTATATCAAATTTATCTAGCCTTCGCCTTAAATTCACTGGTTTTTTTGAAAGAAAATGAAAACAGACATAAAAAAGCCTAATGGACAGGTCAACCTGTACCATTAGGCTTATATGAATATTATTTTCTTACAGCTTCCATGAATGCATCAAATTGTTCGAAATTCATTTGTTGTTGTTGATCGGATAAGGCAACAGCTGGGTCTGGGTGTACTTCTGCCATGATGGCATCTGCCCCAATCGCAATCGCTGCTTTGGCTGCCGGAATAAGTAAATCACGACGTCCAGTTGAGTGCGTCACATCTACCATGACTGGTAAATGCGTTTCTTGTTTAAGGATTGGCACGGCAGTGATATCGAGTGTGTTACGTGTCGATGTTTCATACGTTCTGATACCACGTTCACAAAGAATAATGTTCCCGTTGCCTTTTGAGTGAATGTATTCAGCCGCATTAATAAAATCAGAGACGGTGGCTGACATACCACGTTTCAAGATAATAGGTTTGTCAACTTCACCGGCGGCTTTAAGTAACTCAAAGTTTTGCATATTTCGTGCACCGATTTGAATCATATCCAAATATTCAGCTGCTTGTTCCATATCTTGTGGACGAACAATCTCACTTACAACAGCGAGATCAAACTCATCACCAATTCGACGCAAGATTTCTAGCCCTTCAAAACCTAGTCCTTGGAAATCATATGGACTTGTTCTCGGTTTAAACGCACCCCCGCGAATCATATTCAGGCCATGCTTTTTAATTTGTTCAGCGACTTTTTTAACTTGTTCATAAGATTCCACTGCACACGGACCACAAACAAAGTGAGGTTGGCCATCACCTATCTTTTCACCTTTAATATCAATAATCGTGTCTTCATTTTTACGCTTACGCGAAACAAGCATTTCTTTGTGGTAATCTTTCTCTTGTAGTTCTAAGCCAGCTTTAAAGATTTCTTTAAATAAATGAATGATGGTCGCATCTTGGAACGGACCTTCATTTTGATTTTTTAATTTCTCTAACATTTGGTGTTCACGCACGGGATCATATTTTTTGTCTGCACCTTGATTAGGCTTAAATTTAGCTACTTCCTTAACCAAGTCACCACGCTTATTAATCAAGTTAAGCAAGTCCACGTTTAGCTCATCTAACTGCTTTCTTAGTAAATCTAACTGTTCATTTGACATGTTGATTCCCCCTGTAATTGGTTTGTCTTTTTCATATTCTTTAAACATGTAGTGACATGTTTCTAAAACGAAAGAATGGATAATTAGCATTCATTATAGCTAAAATTAACCGAATTGTCACTACATTGTTTAAATATTTAGTATTTTCTTTAAACTTTTCTGAGAAAAAAGACGATACGAGACAGAGAAAATCTGTTAAACTATAGATTAGAAAGCGTTTAAGATCGTTTAATAAGGAGTTTTTAACTATGAAGGATATTATTTTCGCATTGGATATTGGTACGCGGTCCGTTAACGGCTTGCTGCTAAACGTCTCAGAAGACACCTATACATTAATTGATTACGAAAGCATTGAACATACAGAACGATCTATGTTAGACGGGCAAATTCACGATGTCGTAGCCGTATCGAAAATCATTCACAAGGTCAAAGAACGCTTAGAAGAACGGCACGAGATCACCCTTAACAAAGTGTGCGTCGCCGCGGCTGGGCGCGCACTAAAAACTAGACGAACCATCGTATCAACAGATATTGGAAAACAACCCCTTATGGACCAAGAGGCAATCTCATTCCTTGAACTGAGTGCTGTTCAAAAAGCACAGTACGAATTAGCAGAAGAAGAAAAAGACCAAGACCAACTTACCCACTATTACTGTGTCGGTTATTCTGTCTTACAGTATAAATTAGATGATGACATTATAGGCTCACTTATAGATCAACAAGGAACGGTGGCTGAAGTTGAAATTATTGCAACATTTCTTCCTAAAGTCGTCGTTGAATCACTTATTTCAGCACTAAATCGTGCGGATTTAGACATGGAAGCTCTAACTCTCGAACCAATTGCTGCCATTAACGTTTTAATACCAGAGTCTATGAGGCGTTTAAATGTAGCTCTTGCTGATATTGGCGCTGGGACAAGTGATATTGCCTTAACAGATGCCGGCACGATTACCGCATACGGAATGGTGTCTAAAGCCGGGGATGAAATTACAGAAGCGATTAGTGATCACTATTTACTTGATTTTAATGAAGCCGAACGTGTCAAACGAGAAATTACTGAACATGGTGAAGCCACCTTACAAGATATTTTGGGCTTTGAAACCGTTGTATCAAAAAAAGAATTGGCAATGGACATTAAAGAAGCCATTGATGATTTAGCAATAGCTATAGCTACTGAAATTATGACTTTAAACAAACGTGCACCTAAGGCAGTCATGTTAGTCGGTGGTGGGAGTTTAACGCCAATGTTGACACATGTATTAGCTGAAAAACTGCAATTGCCAACGAATCGAGTAGCAACGCGTGGCACAGATGCGATTAAGAATTTACAAGCAGTCATCGATGTTCCACAAGGTCCAGAATTTATTACACCGATTGGTATTGCGATTGCCGCTAAACAAAATCCGGTGCACTATATAAGCGTGACCGTCAACGACCGTGCCGTTCGCTTATTTGATATGAAGCAACTGACAGTTGGCGATTGTTTACTTGCTGCTGGCATTGAAGTGAAAAAAATGTACGGAAGACCTGGTATGGCTTATATGATTTCAGTTAATAATCAGACCATTACATTACCTGGGACGCACGGGACGCCCCCAAAGCTGCAGCTAAACGGAGAAAATATCCATGTAGATGCTTTAATTCAACATAATGACAGGATGCTCGTTCAAAAAGGGGATGACGGCCAAGAGCCTAACGTGACACTATTCGAGGTTGTTGGTGATATTCAGCCTTTTAATATTTATTTTAATGATCAACCTTATAAAGTCTTGCCAATTATCAAAGTAAATGATACCTCAACCTCGCTCGATCATATACTTAAAGATGGGGATAGGGTAGAACTCATCGATCAAATTAATTTAGAGATGTGGCTTAATCAATCTGAGTTTCATTACTTGGCTCATGAGCCTGAAATATTTGCGATTTATCTTGATGATAAATTCATACCTTTTGAAGCTGTTTCAGAACGTTTACTCATTAACAATAAACCAGCTACGCTTAAGACAAAATTAAAAGCACAAGATAAAATCAGTTATAGTCCGCTTCAAAAAGTAGCAAAAGAAAGACTGGTTGATTTACTCAACTTAGATCTTACCACTTGCATCACTGTGACTTTTAACGGAGAGACAGTCATCATTGAAAAAGCTAAACGTGCCCTATATCATCACGACCGTCAAATACAAGATGACGACATTATCGAACCACTATCTAAGTTGACCTTAAAACCATTACCTGACACGACATTTGTTTTCCAAGATGTGTTCAGATATGTTCACTTTGATTTAATGAAACAACGCGGGCACATTAGTATTTTAAAAAATAATATCCCTACCACTTTTTTAGAACCGATTCAAGACGGGGACTCACTTGAGATTAAGTACGAGTCAAAATCCTAACACAAATAATTACTGCAAAGTTACTCAAATAATGTCTAACTTATCAATAAGAAAGAACCCTTATGACACCGTTGAAGTGTCATAAGGGTTCTTATGTTTTATACTTATTTTTCCTTTATATCTTCTGCGCCTTCTTTTACAGCTTCTGTTACCTTTTCAGCTGCATCTTTAGCTGCATCAGCTTTTCTTTCAGCTGTTTCTTTAGCTTCGTCTGCTTTTTCTTTTACTTCTTCAGCTTTCTCTTCAATTGCATCTTCTACATCTGCTTGAGCGCAGTCAGCATCAGCTTTCATTGCTGCTTTTTTCTTTTTCAACTCTTCTGTTGTTTCATTAATTTTTGCTTGGACAGTCTGTTTCGTTTCATTAAATTTCGACTGGAAATCTTGTGATTTTTCATTAACTGTTTGTTGAAGATCAGCTGTTTTATCTTTTGCATAAGATTTAAATTCATCAGATTTTTCTAATGCTTTATCTTTGTACACAAGTGCTTTTTCCTTTACATCTGTTGCACCTTTATTAATATCTTCTCTTACTTCTTTACCTGATTTAGGTGCGAATAATAAGGCCACTGATGCCCCTACAATACTACCAACTAGTGAGCCAATCAGAAAGTCTTTTGCATTAATATTGTCGTTTGTTTTATTTTCTTGGTTTGTCATGAATAATTCCTCCTTAAAATTTTACTAAGTAGTTATATATAGTTTATCACTTAGTGCGCTTTTTATCTTTCTTTTTCTTAAAAACTTCCATAGCGACATTGCCCCATTTAATGGCTTGTGCCGTTTCTTCTTTGTTTTCAACAGCTATTTTTGAAATAGTCTCAGACACTTCGTTAACAGAAGCACTAAACGTGGTAAATGTTGAACTTAGACCACTTATACTATCGACAAGTCCATTCAATTTATCTGCTTTCTGATTAATATCCTCCGCTAATGCATTGGTTCGATTAAGCAATAGTGTTGTTTCTGTTGTAATACCTTCCATTTGTTTCTCTAAGCCTTCTAAAGTATTTGCTACACTCGTCATCGTACGCTCGGACTCTTTTAGTAAGCGCACAAGATAAATGACAAGCACTGCGAAAGCAATCGCCGCAATTAATGCCGAGATATAGAGAAGATTATCCATACCAATCACTCCTTTATCATTTATTTATTTTTATAAAAATGTTCTAGTGGTGTTTACCCCATTTTAAAATTTTGTAAACTTAAAAATTAAAAAACTGACCACTCATTACTATATTCGTTAGATTGATCAGTTTTTCCTTCTTAGTTGTTCAAATATTTTTCATAAGCTGTTTGGAACGATTGAATATCACCGGCACCCATAAACACAATGATATCTGCCTCTTCTTTGGTTAATGTCTTGATATTGTCTAATGTGACATAATGACAATTATCAATCAGATTTCCTAGGTTTTCAATCGATAACTTTCCAACTAACTCTCTTGCTGATCCAAAAATGTCTGTTAAATAGACGTGATCAGCCAACATTAAACTATCCGCAAAATCTTGTAAGAACATTTTTGTTCGCGAATACGTGTGTGGTTGAAAGACCGCTGTTACTTTTTTATTTGGATATTTTCTTCTAATTGAATCGAGCGTGGCTTCAATTTCTTTCGGATGATGGGCATAATCATCAATCAGCACTTGATTCCCTACGCGTTTTTCAGAAAAACGCCGCTTAACACCACCATAAGTTTCTAGGTGCTTCATTTGATTGCTTTCAAAACCTTCATAGTGACAAAGCGCAATTACAGCTAATGCGTTTAGAACATTATGTTTTCCGAAAAGTGGAATGGTAAATGTATCGTAAAAATCATGCCTTACATACACTTCAAACATTGTACCTGCTTCGGTTTCGCGCATATCTTTCGCTTGAAAATCGTTATCCTCATTAAAACCATAATAGACAACAGGTACTTTTGCTTGAATTTTATGCAAGTACTCATCATCGCCACAAGCAATAATCCCTTTTTTCACTTGTTCCGCCATCGACTGAAAAGCAGAAAAAACATCATCAATGCTCGAAAAATAATCTGGATGATCAAAATCAATATTCGTCATAATTGCATAGTCTGGTTCATAACTCAAGAAATGACGGCGATATTCGCATGCTTCAAAAGCAAAATAACGGCTGTCGACATGACCAACACCGGTACCGTCCCCAATTAAATAAGATATCGGTTCAATATTTTTCAACACGTGACTGAGTAAGCCCGTTGTTGAAGTTTTCCCGTGTGCGCCCGTCACTGCGATACTCGTATATTGATTAAGCCACTTACCTAAAAACTCATGATATTTATAAATCGTTAAGCCTAAAGCTTGTGCTCGTTCTACCTCTGCATGATCATCTCCAAAAGCATTTCCTTGAATGATAGTCAAACCTGGGTGAATGTTATCTTTAGAAAAAGGGACTACTTTAATCCCTTTATCGAACAATGCTTGATCTGTAAAAAATGTTTTTTTAACATCTGATCCTTGAACGGTTTCACCCTCATCATGAAGGATATGTGCCAGTGCGCTCATACCTGTTCCTTTGATACCAATAAAATGATAAATTGTCATAAATCTTACCCCCGTAAGTGTCTAACGCTGTTCTCATTCTGTCCAAACGTTACTATTTTTTAACGCTTAAACAGCACAATTATGCATTATAGCATAGAATATATAAAAACTAAATCAATAGGAAGGACTACTTATGAAAGTGAACCTTTTCAAGACGTGGGTTCGGACGATATCGACGACCAAATTTAGATTCTGGCTCCCCATTTAAAATGACACTATCCCCTGTAAATCCAATTTTATTATCAAGCAAACTACGTCCAACACCATAAATATCAACCGGCACGTTTTGCTTTTCAAATTGCTTGATTTTTTCTTCGGTAAAGCCACCTGTCGCAATAATCTTTACATGCTCAAATCCTTCATCATCTAACGCAAGGCGTAAGGCAAAAATAAGCTCTGGATTGACCCCACGTGGATCAAACGGTCCCATGATGTGTTCGTTGCGTAAGAAATATTTATCTACAACGTTATTCGATGTATCGAGTCGCACCCCTTTCAGTTCATTTTTGAACGCATGCGCGACTTTTAATGAATCAGTGATGACATCATTATTGTAATCAACAAGCACCATCAGTTCATCATCTGGGTACACTTCTTTATAGGCTTTTGAAGCTGCCACGGCATCACCTTCAAATAATTGAATCAAGGCGTGTGGCATCGTACCCATACCGGTTTTTCCCCACCATTCGTTCATCGCATGTGTCGCTTGAGCTGTTGATCCACCAATAAATGCCGCATAGCCATCACCAGCTTGTTGTGTATAATGATCATCTCTATCTCCCATAAACATGACCGGTTTTTGTGTACCGGATGTCCGGCCGGCTTTTACGACGTTATATACATTCGTCGCCACAGACGTACGACGTGCTAAAATACCGTCAATGATACCTTCTAAATAACCAAATGATTGATAAGGACCTTTGATAGTTAAAACCGTTTCAAATGGGCTGACTTTATCGCCATCTTTTAATGAATGAATCTCTAAGTTTTCAGGATCATCACTAAACGTATGTAAAAGCGCAATTACTTCGTCTGTTCCGCAAAGTACCGCATGATTCTTTTGAAAAAACTGCATAATCACTTCATTATTCGGACGTTTTTTCTGGGCAATTTCTTTCGTTTTCAAGAAATATACAGCTGAAAACCAACCATCTTTGATACGTTCATCGAACTTAAATGTTTTATTGGTCAAACGATCAATCTCACCATTTAATTTTAAACTGATTTCTTTTTTCATTAGTTTTAACCCCTTATTTTCATTTATTTATTTATTTTTTATAGCTTTGACTGACGTAAATGATATAATTCTTCCCTAGAAACAAGGATTGTACGTGGCTTAGATCCATTTTGTCCAGAGACAATACCTTGGTGTTCTAAAGTATCAATAATCCTCGCTGCTCTATTATAGCCTATTTTAAAGCGACGTTGAAGTAAAGAGGTACTAATTGTCTCATTTTCTGAGACAAAATCTAACGCTTCATCATATAATTCATCCGTCATTTCTTCTTGTTCAATAGACTGTAGTAATTCCTCTTGTTCAAATAAATAGTTTGGCTCACTTTGTTGTTTTAAATATCTCGTCACGCGTTCAATCTCATCATCGGAAACAAATGCCCCCTGAATTCTAACCGGATGTCTTGCACCGTTTTCAACAAACAACATGTCACCTTTACCTAATAACCGCTCAGCTCCTGCTGTATCAATCATCGTACGTGAATCAACTTGAGAGGCCACACTAAAAGCGATACGTGAAGGGATATTAGACTTAATCAGCCCTGTCACAACATCAACAGACGGTCGTTGAGTCGCAAGTAACAAATGAATGCCAGCAGCACGTGCTTTTTGAGCAATGCGACAGATCGCATCTTCAACATCTTGTGGAGCCGCCATCATTAGATCGGCTAACTCATCGATGACAATGACAATCATCGGTAACGTATTCTGATTACTTTGACGCATTTTCTCATTATAGCGAGATAAATCTCGGGCGCCGTTTTCTACAAATTGTTGATAGCGTCGTTCCATCTCTTCAACTGCCCATTTAAGTGCTTGCGTGGCAGCTTTTACGTCTGTGATAACCGGACTAACTAAGTGCGGTAGCGCATTATACGGTTGAAGTTCAACCATTTTCGGATCAATTAATAGCAACCGTACGTCTTCTGGTGACGCCTTATAAAGTAAAGATAACAGAATGGTATTTATGCAGACACTTTTCCCCGAACCCGTAGCACCGGCAATTAATCCGTGCGGCATTTTTTTAAGATCTGTCACAATCGCTTCTCCTGATATATCAAGGCCGAGTCCAACCGTTAGCGGTGATGATGCCTGTTGGAACGTCGCGGAAGCGAGAATTTCACTTAACATGACTGGACGAGTTGCATCATTTGGTACTTCAATTCCAATGGCATGCTTACCTGGAATAGGAGCCTCGATTCGAATATCTTTAGCCGCTAGACTCAATTTCAAATCATCGCTTAGATTTTTAACTTTACTTACCTTTACGCCTGTCTCCGGTTTAATCTCAAATCGAGTGACACTTGGCCCTTGCATTACATTAACCACTTCTGCCTTCACATTAAACTGACTAAGCGCCTCAATTAAACGTGTCGACTGTTCATGAATAAACGTATCATCCTCATTTACTGAGCCAACCGGATCATTGAGTAAATGCAGAGGCAGTGCGTCAGTTAAAGATTTGTCAGGGCGTGTAGTCGGTGATGAACTAGATTCAACTGAACGCGACAGGTTTTCTTTAACGTCTTCACTAGAAGCAACGGGTTTACTTTGCATTTGATTTTTTGTTTGCGTTTCACTTTTTGATTGTTGCTCTTTTAACCGGTCATAGTACCTCTTCTTATCACTCGGACGCATCCTTACGTTGAAAGGTGTTTGACTCTTGTTAAGTTCGCGCTTAGCCGGTTCGTGTACTGGCGACCGCTTTAACAATGTTTCCTGGTTCTCACTGTCAATTTCTTCTTGAGTTATTAATGGCGACTGTGTCACGCTTGAGTTTGGCTCTTTATTTAGTGCTGGTTCATCATTAACTTCCTGACTTGTGTTTGATTCATTAGCTCGTGCAGTGTTATGTGACGATGTTTGTTTTTCTCCTGTGAACTCATCGTCATCCGCTATCGTTAGCTTTTTCTTTTTTTCAACAAACGATTGTGTCACATCTTCAGCTTCAGCTTCGGCGTTTGGATTAGGCGGTTCAACCAGTGACTGTCTTTTTTGCCCGATTCGATCATAAGCATAATCCGACATTTCTCCTCGTATTCGTCTCACTTCGTTTAAAATATTTGATACATATGCTGTTGTCACAGTATCAGCTGATTGACGTGTGATTCGATTGGTTTCTGGTGTGACCTCTTTATTTTGGAGCCGTTTTTTAAAACCATAGACCGGCGAAGGGATTTCAGTCACTTTAAATGGTTTGTGCGTGTTTGATGTTTCCTTAGGTTGCTCTTGGACTTCTTTTTTATCTAGCGTCGCTTCTTTTTGATGAGGTTCTCTATTTTTTCCTACTTCATCAATTGAAACAGGAAATTTAAACTCACGTTCTTTCGGATAATAGTAAGTCATTTTCGTATCAATTTTGCGATAGGGTTGTCTTTTTATATTTTTTTGCGCTTCATCTTTATGTATAACGTCATTCTCTTCATCAGCACCTTGGTCTTGGTCAGGATGGAAGAGATGACTAAAGTGTTGTTTGAATTTATCCCACATATGATTCACTCTCTCTATAAAGTCATTAGTTTTATTTTAACAAAGTTTTCGTTAAAATAGTTTATTTCTACATTATTTTTTCATCCTGAAAAAAATGCGCAAAAGAACAAGGTCTTTTGCGCATCTCATCATTAAAATGTAAATTCATCGCCGGTTGTTACGTCATCACCTAAAATATAGATGCCTTTTTCCTCTGGTGCATTTGGTAAGCCCAATTCACGTTGTGAACAAATCATTCCAAAAGAATCTTCGCCACGTAAGTTTGCTTCTTTAATTTCCATACCACCCGGCATAATCGCACCGACTTTTGCGACAACAACATGTTGGTCCTTATCGACATTTGGCGCACCGCAGACGATTTGAACAATTTCGGTTCCTAAATCAACTTGGCAGACATTGAGTTTATCTGCGTTCTCATGTTTACGAATATCTTTGACAAAGCCAACCACAAACTTAGGTGAAAGATCAACTTTAAGTGGCTTGTCTAGACCGTTATTTTTTAAAACGTTGTTAAACTTGTCTAAGAACGCCTCATCCATTCTAAACTGACCGTCTTCTACTGAAAAATACTTAGACGCGTTAAAAATATTATACCCAAGAAGTGTTTCATCTGTCGTATCAAAAATTTCTACCACGTCTCCAAAACGACGGAAGCTTGTTTCGTAACGATTTCCTGTTTTAATTGGAAGTATTAGCACATCACCAATACCTGTCTGATTGTAATACACGTTCATGTTTGACTCATTCCTTTTCTAATTAATCTGTTGGTTTTTTCTTTGCCATAATGAAAATTGGCGTAAGCGTATCATCTTCATATAAAAATGACAAAGCAGTAATTGGCACTTGCCCTTCTGAGAAGAATTGCATAGCCATCTGTTGTAGTATATCATATCCTTTCGGATTGTGAATATCTGCGACAATAAAAGCATCTTGATGAGGCACACAAAAAGATAATTCGCCTGTTGCATGTACTTTTTGATCAGACAAAAATTCATCATGAAGAATTCGACTCGCCGTATAGCCGTCTTGATTTTTAACAAAGTAAAAGTCATTTTCCGCGACGGTTTGTTTATTTAAATCGATGGGCAAAGCTTTAAGATTCATCATCGCATAGTCATGTAATTGTGCCTTCGTCCAGCCACTTTCTTGGAGCATTGTTTCATCTATTAGTTGATAACTCGTCTCTAAGTCAAGCGCATAAAAAACCGTTGTCTCAGCTGTATGCGGCGTTGAGATGAGTTGTTTATCCGAGCCATGAGTGGTAGTAAAACTTTCCGCGCGAATCACAGGAAAGACACGATTTTCATTGTCTATTAACTGATGATTAGTTTTTAATTTATTTAGAGATTGTGTTACTTTTTCTATAAGCGGAGCGAGTGCTTTATCTCCATCTTTTTCGTATTTTTCAATAACTTTTGTTAGGTGAATGGTGACGCCTTGATTCGTCTCTTGGTCAACAACACGATATTGATCCGTTTCCCGGTCAAACTGTGTTTGATACGTCGTTTCTCCGAAGGCTTGATCAAGCTTTCTTTTTATTTCAAAACTTTTTTGTGACATTCTATTCATCCTTTCAGCGCGTGGCCACTTTTATTGTATCATGACTCAAAAGACAAACAAAAAGAAAGTACTTAGTACTTTCCCTGTTGTCTTTCTTATTTAATGACCTGACCACTTAGATCCGGTCAAGAAATGCCTCAATCTGTTCACGCGTCTTTCGGTCCTTACTGACAAAACGTTCAACTTCTTCTCCATTTTTATATGCTAGAAAACTTGGAATACCAAAAATATTATGTGCGATACAAATATCAATAAACTCATCCCGGTCGACATGGGTGAAGTTTATGTCTTCATATTTGCTCTCTAATTCAGGAATGAATGGTTCAATCACACGGCAATCTGGGCACCAATTTGCTGTAAATAAAAAGACTTGTTTTCCTTGTTGTTTTAATTCGTGAAACTGTGCTTCTGTTTGTAGTTTTTCCACAGATAATCCCTCCGACTTACTCGTAATTAATTTTCATATCACCAAACTGAATCCAACCTTTCTTCCGCATCCATTCGGATAACAAGAATGAAATCACCATTGGTCCGATGATATGAACAAAGAGTACCATAAAGAGGACCGACATTTCAAATCCCATGGTTTGAAAACTCATAATTTGACCGACAAGCCCACTTGTACCCATACCAGCACCTGATGCATTATTGGTCATATTAAAGACAACTGTTCCAAAAGGAGCCATCAAGATGCCCGCGACTGTTGGCGGTATTAAAATGAGTGGTTTTTTTAATATGTTCGCAATTTGCAACATCGACGTCCCGATACCTTGCGCAATAAAACCACCAAACCCATTCTCTCGATAACTACTGACCGCAAAGCCAACCATTTGAGCAGAACAGCCAATAACACTTGCACCCGCTGCTAACCCGTCTAGCGATAACATTAACGCAATCGCGACACTAGAAATTGGAGCGGTTAGTGCCCAGCCCATCACAACCGCCACGATAATTCCCATAATAAATGGTTGCTGTGCCGTTGACCAGTTAATAATCTCACCCAAACCTGTCATCATCCGGTCAACAGGTGGACCGATAAAACTCCCCACAATAAATCCTACTAGAATCGTGACAAAAGGGGTTAAAATAATATCAATTTTTGTTTCTTTATAAATAAGTTTTCCAAACTCACTGGCAAATAGAGCACTAATATAAGCACCAACTGGTCCTGCTAATTGATAGCCAAACGCACCTGCAAATAAAGTTGAAAATAATACGAGCGGAGGTGCTTGTAAGCTGTAACTAATGGCAATCCCAATCGCCCCACCTACAACCTTCCCGTCCATCGCAAACGTCCCCATCTCCATTAGACTATCACTAACAACCGATGCACCTGCAAATGTTGCTAACTGTTGACCTATTGTATTTAAAATAAGTCCAATGATCAGAGAACTAAATAAACCTAAGGCCATAAAACTAAGTGCTTTAATAAAATATTGATGAAATGAGATCTCAATCTGTTTTCTTTGTAAAAAATTTTGCATCTAACTACCTCCCCAAATCTTACTTTATTTTATAATCTTTACAGACTATCTTACCTTAAGTTTATACAGTTGACAAGACACTTGTTAGGTGTGATAAGTGATTATTTTACGACTATCTAAAAAAGGTTAATACTGTTGCAATCATAAAATTAGATCAAAAGGGGTAGGGATAAGAACGTTAGTCAGGTAAAAAGCTAAAACAAAAACGACAGCTGTTAGTCTGTCGTTTTTGTTTCAGTTGATGTATTTGTTTCATTTAAATCAAGCGACGTTAAGATTGTAATTAGTTGGCTAGCTTCTGATTGGACTTGATCTAATGTTGTTTGTGTCGTTATTTTTGTACCACCAATGCCAACATGTAACTCATAATCCGTCTCTAATGGTCGCAAGTAAATATAACCAAAGTAGTCTTCACCCTCAAATGATTGTAAATACGTTGTGTCCTCTAACATCTCCAGTGATTCATAATATGTTTGACTTTGTTTATCTTCAAATGGATTATGAAATAACAAATACAACTGATCCGTTTGTCGAATCACAACATTTGTTTCATCATTGCTATCAATTTTATAACCTTCCGGTAAATAGAGTGAAAAATGTGTCAATGTTTGATTTGGTTCCTGTGTTTGTTGGTCAAATTGAGCTTTTGCTTCTTGTTCCAGTTCAGTGATGACTTCTGTTTCTGACGGGCCACAAGCAGCTAGTATTAACGAAAGCCCAATCAAAACAATATATAACATGCGTTTCATAAAATATATCTCCTCGTATAATAAATATTGTAGTTAAGCACTTAATATTCGTCATATAAAGACTAACCATAGTCTACTATACCGTGAATTTTATCGAGGTCAAGTGAACGAGCAGTATTTACACACATTTGTTATCGATTTGTCATATTTACAGAATCACCCGTCAATATTCTTATTTGATTAATTGCGCTAAATATTGCCCTTTCAATTGAAGCAGCACATGTTCAAACATAGTATCACGTGTGATAAGACCATGAGTAAAAATTCCAATCGCTCCTTGATGATGGCGAATGTGTTTATCTTTTGTAAAGTCTGCCATCACATCGCCTAATTCTATGCCAGGTTTTAATTCTTTGGCAATGGCTTTAGGAAGCGGGATGCGTGCACCACCAGCCACATAAGTATGGTGCGACTCATCTGTTAAAGCACCCCAGTTCGTTAAAAATAATTGATCACCTATTTCCATTACGCCCCCCTCTAAACCAATTCCAATGCCGTTTTCAAGCGTGTTACGGGCATACATTGATCGATTGATGGCTCCGGCTAATGTTTCTTGGTCTGAAAAAGGTTGTGCACTTACATCAGAAGGTGCATCGATTGTGTAAATCATGCTATCCTTAAAAACATCATTGACGGCCTGCTGTTTTGCTTTGTTTTTTGATCCTAAGACAATGTCCATGTAATTACTCCCCACTATGAATAATTTTTATCAAGCAAAAAGAGTAGGGCTACCTACTCTTTAAAGGTTAATATGTGGTTAACGTATCAATAGTTGTTTGATCCGTATTTTTCACTAAAGTCGTAATCAATTCTTTGGCTGCCGCATAATCGTCCACATGAATAATAGAACCATGAGTATGAATATAACGTGAGCAAATACCTACAACCGCTGATGGAACACCTTTATTCGCTAAATGTACCCGTCCTGCATCCGTTCCACCTTGTGAAATAAAGTACTGGTAAGGAATATCATTTGATTCAGCTGTATCCAATACAAAGTCCCGTAATCCGTGATGGGTAATCATGCTCTTATCAAAGATACGTAAGAGTGCCCCTTTACCTAATTGACCAAATTCCTTATCGTCACCCGACATGTCGTTCGCAGGTGATGCGTCTAGGGCATAGAAAATATCGGGGTCAATCATGTTAGCGGCAACTTGTGCTCCGCGTAAACCAACTTCTTCTTGAACAGTTGCACCAGAGTATAAAGTATTGGGCAATGTTTCATTTTTTAACTCTTTTAATAAGTCAATTGCGAGTCCACAGCCATAACGGTTATCCCATGCTTTGGCTAAGATTTTCTTCTCATTCGCCATTGGCGTAAAAGGCATTACCGGCAAAATTGATTGACCTGGTTTAATTCCAATGTTTTTCGCATCAGCTTCATCATCAGCCCCAATATCAATCAACATATTTTTCATTTCCATTGGCTTTTGACGTTGTTCCGGTGTTAAGTTATGCGGAGGAATAGAACCAATCACACCGATGATCGGTCCTTGTTCTGTCAGTATTTGTACGCGCTGGGCGAGCATCACTTGGTCCCACCAACCGCCTAATGGTTGAAATCGAATCATCCCGTTTTTCGTGATTTGTGTGACCATAAAACCTACTTCATCCATATGGCCTGCAACCATCACTTTTGGTCCATTCCCGTTCCTTACACCGAATACACCGCCTAATTTATCATAAATAAGTTCATCACTGTGTTGGCTTAATTGTTCTTTCATATAGGCACGTACACGTGATTCGTCACCAGGTGCCCCTGGCAGTTCTGTTAATGTTTTAAACATATCTAATGTCTCTTTATTCACTTGTCTAGACCTCCCATTTTATATTTTCATTTCTATTGTACCGAATTTTAGCTGAACATGCTAGGTTTAGAAGAGAAACAGCGTATTAGATCTAAAGTGATTGAGTCTGTCGACTTAACTTTCAGGCATAGTCCATCAAAAAATGAGTAAGTGTAAAATAGTTCTCGGGGGGGTTCCTAAAAATAAAGAGAGCGTCGTAATATCAATGTATACACCCATACACATTAGAAAAGAGGCGCTTTTTCATGAGACAAATTATGTTAGATATCATTGAATGTTAAGGGGAATAACCGACTTAATTCAGTTTGAGGCATCATTGAAATTATACAAGTGCGAAACGATGTCAAAGGTACCATGTGGCATTCGTAAAACGAATGGCTAGGTATTGAGAAGTATCAACGTCATATTGATCTCGTGGAGCTTAAAGTCGCTGAGATAGTGATAGAAGTAAACTATAGAGAAATAGTATGTTTGTTAAAAGAGTGGGCAGCGGTGAAGATGCATTATTCAACAGTGGCGGATATTGTGAGGCGTGTTGGTAAGGAACAAGCAGATACGGGTCAACATATGATCGACGCCACTGATTATTTACCTGAAAATGAAAAGAGTAATGTGTTGTCTGTGGAGGCAAATGGTGTCTTTGTTTGTAGCACAAAACGACGAAAAGTCATTGACGTCTCACAAGCAATTATTCGTACGTTTGGCGCTAAGAAAAGACATGAAGACACATATCAAAAAGCAATTGAATCGCATAATCAGGATCAATTTATCTTGTGAATGAATACGTATGAAAGTAACTAGGATGACCCGAAAAAGTTCAAGTGACTCAGTGATTTTAAGACCTACTGACTGAATTATTGGCATCGGTATTTTGACTGGCGTGATAAAGTAGCTCACGTCCCTGATGGCGCGCGCACCCTTGGTGCGATGGAATCAAATCAACGCCGTGTTTCTTACCGCATTAAGAAGTGAGGAATGCATTGGAGTCAAGCAGGCGCATTAGGTATGGCGAAGCTTCTTCAAGCCCGCGCGAATAAGACGTTAAGAAGCAAGTATTTAAACCATTCAGCGCTCAGTTAGTATAAGTGCAAAGACATCAAGAAAAATATCCGTATGTCCCTCCTATCACTTATCGCAGAAAACACGTCCATCTGTCGGCACTACACAAGGTGACATACCGATTAACGGTGCAAATTCAAGCGCGATTGGGCAACTGGTTAAGAGCCTTTTTCTTAACTAAGTCCACCGTTGTCCTTATGTAAGGTTTTCGGGTAGTGAAAATGTTACATAAAGAAAATAGCCAGCAAACGCAAAAATGCTGAAATCGGAAAAAAACGCGCACTCAAATCTTTATTTTATAATCTTACCGAGAAGAACTTGACACAAACAATTTATTAAAGGTAAATACTTGAATCTGCAATTTACTGTGGTAAAATTATGTAGACTGCACTTGTTTATTTTTTGGGTCACTTATAAGCATGGTGTATCTACACTGTATTTTAAATACTGGATACACCACACTAAACTAGATAATTTCGATAAGCTCGGTTAAACTTTTGAGACTAATAGAAATTAATGATAATAGAGAAGAGACGCTGAATAATTATTTGTTTCTAATTCCATTGTTATATCAACTCATTTCTTTTAACGACTATTCTTTCACATAACCTATAAAAACAAGGCAGTGTGTCTTATATACCTTTTTTTAAGTTACTAAAGATGCTCCTCATACCGAACAGTATTCATTATCCAGCTGTAGATGATGGTCGATTCCTGTCTAGCCCCTGTGTGAAAAATTATGAAGTTACAACTACCTATTATAGCGTTCTGTTTTCATTTAATAAAATATCAACTATAAAATTTTAATTCTGTTAGTAAAGTGCAATTTTACACAAGAAAGGAAGGGAATTTAATAATGAAAAAAGCCTTATTATTAATTTTTATGTCTTTGACTTTAAATGCATGTGGTCAACCTGAAATTATTTATTTTGAAGGTAACGGAGATCATTGGGAAATCACTCATACAGTAGAATTACTTAGTGAGCAAATGGAACAATCAAAAACATTTGTGAAATATATTGGTGAGGAACCAACACCAGAGATGATTGATTACACAATCGAAACAAGTACTTCTAAGTCAAAGGGACAAACGACACTTAAATCTGACGGAACCGTTGTAGTAGGAGGAAGTGGACGCATGTGTGATTCATGTACACTTCACATCGATAGGAATCAGGTTGTAAATGCAACAATAAGTTGGGATGGTAATGTTGAAGTTATAGAATTAAATCCTTAGATAGAGTCTAGGATTTAGTGATTTTTCCGATAATTTTAACATTTGATTATGTAACGCTAGAAAGGGTGGTATGTCAACATGAAATTGCACAACTTTTTTAAGAAGCGAAACTCGGACTATCGCTTCTTAGTATTTTAAATTCTTACATTAACACTGCTATCTTATTGTCACTTGACTGTCGCTCTACTCGCATGCAATCGAGCCTGGCATACAGATGATAAAAACATCTGGCCTTGCCTTAGATGCTAGCACGCTCGCCTCTCCAAATAAAGTGCGCGTCTCTTTATGATGCGGCGTGAACCGCTCTGTTTTTCTTATATTCAGCGGGTGTTTGATAGTCTAGTGAACCGGGTATTCTGACGTTGTTATACCACTTGACATAGTCGAATAAACCAAGGTCTAACGCTTCTTGCGAAGCAAGTTGCTCATCTAAAATAAATTTTGTTTTTAGTGTTTTAAATACAGCTTCTGCGATTGCTTTATCTTGATTATCACGTTTTGTCGCGACGTAGTAATACGGCACTCAAGGGACTTGTAACAGAGTACACGTCACTGATATCGAATACTTGTGACGGTTGCTTCTTATCACATTTATTTTCGTCCCATGATCAGCGTGCTCTTTTTCCATGATTGGCCTCTCCCTCGAGTGATTAGTCCCACAAGTTTAACCGACCTTAACGAAACTGTCTAGTTTAGTGTAACCTATCCACCCCTTATCCCCAAAATTAAGTAAGAACACCATTTCAACTGACATATACAGATAACATTCTCAAAGCAAAGACACCTCAACCTGTTATTCAAAAGAGCGTTACCTCTCCTAGAGCTGTAGCTTGGTGGCCTCATCAAAAATATAAAAAGTATATGCCGTTTAATCGATAATAGTCAAAATGGTAACGTGCAGTCATTCATTTGAGCCGAAAAACCAATGCTAATTAGGCTAATAAGGTGTAATCCCCTATAGCGTCATACAGACAGCAAAGCTAATGCCCTTGATGCCTTTAAATACCTGACCTATCTATTTGAGAAAAATGTCTAATACGGATAACTCTCTAGATGAATCAGTTATTAAAACTTTTTATCCACGGAATCCCATGGACTTTTAGATTTCATAACAACATATATTAAAAGTTAACCCCAATATTGGTTTGATGCCTTACCTAGTAATATCAAGATCTATCTCCATTTTTTAGGGTTCGAAAGTTGAGCGATGAATGTACTATTAGATGATGCCTTACGATTATCTATTAATTTAGCGGAACGTAGCATATGCCCTCTCGTTATGCGAATGAAAGCTTCGTACTTTTCAACGAGCACCGACTGTGCTCTATCAAGTGTCATCACCTATAGCATCATACAGGCAGCCAAAGCGAATGGTCTTGATGCATTCGAATACCTTACTTAACTATTTGAACAAATGCTAATACAGAAAACTTTACGTATGAATCAGTTTTAGAAACTTTTCTCCTTGGAATTCTGACAGTCAGGTAAAATGTCAATAGCCTTTACTACACTTAACATTGTAGCAAAGGCTATTCTTCGTGCCGACCTACCTTATGGTGTATTTGGCAATAGGGAATTGGTTCTTACGCGATTTTTGGGATAATACATGCACCTAACAAGTATAAATTCATTTATTTTTTGAAGTTATGGTTGATAGAGAATTCTTAGACGTAAGAGAGGGAAACTTGCTCTTCCATACAACATGCGTTTAATAGTTTTCAAACGATTAACCTGACCTTCTAGGAAGCCATTGTTTTCATCAAGTTCTATGGCATTTAAAGTAGGTGGGAAATCAGATAACAGTCTTGAAATGAAGTGTGTAGTTAATAGATCCTGTCGATCTTTCTCATATAAAATGAGTTCACGAAACTCAGGCATATCTCTGTCCTTTAGTGCTTGTCGAAAACTTGTGATAAACGCATAGAACGGTCTCAGCTTAGGATATTTCGTTAGTATCTCATTCATTATTTTTCTTTTCTTCTCATCTTCTAAATCATTTTGCCATAATATTTTTCTAACGTTTTTTCTATCGTAATAGCTATCAGCCTGTAATTTTTGTCCAGCCTTTTTCTTTTAAGTTATGATACATAGCACGAATGGTGAGACCGTCGGTCTCCCACTGTATAACCTCTTGTTGAAATGCATCTAAAGGTTTTGGACGTTTTGTGCGCTTAAGAGATGGTGGTTCTGTCATCTCAATGTATTTCTTAACCGTTCGTGGGTCTATATTCAGAATATCGCCAATTTTCCGAAGAGAATAACCTTCTTTTTTCAATTCTTTCATATGACAAGCTTGTTCCCATTTTTTATTGGCATTTTCTATTCGAGCTTTTTCACTTTTGGTTAATGGTATCTCCTGTGGTGTTGGTACGTTTTCCTGCTTATCTTTCTCTATACGATTAGGTAATAGTTTTCTCAGTACGTTATCATGTAATGTCCATAAATTTTGTATGAGGTGAAAGCGATCGTGGATTTGTGTAATAGATGAAATGCCATCTAACACTTCTTTAAAACGCGTGTAACGATCACGTGTCACTTTTATAATCATTGTGTGTTCTTTAAACCAATTTTCTAAGGTTTCTTTCTCTCGATCTGGTAACACATCAACGGGTTGGTGTGTGAGACCATCACAAATCAGCACACCATAACGGTGCCCTTTCCTCCAAGCAAAGTCATCGATCCCGACAAAAGGGACGAACCGAAGGTTCGATGTTTGATTGATAAATAATCCGAAGTAACGTATCATGACTTGTTGGCATCCCAAGTTTTTTACTCAATTGGGCACCTTTTATACAATTATTGACGAAAGCTATATCACGTAAAGTGTCTTCTAATCGAACCGTTCGCTGTTTAGTCGGAAGTAACCAATCATAACGTTCCGTGAATACTTTGCTTTCACAAGACGTGTTGGTACAAAACCATTTTTTACTTCTCAGATAAATACATACCGCCTTATTTTGAATGGGTAAATCATCAATCACTCTTGTGTAATGACTATGTGCGCGACAACTTTTCTGATGGCAATGCGGGCATGTGGCGCTTTTTGATTCTATAAATGCCACAACATAAATACTATCAGTTTCTTCTGATATCGATACAATGTGAATATGAGGATCAAGTTTCGTGATAGAATGAAGCATAACAATCACCCCTTTTACTATACCCTGTTTTAAATACCCCTTATCCCCAAAATTGCGTAAGAACCACATTTCAGTTGACAAATACAAATTTATCTTGTGAATGAATTCGTATGAAAGTAACTAGGATGACCCGAAAAAGTTCAAGCGACTCAGTGATTTTAAGACCTACTGACTGAATTGTTGGCGTCGGTATTTTGACTGGCGTGATAAAGTAGCTCACGTCCCTGATGGCGCGCGCACCCTTGGTGCGATGGAATCAAATCAACGCCGTGTTTCTTACCGCATTAAGAAGCGAGAGATGCATTGGAGTCAAGCAGGCGCATTAGGTATGGCGAAGCTTCTTCAAGCCCGCGCGAATAAGACGTTAAGAAGCAAGTATTTAAACCATTCAGCGCTCAGTTAGTATAAGTGCAAAGACATCAAGAAAAATATCCGTATGTCCCTCCTATAACTTATCGCAGAAAACACGTCCATCTGTCGGCACTACACAAGGTGACATACCGATTAACGGTGCAAATTCAAGCGCGATTGGACAACTGGTTAAGAGCCTCTTTCTTAACTAAGTCCACCGTTGTCCTTATGTAAGGTTTTCGGGTAGTGAAAATGTTACATAAAGAGAATAGCCAGCAAACGCAAAAATGCTGAACTCTGGAAAAAACGCGCACTCAAATCTTTATTTTATAATCTTACTGAGAAGAACTTGACACAAACAAAAATGAATTCCATTTTTCAAACAGCTAAAAATAGGTTATACTGTCAATGAGACTAAAAAGTTGAGGTGATTGTTCATGAAGCAATGTAAAAAAACACTCTTTACCCTTGGGGTTGGTACACTTTTAGGTTACACAGTAAAAAGCCAGCTAGATAAGATGCCAATCAAGCCCGAGTATGCGCTTAAGCGTGCCAAAGAACGTTTTAAAGAAGCAGGACCTGTCAGTGGTTCATGGATTTATATGAAAACTGAAACATTAGCACTACACGGTTTAAACTATACCGTTTACCGCGGAGGCATTACCCGCACTGAAAATGGCGTACATACACAGTATGAGTTCTATGTAGATGCTTATACCGGTGTCATTATTGACACAAAAGTTACCAACTAGACACAAAAGCCTACGGTTTAATACCGTAGGCTTTTTACATACAAACAGTACATGCCTATGACAGGCACTGTTTATGTGGTTATCATCTTTTAAAAGAAGCTTCTACGCGGTAGATCGGATGGCCACGTTTAGAAAATTTCTCTTCATACTCTGTCATGACATTAAGCGGATCATCATCTTCATGTAAATTTAGACTAACATCATCAATCAACATGTTAAAATGAGAAAAACTCATTAGACTGTATTCAAATAAACCACGATTATCTGTTTTAAATACCAGTTTACTGTCTGGTTTTAATACTTGTTGATATTGCGTTAAAAATGTATGGTAAGTCAATCGACGTTTTTCATGGCGATTTTTTGGCCATGGATCAGAAAAGTTTAAATAGATTTGATCGATTTCATGATCGGCAAATAAGTCACGTAAATCACTTGCATCAATATTTATCAACTTTACGTTTTCCGGTTGTTCTTCAACTGCCTTTTCTACTGCACTAACGATAATACTTTTAGCAAGTTCAATCGCAATAAAGTTAATATCAGGGTGTTGTTTCGCCATTCCCATAACAAAGCGGCCTTTACCTGCACCGATTTCTACATGAATTGGTCGATCATTACCAAACACATCTTGCCACTTACTTTTTTTATCTAATGGGTTTAAGATGATATATTCAGGATGGTCCTGTAAATAATCATCTGCCCACGGTTTATGTCGTGCTCGCATGAGTGAGTCTCACCTTTCTCTTACTAAACGCATGACGCGTGTTAATATATCATTAATTTCTTGTTCTTTTATCATTGCATCTTCAACTGTTTGTAATTGGTGAAAATCGATGATGGCTTCATATAACATATACCAGTGCATCCGAATAACCAAGTGGTGATCTTCTGTCGCACCATAATGATGGAGCCATGTATCCCATTCAGATTCAGGAATATAGCGTTGGAAGAGCATACCTAAATCAATGGCTGGATCCCCAATTTCAGCGTTATCCCAATCGATTAAATACAATTCACCTTTATCAGTGAATAACCAATTATTATGGTTTAAATCACAGTGACAGACAACGGGTTTTACGCCAATAACTTGATTTAAGTGGGACTCCATAAATTTAATGGCCCGCTCAATCATCAGGTGTTTGGTTTGATCCGTTGATTGAGACAGCATCATCTGTTTCAATTCACGGAATAATTCCATTGGATTCATTGCTTTTTTACCCATACGGGTTAACATATCAAGTAATTCCGTTGAGTGATGAATACGCCCTAATAACTCGGCCACTTTTGGATGCTGTAATACTTCAGGATTTAATTCACTGCCGTCCAACCATTCTTGGGCCGTAATCACATCACCATTTTCTAAACGCTTTGTCCAAACCAGTTTAGGAACAATACCTTGCGCAGATAACACGGCTAAAAATGGTGAAGAATTTCTTTTTAAAAATAATCGTTTATTTTCTGATTGAGCAAAATAAGCTTCTCCTGTTGCTCCACCTGCAGATTCAATTGTCCATTCATTGCCTAACACATACTGCACAATGCATACTCCTTTCACTTCATTTGACAAAAATAGCGTCAAAAAGCCATTTTATTTAAGAAAACACTATACCTAGATTAACCTATTTAAGGGGTGAAAATCAAGCGTTATTTATTCCCAGTTAAATTGATCTGAGTCTTCTCTTTGCCATTCTGGGCGATTAAAACTTACCGTGTCACTAAATGATAATAAAGCATCAATCACTTTTAGTTGTTTATGTTTTAAAGTTGTTTTTAATTGGCGTTGTTTTAATACCCAGTCTTCGTGGATATTTTTTCCAATGTAGATTGTTTGAAATGGCTCCAAGTGATAGTCAATCACGTTGCTTCGTGAAAGTACTATTTTAGTCACCGGCATATCAACTTCTTTATAATTTAAAATACTTTTAACGATTTTCTCTGTGCGCTTTAATGATAGCAGCGGACTAATAAAGTTACTTCTAACGGACTTTTCTTCTTTTTGCCACTGACGATCATCACCTGCGATAATTTTCATGTCTGAAGAAAACTCTACGAGTTTAATAATATAAATATCAAATGGCGTGATAATGATAATATCTGCCTCCACTTCTGCTTTCTTCAAATGGAAGATGGGATGATACATCACTAAATACGTATCAGGAAATCGCTGTAATAAATACTTTAACACTAAATCATCTTCATACATACGATCAATAAAAGACATCTGGGTAATCGTAGATGAGGCCCATTTTAATTGAAATTGATAAAGCTGATTTAAATAATAGACCTTTAGTTGTTCTTCTGTTTTTGGTAGGGCCTGGATTGGTTCATCGTCCACAACATTTTCATCTGTGTCTTTCTTTCGTTTACGCCATTGATTGAAAAAGCTCGTCTCTTCTTTTGGTTCTTCAATTTGTTCAGGAACGACTGGATTTTCAAATGTATGACGTAGTTGTTGCCATTGTTCTTGCTTTAAACGCATATATTGACTAGGGTAATGAAATGGATCTTGTTCATATCGGGAGATATAATTTTCTAATTTGATCAATTGAGCCATGGTCACACTCCTCTCACTAAAACGGCCTCATGGACTTTTTCTTTCAAATACAACCGAATACTTTGGTAATTTATCAGGCTCTATTTTATATAAAACTAAAATTACCGGCTGCGTATCAAAAGGTAAATATTTTTCCATTAAGATTGTGTTTATTTGAGCCAACCTATTTTCTTTATTCCAAAGCGTTTGACACTTTTTTGCTAAGGTGATGTGTGGATAAAACGGGCGATTTGTTGTTTGAAACCCTCTTAAAGCTAGTTTTTCTTGAATAGACTCATACAATACCCGTAATCTTTTTGTTATGTGTGGTTCTAAAAATACTACCCGATAACCATCCTGCCGACCGAACCCATTCACTTTTGAAAAGGTTAGCGTAACAGATGGCAAATCCATCTGTTTCATCATATCAATGACAACGTCTATTTGGTCCAGCGCCCCAAAGAAGTGCAAGGTCAAGTGGTAGTCCGCATCATTCACCCACACCTTATAACTTATTCCTGAAATTGACTCTTTTAGCACATCATTTACATACTTGATTTTTTCAGTTGCTTTCTTATCAAATCGAAGTGCTAGGAAATAATGCGTCATTTACTCATCCTTTCTTGTATTAAGAAATCATTAATTTTCATTGAAAGTGTAGAATTTTTATTAAAAACGGTGTAAAATATAATTTAAAGAGATTAAGAACACCACAAGATTCATTAATTTGATATAAGGAGTGGTTTTTTGAGTCAATCTACAAACCGGATGCTAACTCGCGTAAAAGCCGTGTATCTTTTCATTAAAGTTCACGGACCCGTTTCAACGACAGAGATTGCCAATGAGTTTGAGATTACTGACCGAACAGCTCAACGTGATTTACACGTTTTAAGCTACAACGGTCTGGTCCAAAGTCCATATAAAGGACAATGGAATGTGACGAAAAAGAAAGTGAAAATCTCTTAATCGCCACAACAAGATATTGCGTAACACGCTGTCTAATTTGGCAGCTTATTTTTTTACCTTATTTTAGCTCTTGTAAATATGTTAGCTCTTCTTCTGTTAACTCCCGATATTCTCCTAATTCAAGCGATGGATCTAAAGTTAATTCCCCCATCTTCAGCCGCTTTAAATACACAACTTGTTTACCCACAGCTTCAAACATACGCTTCACTTGATGAAACTTCCCTTCTGAAATCACCAGTTCAATTTCTGATGATTCACCACTTTCAAGAATAGTCAATTCAGCCGACTTAGTATGATACCCATCATCTAATGTCACACCTTGTTTAAAGGCAACAATATCCTTTTCAGTCACCTGTCCTTTTACGTTCGCATAGTAGCGCTTACCCACATCTTTTTTTGGTGACAGTAATTTATGTGCGAGCTTACCATCATTCGTCAATAACAGCAATCCTTCAGTATCCTTGTCTAGACGACCAACTGGAAATGGAGCTCTTACTTGATCTGTTAATTCTAGCAAATCAATCACCGTCTCATCACGCATATCTTCTGTTGCGCTAACCACACCAGGGGGTTTATTTAGCATGAAGTAGACAAATTCTTGATAATGTAGTCTTTCCCCTAACACATCGACGACATCATGTGTTGGATTGACATGTTCCTTCGGTTGTTTAATCTCAACCCCATTGACTATCACTTGTCCTTTTTTGAGTAATTGTTTGACTTCTTTTCTCGAACCATAGCCTGAGTTGGCTAATAATTTATCTATTCGCATGTGTAACTCCTTTGTTGTTTAAAAGTAAAATTCTGTAGCATTTGTTCATTCATTATATCAGAAAAAGCGACTTAATCTTTTAACACGCTCACCCATGACCCGCTCTAATAATGTCGAACGGTAACTAAACCATAAATAAATATAAGCCCCCATGGTAACCGCCGGTACTAAAATAATAATACTACTTAAACGGCCATCGGTGTAGTCAATCCATTGTGACAAGGTTGCTTGTACAAATAGCACCGCGATTGACATAAAGCCTGAAAAAATTAACATAAGACTCGAGCGTTTCACTAAAGCTTTTAATGGAAAGGCAATTGCTCGTTGAATTCTGAGTAGGTTACTTAAGACTGTACCTAATGAAGCAATCCACGTAGCTATAACGGCTCCTATCGGTCCGAAAGCAAGCATCAGTGGGATATTTAAAACAGCCTTTAACACTAGGCCAATTCCTAGGCTATAGAGTGCAAATCGTTGTTGATTAATACTCTGTAAAATCGATGATGTCACGGTAAACAGAGCGAAAAATAATGCCACTGGTGCATACCAACCAAGAATCTCACCATTAAATGTGATAAAGTCATTTATACCATAAAAAGCACCCCAAATTTGATTCGATAATAAGCTCATGCCCACCACGGCCGGTAAAATAAGCAACATAATTACTTGGAGCGACTGATTAATTTGTTGATATAACCTCGAGCGATTATCTTCAATAAATGACTTAGTTAAAGTTGGTAAGCTCGATAGAGACATACCTGTTGCTAATGTGATTGGAATCATAATTAATTTATGTCCATATAGATTAATATTTGAGAAAGCATTATCTACTTCCAATTGCGTTAGACCTGCATCAAGTAATGTCCGTGAGAAGGTAATTGCATCAATTTGTTGATATAAAGGAATAGCTAACCCGACAAAAACAAATGGTCCAGCATACTGAAATAGTTCAATGAAGAGCGCCTTCGTTGATAAATCCGCCGGTCGGATGCGCTGGTGTTCAACATAACGGTTCAAATGATGCTTTCTTTTGTTCCAATATATGATTAACACAAACAGACTAGCAATTGCTCCAATAAAGGCCGAGAAGGTCGCAAAGCCGACCGCTGTCACTGTTGTTCCATCAAAGATATTTAACACAACATACACACTTGTAAGTAAGAAAGCAATACGCACAACTTGTTCGATCACTTGTGAGATAGCTGTGGGGCCCATTGACTGAAACCCTTGGAAGAAACCACGAGTAATACTCATCGATGGAATAATAAGTAGCGCAAAACTAACCATTTTAATAACCATCGCAACGTCATCGATGGTAATACCCTCAGCGTTATCTGGAATATAAATCTTTGCTAATATATTAGCACCAAAAAAGAGTAGTAAAAAGGCGATTATTCCCGTTACAAACATGAGTTTTAAGGCCATATTATACATACGTCTACTTGTTTTATAATCACCAAGCGAGTTGTATTTTGCTACAAATTTTGACACAGCTAAGGGAATGCCTACCGTTGATAAGCTAATAAAGATCGTATAAGGGCCATACGCCAGACCATATAATTTACCCCCTGTTGCACCAACTAAGCTTTCAAACGGGATTGTATACAGCATTCCTAATAGCTTTGAAACAAACGAGGCTCCCGTCAATAATAACGTACCCCGCAACATCGTATTCTTTGACATATCTTCACCTATTCTATATATATTCATCTGTTATTTGATATACATACATATTTTATCACAAATTAGATAATAACTATATGAAAAAACAAGAGAATCATTCATCCATCAGTGCCGTGACTAGTTTTTTTACAGTGAGTTTGATAAAATAAGACTATTGGTCATAAACAGATTTTTGACGTGACGTCTAACCGACGCACGTTTTTCATTGCGTACAAATAATCGTTTGCTATTGGATCAATCGATGTAACGATAACGGAGGTTTTAATATGAAGACAGATGTAGTGGTTATTGGTGGTGGACCGAGTGGACTCATGGCAGCGATTGCTGCAAGTGAACAAGGTGTCAGCACCATTTTAATTGAAAAAGGTAAAAAGCTTGGTAAAAAGCTTGCGATTTCTGGAGGCGGACGTTGTAACGTAACCAGCCGTTTACCTAAGGATGAGATCATTAAACATATTCCTGGTAACGGACGGTTTTTATATAGTGCTTTTTCCGTTTTTGATAACGAAGATATTATTCAGTTTTTCACTGATTTAGGGGTAGAGCTTAAAGAAGAAGACCATGGCCGGATGTTTCCCGTCAGCAATCAGTCAAAAGATGTCGTTAACGCCCTCATTAATCAGCTTGCCAAACAAGGGGTCAAAGTAATGACAGAAACAAAAGTGCAAGCTATTGATTACGGTGAGGATACCCATACTATTATTTTAGCAGACGGACAAAAAATTATAACGAAATCTGTCGTCGTTGCTGTTGGTGGTAAAGCTGTGCCACACACAGGTTCTACAGGAGATGGTTATCCGTGGGCAAAAAAGGCTGGACATACTGTCACTGACCTTTATCCTACTGAAGTGCCACTTTTATCTAGTCAAGCGTTTATTAAAAATAAAGCGTTACAAGGACTTGCACTACGTGACATTGCTCTAACTGTAAAAGATGCTAACGATAAGCATGTCGTAACCCATCAAATGGACATGCTATTTACGCATTTTGGTTTTTCCGGACCGGCAGTGCTTCGCTGTTCACAGTATGTGGTGAAATTACTAAACCAAGGCCAAAAACACGTCTCTTTATTTATTGACGCACTTCCACATCAAACAGAAGAACACCTTTTCAATACGCTGACAGAGAAGATTGCTGAATCACCTAGAAAAGCAATTAAAACTATTTTAAAAGGCTTAATTCCAGAGCGTTACCTACACTTTATTTTAGAAAGGAAGGCCATTGATTTAGATTTAAAAGGGGCTAATATTTCCAACGAACAACTGCGTCTCTTTATTCATGACATAAAACAATTTGAATTAAAAGCAACAGGTTCCTTACCTTTAGAAAAGGCATTTGTAACTGGTGGCGGTGTCTCTATAAAAGAGGTCAACCCAACCACACTTGAATCAAAACTTATGCCTCGATTATTTTTCTCTGGTGAAATTTTAGATATCCATGGCTATACCGGTGGCTATAACATTACTGCTGCACTCGTGACAGGACACAATGCCGGTCAAAATGCTGCTTGGCTTAGCTTTTAAAAAAACTCTTTACGATCAACCCTCGCGGTAATCGTAAAGAGTTTTTTTATAGAGAACATAAAAAACCCTCATTTAAGGACTTCCTTAAATGAGGGTTTTAGTTGCTTAGCGACGTCCTACTCTCGCGGGGCTTAAGCCCAACTACCATCGGCGCTGAAGAGCTTAACTGCTGTGTTCGGCATGGGAACAGGTGTGACCTCTTCGCTAATGTCACTAAACCATAGGATTATACCCTGAAAACTAGATAAGAAGTAAACAATCATCAAACAAAAATTTAGTTAAGTCCTCGATCGATTAGTATTCGTCAGCTGCACATGTCAC